>DNIT01000096.1:5899-6050 GCA_003489345.1 Pelotomaculum sp. | reverse complement strand
AACCTTTAATTGAAAGAAAGGGAGGCGCTTATGGGCAAAAGGGTGAAAGGTGTTTTAAAGGGACGTAGCGTCCCGTCGCATGCAAAGATGGGCTATAAGGAAACATGGGATATGGGCAGGGCAGCCAACTCCAAGAAAAGGTGGAAGTTGA
>DNIT01000096.1:0-5570 GCA_003489345.1 Pelotomaculum sp. | reverse complement strand
GCCTGACGATGGCTACGCAGAGGAAAATGCTGACGGTGAAAGAATTACTGCCGGCCGTCCGGCTCTTTTTAGGTTTGCCGCGCTACTAACGCTTTTGGCTTTTATTGGTCTTGTTGCGGTTACATCCTTCCACTCATTCGGGAACGCTCCGTTAGCCGAGCTAATTACCGAATCATTTCACCTGAAAAAAGATATCGATAATGAAATGGTGCAGGCTGTGGTACAGGTCCAGGTGGTGGCGCGTAAAAAGGGTTCCTCTATCACAGTGGAGCAGAAGCGTGGTACCGGTTTTAATATCAACCCGCAGGGGGTGATTGTCACCAATCACCACGTGGTTGAGGACGCGCTAAACGTAGTGGTTGAATTCCCTGACGGCAGAGTTTTCAAAGCCGTTAACTGGTCCGGCAGGCCGGAATATGACCTGGCGGTAATCAACCTCGACGGCGCGGATTTGCCGGTGGTTGCCCTGGATGAACGGGGCGCGCCCCAGCCGGGTGATAGGATCAGGGTAGTTGGCAACCCGCTTTCACTCAACAATATTGCTGTTGAAGGCACGGTGCAAGAGTACCTGAATGTTAGGGGCAAAGCAGAACAGGTATTCACCATTGACGCTCCTATTTATCCGGGAAACAGCGGAAGCCCGGTCTACAGCCGGAACGGTCAAGTGGTCGGGGTGGTCTTTGGAACTGTGCATCGCACCGAGGACGGTAAGGATAAGGATATAGGCTTGGCTATTCCAATTATTGAGGTGTTGAGCTTAACTGGTTAGTTACCATGTAAAACCTCTGCCTTTTACCTCTACCGTTTCGGTGATATAGATAAAAGCCTTTTTATCAATTGCATGCACGATTTCTTTGACCCTGGGGATTTCATAGTGACTGACGACACAGCTAATCACCAGCTTTGGTTGTCCTGAATATGCTCCCTGGCCCTCCAGGTAGGTTACCCCCCGGCGCATTTCATGCATGATGCGGTCAGCAATTTCAGGGCTTTTATCCGAGATGATCATGACTGACTTGTTGTGGTTAAACCCTTCTATAACCGCGTCGATAACTTTCCCCCCAACCCACATGCTGATGGCGGTATACATGGCAATCTTCAGATCGAAGAAATACAGTGAGGGGAGCAACACCGCTATGTTGCAATAGAAGGAAGTAGCCCCAACGGAAATGTTCTTCTTTTTCTTCGCGATCATAGATATGATATCGGTTCCTCCGGTGGAGGCTCCGTATTTTAATACGATGCCGCTCCCTAGACCTGTAACAATACCGGAAAAAAGGGAAGCCAGGAACAGGTCAAGCCCGTATACAGGTATGTATGGTTTGGACAGAGGCAGGACGATAACGAGTACGATTGTTCCTGCGGCGCTGTAAATGATAAACTTGTGGTCAAGTTCCTTCAGACCCCAGATGAAAACAGGTAGATTTATGAGAAAAATACCGAGGTAGACAGGAAAGCCGGTAAGGTAATTGACCATCAGGGACAGGCCCGACACTCCTCCCGACAGCAGCCCGTAGGGGATCATAAAGGTGTTGATCGAAATTGCAATTAGGGTGGCGCCGGTGGCAATACCAGCCAGCCTTATTGAGACTTTTTTCCCGGCTCTGCGAAGCTTGGCCAGTTTTACCCTTGTTTTTCTCTTCATGGGTGAAATTATAGCACCATCCTCTACCCGAATCAATTCATTATAAAACATTAAAAATATATAAATAAAGGCTGCAAAATCTTTCGTATATTTCGTATATAAGGAATGATTCATTGGAGAGTTTATCGAATACTTACCGAAAAGGTAAAGAGGTCGACTCATGTTAGATATTAATGCACTTGACCGGGTTCTCAATCAAATTTTTAAGGATACGCTGGATGCTCTTGATCGCAGGAAAATGCAGGTATACGACGTCTTGGAGAACTCACGCCTGGAGGTTTCCAGGCTGTCAGAAGAGTTAACCGAGGTTAAAAAGGAACTTCTGGACGTTCGGGCGCAGGTCGATGATTTATCCTACAAAGGGGAAAAAGCCGCTCTGCGATTGATGGAAATTAGGAAAAATTTTAACAAGTATGCCGACGAGGTTATTAAAAACGTTTACGACCATACCTATAACCTCCAATTGGAAATATTCAAGCTGGGCGAGAAAGAAAAGGTTTTAGAGCAGCAATACGCACAATTTGAAAAGAGCCTGCAGCAGTTTCGGGGGATTAAAGAGCGGGCTGAAAAAATAATCTCTCAAGTCGGTGTTGTTTACAGTTTTCTGGGTAGTGGGCTGAATGACCTCAGTTCGAAAATTGGCGAGTACCGGCAAGCACAGAGCCTTGCCCTGAGCATTATCAAAGCCCAGGAGGAAGAGCGTAAGCGGTTGGCGCGGGAAATTCACGACAGCCCGGCGCAATCCATGGTCAATATTGTAATGAGGGCGGAATATTGCCTGAAACTTCTGGACCTGGACCCGGCAAAAGTCAGGGAAGAGTTGGTCGCCTTACAGGAACTGGTTCGCATGAGCCTCATGGACGTCAGAAAAATCATTTTTGATTTAAGGCCCATGGTCTTGGACGACCTGGGGCTGGTTCCCGCGATAAAAAGATATCTCAGCGATTACCGGCTGCAGAACGGACACCCAATAGAATTTCTTTTCTCTGGGCTGCAAAGACGACTGGACGCTTCTGTCGAGGTAGCCTTGTTCAGGATTGTGCAGGAAGCGGTAACCAACATTAGAAAGCATGCCCGGGCTGACAATGCTCTGGTTAAGGTGGAAGTGCTTGATAACAAGATACATATACATATCAAGGATGACGGTCTCGGCTTTGAACAGGACAAGGTGATGGTAGAGCAGTCCGCTGGGGGATACGGTCTGGTTGGCATAAGGGAGAGAGTGCAGCTTTTAAAAGGAGAGATGCGTATAACCTCTTCTCCCGGTAATGGCACGGCATTATGTGTTTCGGTCCCTACAGGCTATTAATGCCTGTCACAACTTCGTTATTTGGGGGAGGAACCCGGTTCTATGGAGAAAGTAAAGGTGTTGATCGTGGACGACCACGCTCTGGTTAGAGAAGGGTTAACCAAAATTTTATCGGCCGAGGAGATCATCAAAGTTGTGGGTGAGGCCGAAAATGGCGCTCAGGCCGTTGAACGGGCTTTCCGTATGCAGCCGGACGTGATCCTGATGGATATCAGTATGCCGGTCACCAACGGAATTGAAGCTACCCGGGCGATTAAAAATGAGAAGCCTGAGATCGGTATAATTGCCTTGACCATCCATGACCAGGAAGAATACCTTTTTGAACTAATCAAGGCGGGAGTGTCAGGCTATATTTTAAAAGATATCAGCCCCGGCGTTTTAATCCAAACCATTCTGGCAGTGGCCAGAGGAGAGTCATTTATAACCCCGTCCATGACGGCCAAAATGTTTCATGAATATACCCGGCTGTCATCACAAAACCAACTTGGAACCTCATCAGGGAAACTGACCAGGCGTGAATTCGATGTGTTGAGCCTGGTTGCGCATGGTGAAAGCAACCGTGCCATTGCCAAGAAATTATTTATCAGCGAGAAAACAGTAAAGAACCACCTGACCAACATATTTCAAAAACTGGGGGTCGAGGACCGGACTCAGGCAGCCATCCATGCAGTCAAAAACAGACTGGTCAAAATCTGATTCTGCTCAAAAACCATATTGCCAGGAATCCAGCCCGCGAAAACGCGGGTCTTTTTGTATTGGTGAAATTATATGTTTAGAATATTTGTAGATAGTCGCGTTAGTTTAAAACTCAATAAAAAGGTGAAAAAATCTGAATGGTGACAGCCGGGTTATGCTGACCTGATTGTCAATATGTTGAAAATTAAATTACAAATCCGGTTTCTAATAAATATTTGCATAATATGACATAGATAAGAAAAGGGGAGATTTTTTATCACATGGCTTAGAGAATATAAAAAAATTAATTTTTTATAGAAGGAATTATGAAGTTGATGTCTAAATATTAAGCCGACAATTTAAGACTTTTTTATACAAATAATATTTAATGGGGAATGTTTTAGAAGATGAAAGTTATCGGACCAAAGGAAATGAAAGGAGTCGCCCAAACATGAGTGACAGCTTTTCCCAAAATTTGATTGATAATATCCCGTTATTGGTCAAAGTGTTAAACCAGAACGGAACAGGCTCATTTTTTAATAAAGGGTGGTTGGAATTCACCGGCCGCACGTTAGAGCAAGATATTGGGAGCGGGTGGTGGGACGGCGTGCATCCTGAAGACATTAAGGGGTATCTAAAAGCTGTTGAAGAAGCTTGCGGCAAACGCCAAAGCAATCGCTATGAATATCGCCTGAAGCGGGCGGACGGTACGTACCGCTGGATTTTGGAAGAGGGTAAACCGGTTGTTTCAGCCGGGGGAGGATTTGAGAGCTATATTTGTTCGGGCCTGGACATTACGGAACAAAAGCCGGATCAGGAAAAAATTAGCAAACAGTACTTCGATGAGTTTACCGGGCTCCCCAACCGGCGCTTTTTTGACGATTACCTGAGGCGGGAATGGGGACGGGCCGCCCGCACCGTGAGATCACTTACTCTGGTGATGTGCAGCGCCAGCCACAACAGCCAAGATAACAAGTTGCTGGGAAGCGCAATCAGCAAAGAGATGAACCGCCCAGGAGACTTCCTGGCTCTTTATAGCGATGAAAAGTTTGCGGCTATTTTACCGGAAACAGACGCCCAGGGAGCGGCTGTGGTAGTGGACAGAATCCGGACAAGAGTTAAGACCCTGGAGCTCGGACACTGCGTTCCGGAGATCGGCTTATTCAGCGCGGTCCCCACCGTGGACGTTTCTACTGCTGCTGAACTGGTTGAACTGGCGGAGCAGGCCATGCAGCAGGAGAAGAAAAAAAAGAAATAAAGCATATTGTTTATTATGATTAACAAAATTTTAAAAGTATCACTTCCTTAGATGCGGTTAGAATAATTACAACCGGATTAAAGGAGGTGCGCTGATGCCGGAAGGTATTAACTGTAGAATTGAAGAGTGCCATCACAACGATACCGGTAAGTGTCTTGCAGATAATATTGAGGTCAGGTCAAGTATCGATAACAAAATTTGCAATATCTCTGAGAATACCTGTTGTGAAACGTTTAAACCTAAAATGTCTTAACTCAAAAATTAACCCATCTGTTAAAAAGATGGGTTAATTGCTGTTACCTTTAATAAAAGAGCAACGACAAGCGCCCCTTTTTCCGGAAGCTTTGTCGTTGCTCACTTTTGGTGGGCCATGCAGGACTCGAACCTGCAACCTGACGATTAAGAGTCGCCTGCTCTACCATTGAGCCAATGGCCCATATGTTATTTTGGCTGGGGCGGCTGGATTCGAACCAACGAAATGCCGGAGTCAGAGTCCGGTGCCTTACCGCTTGGCGACGCCCCAACGCAATCTGGATGGTCGGGATGGAGGGATTTGAACCCCCGGCCTCTTGCTCCCAAGGCAAGCGCGCTAGCCAAACTGCGCTACATCCCGTAAAACTGATACAAAAATTATTATAACCAAAAATAATGTATACGTCAAGATATAAAAAAATGTCCAGCTT
>DNIT01000067.1:8353-8680 GCA_003489345.1 Pelotomaculum sp. | reverse complement strand
CGCAGGTACTTCTTCCATGACAAATGTTTTGGGCTGTAACTCAACAATCATGCGGCCATATTCATAGACAAGGTTATTCCTGGGATCGGCGATATTTTGCTTTCCGGCTGCGCTGAAGCCCTGGCAGGGGGGCCCACCGAACACGCAGTCAAGATCGCCTTTCTTTATTCCAAGAGCATCCAGTATGTCTTTTCCTTTTAGTTTTCGGATGTCTCCGAACCAGAAATTACGTACTGGGGCCTGTTCCGGATGATGTTTTATATGTCCGCTTCCGGCTAGGCCAGAGCCCGTAGCGTTGTTGTAGAGGCCAAACGGGGTATTGTGTTC
>DNIT01000067.1:7845-8203 GCA_003489345.1 Pelotomaculum sp. | reverse complement strand
ATTGAGCCGTTCTTTATCCTTCATGCCTTCGATGTAATGTATTTGTACCGGATAGCTGCATAAATTAACCATGTATGTAAGCGTCGCTGCCGGATCAAATTCATTAGCACCCACAACCTCAAATCCCGCTTTAATGAATCCCAGATCCATGCCCCCGACTCCTGCAAAGAAACTGAAAGCAGTCGGCCGTTCTCTCTTTGCAGTGGCATGCTCTGGCACAATAAGTCCATATTTTGTCTGCCGCCAATATTCCATGCCCTCACCTCTTCCTAAACTTGTTGGCTGCCGGGCATGTAGCAAAATGGCTTACCCGCCCCGTCACAGTTCTGTCCGGCAAAAACAAACTATCGCGGTTTAC
>DNIT01000067.1:6141-7742 GCA_003489345.1 Pelotomaculum sp. | reverse complement strand
AACTATCGCGGTTTACCGGGCTGCCCCACTCCAAGCCGCCATCATCGGTAACGACACACATCGTTTTGGCCCCGGCCGGGTCTATTTCAATCTCCTCCGGGTTACATGGCACATGCTTGCCGTCCTTGGTCTTTACCCAGATAATCGGGGCCCCGCAGGCCTTGCATTTATCGTATTGTGACATCTATCCCGCCTCCTTCACATAATTCTGGCGGCTTGGGCAGCGGCATCCAATGTGTAACAACGCCTTCTACCTTTACCCAATCCGGGCTATCAAAAGCATCAAACCACCAATAGTAAAAGTTGCCCTTAACCAGCCTAGCGATCACAATTTCTTCTGATGCGGGGTAAACAAGGCAATCTACGTTTTCTTCCGGTAACCTCTCCACGGTTGGTATCCAGCCAGCAGCGCGGCGGTTCCAAGCGGCAATGGCTTCTTCTTCTGTGGTAAAAGATTTTAAGAGTTCGCAACAGATACATTCCACTGAATACCATTCTTTTTCAATGTATAAATTTCTACCATTGTTGGGATAATTTTTATTCCATTTTAATGACGATAAACATTTTTTAGCCGTTATTTGTGGGATTCTTCCGCAAAACGGGCAGGGCAGCAATTTGTCAGTCATTATTTATGCCTCCTTTGCTCTTCTTACGCCGTACTCAATAATTCCGACCTCGTTATAAGCTGCCGTCCGGAGCAGGTTCATTTTTTCCCGCTCCGGCAGGTCCTTGGTCATCCACTCCATAGCCTTGTATATCCAGGTATTTGCGGTCCTTAAACAACGAAGCAGGAACGGGTTCTGATCATGTTCCTGCCATTCGTCTATGATGTTTTGTAGCCCCTGGGCACAGGCGGCCATTACAATTATGAGCTCTTTATCTCGTTTGGTCAGGTACTCCTTGCGCTTGGGATGCTTCCGTTTCATCCGCTTTTTGGACTCCCGTTTTTCCCGGGTATCGTCCACCTTCTGGTTGTACAGGATTACCATAAGGTCATCCGGGGTAGCTTCCCGGCCATGCTCCTGCTCCCAGACAGCTATATGGTTCCGTGCCCTCAACAGCTCCGCTATGGTTGCCATGGCGCACCTCCTCTCCTAAAATAGAGCCAATTCCTTTGCATGCTCATTTTTCTCGCACTTATCTTTATTTTTGAGTATCCAGTGTAAATAACTCCCGCAACTGCCGCCCCCCAAACCATTACAATTACAGTTATGATATTTACGGCATATAGTTATGGTTTGCCGGAAAGCGCCTGGTTTGGTCACATCAAGAACGATGTCTGAAGATATACAGTACCTTCCTTTAGGCGGGGTATCCATAACATTAATAATCAGTGTTTTATTAGGTTCATGGTTTTTAACCGTACACAACTCCCGCCATATATCATGGTCTATCGTCATTGGGTTAGGCTTCAAAATATCTAAGTCATCCCGTATCTGTCCTAAGGTGGGAGGATCTTGGCTTCTATAGGTAATCATTACGCTTTCCCCTCCTAACTGACCTCATCAAAGAGGCTGATCTGGTTCATCTCAGCATCCAACTACCGCAGGTACCGGACAGCCCAGGTCCAATATTGATCCTTCAGCTCAATACCATATCCC
>DNIT01000067.1:0-6031 GCA_003489345.1 Pelotomaculum sp. | reverse complement strand
GTACCGGACAGTCCAGCTCCAATACTGTTCCTTCAGTTCGATACCATATCCCCGACGCCCCATCTTCACGGCCTGGTAAACTTCGCTGCCTACTCCCATATATGGGCTGAATACGATATCGCCGGGGTTGGTCCATAGTTCTATGGCCCGTTCGATTACTCCCAGCTGCAGCGGCGCCAGGTGCTTTTCATCTTCATCTTCCCGGGCAATGGCCGCGTTGAGTACATCGGTCCTCTGGATATCGAACCAGACCGGGGACGCGTACCGCTGCCACAGTTCCAGGGGAAAGTCATCTTTCGTATGGGTGACCGGCTCCGGGTCCTGGTAATCGTCCGGCCACTTCCGGAACACCACCAGGTATTCAGCCATGCCCTGGCGGCTATAGCTGGCATCTTTGCGCAGCTGCTTATACAGCAGGCCATGGGTTTTGGTTCTCTGCATTTCCCGGACCGGGTCAGTCCAGATGCACACTTCACTGTGGTACTGCCAGCCAAATTTCTCCATGGAGCGAATCACATCACCCCGGAAGTCGTATATGCCGGCCGCACCATCCCGGCTCTTGAACCGCTGCAGATTCTTGCAGTGTACGGCGCATAATCTCCCGGGAACCGTGATTCTATATAATTCCGGTACCAGGTATTCAAAGTTCCGGAAGAATTCTTTATGATTCTTTACATTGCCCATATCCCGGTATGAATCGCTGTAGATATACAGGTTGCTGAACGGCGGGGAGAATATCGGGAAGTGGACGCTGTTGTCGGGTACCTTTCTGATCTCTTCCACACAGTCACCGCAAACCGCAGTCCAGCTCTTACCCTTTTCCTCTTTCCGTGTATAATCCATCCTGTACTTCACCCCCTGCCTGCTTTTGTGGTGGTTGGCTATCATGGCCGTAACCATATTTAATTTCATTTCTTTATAGAGCGCCTGCTTCGTTTTCACAGTCTCCAGGATATGTTTTTCAGTCTCGCCCAGTACCAGGTGGACATCCACCGGATAGGCCTGGCCGAATCTCCATAAGCGCCTGACTGCCTGGTAGAACATCTCAAAGCTATAGTTCATCCCGCAGAATATGGACCGGTGGCAATGCTGGAAGTTCAGGCCGTAGCCAAATATAGAGGGTTTTGATATCAGTACCCTGAACTTGCCGTCTACAAAGTCCAGGGCCGCCTGCTCTTTATGATCTATGGAGTCGCTGCCCCGCACTTCCACCGCTTCCGGAATCAGCCGACGCAGCTCGTCGGCCTCATAATTGGTATCACACCATATCAGAACCTGGTCATTGTAAGCTCTGGCCATTTCTGCCGTTGCCTGTGCACGGGCATTTGTGGTCAATCTCTTTTCATGGTGGAATGCTGTAGCATTCATTTCTATATCCCGAAATAGTTTTTCTCCGGTCAGATCTCGTTGGTCAACTGGGATAATTACCTCGTGTAGGTTTAATGGTGGAAGAATAAAGTCATCGTCCGGATATCCCAGATCTGACGGCTTTGAAAATGATATCGCCCAACTGGACACCCACTGCCAGAAGTCGTTTACTGCATGGTGTTTGAGCCGCATGTTCTGAGCCTTCTGGGTATCGTTTATAAACCAGAGAGTAAGAGCTTCTCCAGATGTCATTACGTCCAAAAATTCAGCATGATTTAATAGCTCGGTGTTATCGTTGGGTGAAGGTGTGGCCGTACAAGCCAGTTTGTAGGGCATGCCCCTGAAGGTATTGAGTATGGCTCGTTTGGCCTTGCCCATGTAGGATTTTAAAATACTGCTTTCATCCAGGACCACCCCGCCAAAATATCTGGGGTTAAATTTGTCCAGGCGCTCATAGTTTGTTATATTGATTCCATGTTTGACATCCTGATGGTCCCTGCAAAGATTCACCGGGATATCAAACTTCTCAGCTTCCCTGGCGGTTTGCTGTGCTACTGCCAGAGGGGCCAGCACCAGCACATCTTGCCGGGTGTGCTGGTGTACTTCTTTGGCCCATTCTAACTGCATCGGAGTTTTACCCAGGCCGCAATCAGCGAATATGGCGGCTTTACCTTTACTTAGCCCCCACTCCGTAACATCCCCTTGCCAAGGGAATAATAAAGGGCTTAACTCGTCTCGCGGAATGTTAAGCCCTTTACTCTGGTGTACTATTCTCTTGGATTCTAAAAACTCTTGGTAGTCCAAATGCCTCCCTCCCTTACATGCACGGTCATATCGGATTACTCGTTGCCATCTTCTCCTTTTACCAGCTGCAGCTTGGTGTAGCTTTCAAACAGATTGGGCTGGGACTTGATGTTATCCCAGTTAATATCCATATCCAGAAGGTTGGGTATGCGTGCCTTGGTATCAGCCCAATTAGGTCCTAGTTTATCAACCATCTCAACCCAGTCCTCCACGTCGTGATGCTTCATGTTTCCGTCTGGGTCAACGTGACGCAGCTCATGGTAAACCAGCGCAACTATCTGCTCTTTAGCCATCTGCTCTATATTGGTCTTAAAGAACTCAATGTAGTAATCAAAGCGAGTATTGGTCAGCTGGTATATCGCATCACTCCACTTGGCCGGAATCTTATTGGTAGTGGCATACCTCATCTTGTTCCAGCTCTTACCGGTGTCGGAAATATTATCAATAAATAAAAAACTTCCTGCCGCCAAATGGTTTAACTCCTTATACTTATCAATCAGGCCCTCCGCTATTGGCCTATAGGCCTCGTTAATCAAGTACTTACCGCCAAATTCCTCAACAACTACTAAATGTCTAGCTCCCTCTGCCATAGTGTTCATCCTCCTTTTTTTTACATGTCCACTACCGTTCCGATATCTTCATAGCCGGTTCCCTCTTCTTGAGCCTCCCTGATCTGCTGCTTGGGCTTTTCAAATACCAAGGGAATACTTACCCCGCTTTCCGCATCCCGGGCCTTTTGCACAAATATCCGGTAGTTGAATTCTTCAAAATGCTTCTTCAGCTTTTGCTCAATCTTTTTTCTATGCTCATCCTTTTCTACCGGTATCATTTTCAGCATCAGGTCACATTCGTTTTCCATCCGTTTGGCTCCTTGGAGTTCTCCGGTTGGGGTAAGTTGTACTAATACCAAACAAGCAATACCTAAGTTCTGAGCAAGCAGCTTTATGCTTTTGACTATCTGTTCAAGTACCTGCCATTCATCCATGCCCTTCTGTACCTTCTCCATCCTGCCAACGTAGTCCAGAATCAGCAGCTTAATGTTCCGCTGTATCTTCGCTTTCCGGGCCATAACATCAAGTTTTTGAGGCGTGAGATTAGGAATACTGCACGGATAAAACCCGGACTTTCTCAGGCGGTTGTAAGCCTGCACGACCGTTTCCTTTTGCTCGTTGGTCAAACTGCCGGACTGGATCTGATAGAGGGCTACATCACTGAGTATGGCTCCCCAGCGCCGGGCTATCTGCTCCTTGCTCATCTCGGTGTTGATATACAGGATATTATTCTTGGTATCGACACAGGCAGCCTTGGCTACGTTCATAGCGAATGCCGTTTTGCCGTGGCCGGTCTGTGCTCCTAATATAACCAGGTCCCCGGGCTTCATCCCCAGGGTCATCCGGTCCAGGGTAGGCAACCCGGTAATCACCCCCTCCATGGGTACCTGCCCCTGGATTCTGCATTCCTCTGCCATCTTCCGGTACCTCTCCACTCGCTCTGTCACCAGCTTAATCCCCAGGTCGGCTACCTCCTGGGGGGTGTCTATTTTCTCGCTGCCGGCATCCATGGCCAGGGCAAAGAAGTCGCTGGAAGCCTCGGTTATAAATTGCTGGATATTGAGCTTGCCGTCGTTCAGGGTGGCATTATATTTTCGCAGCAGGTTCTGGGCCTCCCTGGCCTTGTTGGCTTGCTTTACCTTCTGTATCCAGTACTTGATGTTTTGATCGCTGATGTAGTGCTCAGCAATATACTTTATACTTTCGATATCTTTGGTTTTTGTCAGGAATCCCAAGGTATGCCCCTCCTTGAAAATCTCAACCAAAGTTGGTCTTATTCCCCGTACATATAGGCTCTGCATCAACAAAAAGACCTGCCGGTTGAGATAGTCTGAAAACTCATCTTCATGCAGCAGGTCTATGGCTTCTATACAGGCTATTTCCGAATGCATCATAGCTGATAGCACCCGGCATTCAGCATCATAATCAGTGAAATCCATGGCGTGCCTCCTTTTATCAATCTCTGATTTCAAATATTACATTGGATATACTCATTCCCTCAGGCGGCTTAATCTCTTCTTTCTGCTCCTCCGTAAACTCAATTACCTTGGTTTTGTGATAGTCCGCCCATGTTTCCATACCCACTTGACCACATCCTGTATAGACGATTGTTAACTTCATATCCTTTTCCTCCTTGCATCGCTTAATACATGGAATGCGCAACTACTCGGCCGTATTTTCGTATCCTCCGCAGCCCTGGCACTCGTTATTTCCGTCACAGCCGCGGCAATAAAAATCATCACTGTTACAGTCGTTGGCTAAACCACAACCTGTAATTTCATCCCCATAAGAACCAGACACATAATAAAACTTACATGTATCACAAAGACACGTTCCGGGAATAGCTTTTATTACAATCGAATTAATCAAGGTTTTCCCTCCTTCGCACTTAAGCATCTATAACAAACTGTTCATATCGGTGTCATATCCTGAGCCCCCGGGACCGGGTCACCCAGAGCATCAACAGGCGCTTTCCTTTTATCCTTGGGATGGCCGCGTGCTAAATAGTTCTCCCACTTTTCCCCGCCATCCAGGAAGTCGGGAAGGCCTCTTTTTCTACCTAAGAAGTTGATAAGAGTCCACTTGTAAGAAAAAAAGTAGTCTGGGTCATGATACATTTTTGCGTATCGCTGAATAGCCAACACTACTTTTTCTAGTCCATATTTTTTCAATGAAGAATTAATAACTTTATTGATTTCCTCAGTTGATTCTCTGTGAATGATAATACCTTGCTCGTTCCAAACTGAAAAAACCTTGCGAGCAGAAATACTATATATATTTTCTTTATAGTTTTCTTTTTTTATTTCTTGGGGGGTCAATTGACCCTCTCTAGAGGGGGTGAATTCGCCCTCTCTAGGGGGGGCGAGCTGACCCTCCCTAATGTTTTCAGAGGGGGTCAACTGACCCTCTCTAACATCATCTAGTGGGGGTGATTTGACCCTCTCTAGCCACTGATTTACCTCTTTATTGATTCCAATGGTCCGGGCCCTGGTTCCATGCTGCTCACTATGCGCAAGGATTATATTCCTTCTTGTTAATATTTCCAGTTCTCTGCGGATATTACGGGGATTAATGCCGGTAGCTTCTGATAAGAATGATATTGACAGTTCAGCAGATTCCCTCTGAAAGCCAAAAGTAAAACGGCACACAGCCATAATTAATTTCACCTGAGTACCGTTGAGTTTGCTTTCCATAATTTTTTCTAAGATATCATTAGGTATCTTTGTATATTGATCTGACTGTGTGCCTGCCACGTACTACCCTCCCCTATTGCTTTTTCAAAATCCACGCCAGACAGGGCTTATCGTCCTCTACTTTCGTTTTCCCGTTTATGCCGCAATGCGACCATGGGGGCTTTACTTCCTTGGTTTCCGGTACCCAAAACTTACAGGTACCGCAACACCTTACATCATTAGCCACACTTACCACCAGCCTCTCCATATGCCCACCTGTGCAACCAGGGTTATGGTTCCGAAGAACAAGGCCAGGTATATAAGCACCTGGCCTATCTTGTCCATCCATTTCGCAAAATCATCTGCTGTCGGTTCTTCTATGGCAACTTGGTCCTCCACCCACTGCTGCAAGTGCCGGGCCTGTACACTCTGCATTGGCTACACTTCCCTCCAATCTGAGGTGTTCATGCTGTTTTTACTTCGTCGTTTGAATTATCATTCTGTTTAAAGGTTCCTAATAACAGATTTTTCGGTAGCTCTTTGGCCTTTACAATTGCATATTGAGTTTTTTGAGATATCCTCACTCTCAACCCAGCGTATATTCCGAAATCGGCGCCAGCTTCGATACCCCCGCCA
>DNIT01000122.1:3774-4058 GCA_003489345.1 Pelotomaculum sp. | reverse complement strand
TTAGAGGATATCAAGCTTGCCGCGGGTGAATTCTCCCTATATGTGGACCATTTATTATTCCATTCGTGAAATACCATATTGCATACGATTGGTGCTTCATATAGTTTTTCATTTTTATATCTTTGATATAACGCGATTGTAGGCTCACGATATGCCCCGTATTCACTAAAAGAGAATTTTGCTTGTCCCGTTGTTCCCTTTAACTCCAGAATGACACTATTCCCTACCCGTCCTTTGGTATCTCTTATTTGCACGGGGGTGACAGCGATGTCCACATTTCCGTC
>DNIT01000122.1:464-3673 GCA_003489345.1 Pelotomaculum sp. | reverse complement strand
CCGCCGGCAATATCATTTACCCAAGGGGGTAGCGTTTTCCCCAAAACATTTACGCTGAATCTGACCCCGTCCTTAAAATACACCTCCTTTTGGGTTCTGTATTCCAGCCCGTCCCTGGTCATGTCCGCCAGGGCGCTGCCGGTAAATAGCGCTGCTGCTGTTACGGCCGCCGCCGTAAGCGCCGAAATGACCGATAGGATTTTCTTCGTTTTCTTTGCCTGTTTAATCACAGCGAACCTCCTTTTGATTTGTTTTGCCTCCGGACACATGGCGGTGGTAAAGGTTTGGTTTTTTAAACCGGCAGCAGACAGCAGGCTGAGGATGGTTTTCATATAATTGTCTTTGTCTTCATCGTCCATATCCTTTGTTACCGCCGCGTCACAGGATATTTCGCAATCCTCATGCATATTTTTTACCACAAGGTAAACCAGGGGATTAAACCAGTGAACCGTCTTGACAAGCATGGCCAGCCATTTATAGATCAGATCTTTTCGCTGGTAATGGGTAAGCTCGTGCCGAAAAATAAAGGACAGGTTTTCACGCGACATGGCAATATGGGGCAGTATTATAACGGGGCAGAAAATCCCCATCAGCAACGGCGCCGTTACCTCGTCCGTCATCAGGAGTCCGATTCTGCGCCTTATTTTCATAGCCCCTTTGCACTCCTCAAGCTCCCGGCAACCCTTAACGGCAAAAGCGTTTTTCCTGATTTGGCACCAAAAAACAAGGTAACTGACGATACCGCATAACAGGAACAGGGCTGCGCCAAGAAGCCAAAGCAAAGCCATTGCATCAATTATGCCAATGGAAACATGGGGCGCCAGCTCAATACTTCTGTATTCCATGGGCGTACCGTCAAGGATTTTCGTCTCCTGATGCTGTAGAGGCGGCTGCTCCGCTGTATGCGTCGCATCTGTCTGCTCAATTGCGGCGGAGGGAGGCGCAGATGGAGCTATGCCGGGATGGGGCGGCAGTTTTATGGAAACGGGCGCCACCATGGCCAGCAGGACGATAAGCCATATGTAATACTGCCATTTGGGGCTGAATGCTTTCCTGGTCAGGGGCTTCAACAGCAGCAGGATGCCCGCCAGCACGCCGCCCGCCACAGACAGGGTGAGCATGGTCTGAAAAATCGATTGCAGCATCATTCCCCCTCCTAAAACAGCTTGAACAGCTTCTGGATCTCTTGGATCTCCTGCTCTGATATCTCTTTGTTCTCATAGAGTGCGGCGACCAGATTTTTAACGGAGCCGTCGTATATCTTGCCGATCAGTTTCTTGGCCTGACCGATTTTATAGGCGTTCTCCTCCAGCAATGGTGTGTAGAAATAGGATTTCCCCCTTTTCTCATAAGTGATTGCGCCTTTTTCGGCCAATCGGCTCAGTAAGGTTGAAACAGTGGTGTATTTCCATGTCTTATCCTCTAGCCTGTCACAGATATCGTAGGAAGACAACGGTACGTCGCTTTTCCATAAAATTCTCATAATTTCCAGTTCTGCCTCGGTAATATTTACCTTTGACATGTAATCGCCTCCATTATTTAGAACTACAATTGTCGTTGGTATCTAAATACTACGTTCGTAGTTTAAATTTGTCAAGTATTTTTTTGTTAAATATTTTTAGAAACTTATAAGGGGGAGCGCCGGCCTAAACCAGGTTCCTCCCCTTAAGGTAATCATGCAAGCTCGGCCCGCAGAAAAATATTGCCCCCGAACTCATAAAATCCTGCGGGGCAATATCTCATCAATGTCTCCTTAAAGAAAGAATTGATTCAACCTACAATTTATGCCGCTAAATCATCGTCCTCTAGTTTTTAAGTGAAGGGTCGTATTTTTCTCTTTCATTATAGATGTTAGCTTTCTCTAACCCTACTTAAAAAGCGTATTTCTTTATTCAAAAACCATAGGATTTGTTTTTAAACTATCAAATAAATAACCGCCGGTATGAGCGGTAAAACAAAAACACCCTCGGATAAGAGTGTTTATAATGACCTGTTATTTTTTTACCTAATTATTTCCTCTTATGGAGCGAAAGGCGTGGGGCGCATGACAACTGGAAAAACGGCCGGAGCAAGGCCGGGGACGCGGCCGATCTATAGGCAGAGTGAAAAAACCGGAATGTTATTTCACACCGTAGATCAGGCCCATTTGCCCGGCCACCAGCGGAGTTCTTAAGAATCCAGGCACGAAGTCACTTTTGCGGGTGTCCACAAAATGAAGCTCCGCCACATCTTTGGATAATTCCGCTACGAGCCCCTCCAGATCAGGATAGCGCGTTCTTGAAAAAAATACGTCTTCAAAGGCGAACACGCCGCCGGACTTGATCACCCGCAGCGCTTCTCGGATCAGCGCCGCCTTGTCCGGCTGGCTTCTTACCTCGTGGAAAACGAAATTACTGACGGCCGCGTCAAAATAGGCGTCGGGAAAATCCAGCTTTGCCGCGTCGCCTTTTTGGAAAGTGGTACGGCTGTCAACACCCTCGATCCACGCGTTGCTTTCACATTGGCTCTGGTCATAATCCCAGGTCGCGCCCCAGTAATCCATGCCGACCACCCGTGCCTGCGGATATTTTTTAGCCGCCTTGATGGCCAGCGCGCCGCTGCCGCAACCGATGTCCAGCACAAATTTTTCCCTTGCCGCGGCCTTTTCCAGGGCGTTTAGGCACATCCGGGTCGTGGCGTGGCTGCCTGTCCCGAAGGCAAGCCCCGGGTCCAGGCGCAGAATTCGTCTGGGGCTGTCACTGGGGATCGGTTCCCATTCCGGAAGGATAAGCAGCCGTTCGCCCACCGGGATGGGCCTATAATACTGCTTCCAGTTATTTTCCCAGTCCGCGTCGTCCACAATCCCAACGTCAGGTTCCATGCCCAGGACGCCGGCCATGCGGGACAGGGATGCCCGGCCGCCGTCATCGTCCGGCAGGTAGAGCTTAACCCTGGAAACGCCTGCGTAGCGCTTGGCCAGGTCCTCGTCGACGTAGTCCCAGTATTGCCGGTTGGCCTCAAGAAAGTTTCTGAAATCGGCCTCGTCCTCAATGACCAGGCCCTCCGCGCCCAGGGCAGTCAGCTTTTCACATAATTCGTCTATGTCCGCGCCTTCGGTTTTAAAGGCGGCTTCAATCCAGCGCATACAAGTCTCCTTAAAAAAGTCCCGCCGTAAGGCGGGACCGTGTTATTTAAGCCTGAGTTTTATTCTTCCTGATCGGTGATCAGGC
>DNIT01000122.1:0-346 GCA_003489345.1 Pelotomaculum sp. | reverse complement strand
GATCGGTGATCAGGCCGTAGCCGCCGTCTTTCCGGCGGTAAACGACGGAAAAGGCGTCCTCATCCTCAGTGTTCTTGAAGGCAAAGAAGGTGTGGCCCAGCAGGTTCATCTGCAGGATGGCCTCCTCAACGCACATGGGGGCGATGTAAAACTTTTTGTTGCGGATGATCTTAAACTCTTCCTCATTTTCATCGCCGGAGGGGACATATACAGGTTTGACCTCACGCTCCAGAGCGCCGTCTCTCAGGCGCTTTTCCAGCCGGGTCTTGTTTTTTCTGATTTGGCGCTCAATTCCCGCGACGGCGGAGTCGACAGAGGCGTACATATCGCTCGTTAACTCGCTCAT
>DNIT01000190.1:16891-17199 GCA_003489345.1 Pelotomaculum sp. | reverse complement strand
CTCCGATTTTCGGAGGCTTTTTTGTGACCTTTCGTATTGCATAAAAATGGTAAAAGGTCACGTTTTAGGTCACATAGTGCTCTGTTTTTTATTGTTCTTCCCTATCTCGCTACTCCGAAAACCTTCCTTATTTAATTCTGTTGCATGCGATTTGTCATTAGGGCCAAAAGTGGGCCACTTTGTGACCAGAAACGGGCCAAAATGTGACCAAAAGAGGGCCACTTCCGGGCCACTTTTTCCTTGAATCTGTGATAATATATAAAATAGAAAAATGAATACAGCAACACGCCGGTTCACGAGAGCCGGCT
>DNIT01000190.1:7671-16731 GCA_003489345.1 Pelotomaculum sp. | reverse complement strand
ACGCCGGTTCACGAGAGCCGGCTTTTTATTTGGGAATAAGCACTTGCCCACCGGCAGGTGCTTTATTTTTTTCAGATACGATCTCGGCCAAGATCGTCTGAGGCGGGGGTGCCGTCCCACCCCTGCCGAGTTCTGAATCAAAACCTGGACGGAGGCGGCAACAGATGAGCAAGTATCAGCAAGGACATTTCATACAAATACCACGCTCTCTATTTTCGGATGAGCGGTTCATACAATTATCTGATGCCGGTAAGTGGTTATTTATTGTGCTAAAAGAACTGGAACATCGGTATACCGGTAAGGGTGAGGACTTTTTCTTCCGGAGTAATGAGGATCTATCCCAGGATTGTAACTGGAGCTTGAGAAAGGTAATCAGGGTCAAACAAGAGTTAATATCATCAGGACTAATTCAAACCTGGTTGACTCACTGGCAAGACCCTGTAACCGGGAAAAAGTCAGAGAAACACATCTCTGCATTTCGTCTTTTAGTTTGAGGGCATAGTGACAAATCTGGCACTTTGCTTAGTGCAAATATGGCACTTTGCCCAAAGTGACAAATTTGGCACACTATATAATAATAGATCTATTATATATAAGAATAGATACTACTAAGATTTAGTAAATAACATAGTCACGCCTTCAACGTGACGGTAAGTAACCCTTCGGGGTTATTTTTATTTTAGGGGGTGAGCGTTTGGATAGGCTGGTTATAGAATATAGGTTGTTTAAGGACACGGTGATTAGGATTTATAAGAGAATGAGAAAATAAGAGGTAAATGCTTCCTTTTTGCTGTATACTGTTGGTAAAAAAGGAGGTGAGGAAAAACAATGAATGCGCATCAATTAGCCGAAAAAGGAGAAGCCTTAAAAAATATCCTCGAAGTAGGGGACTATGAACTAGAACATATTAAGTTGTCGGATTATGGGCAGTGGACCGCTTTATGTTCCATGTATTTAGAAAAAAACTATCCCACTAATAACGCTACCAAACGATTTATTGATTTAGTTAAAAAACCCGAAACCAGAAGCAAGGACTCCTTCGAAGAATTATTGGGCATTATTAAAGGGTTATGGGAATGGGAAGAATCTGATCCCAAGCTCAATCTGGAAGTTGATGCAGGACCATCGCTAAGAGAACTGCTTGATAGCAGAAAACAAGAAAGTGAATAACTCTAGTATAAGTAAGCCAGGCTGTAGCGCCTGGCTTTTTCATGCCAATTAAAGTGAGGTGGTGAGGGTGGCAAAATTAACGCCAAAGCAGCAAAGATTTATAGAGGAGTACCTGGTGGACTTAAACGCCACTCAGGCCGCAATTAGGGCGGGTTACAGCCCAAGCACTGCAAAAGAACAGGGTTGTCAAAACTTATCAAAACTTAACGTTAAAAATGCCATAGATCAAGCCCTGGCCGAGAGGTCAAGACGAACCGGTATTAACCAGGACCGGGTTCTGTTGGAGCTGGCCAAGATCGCTTTTCTTAATCCGGTTGATGTAATTGATATGGATGCAGCAACCCTAAAGGGAGATGCCAACCGGGATGATACGGCCGCTATTGCCAGCGTTAAGGTTAAGCGTATCCCGACCGAGGATGGTGATATTGTGGAACGGGAGGTTAGAACCTATGACAAATTAAAAGCTTTAGAGCAGATTGGCCGTCATTTGGGTATGTGGAAAGATAATATTAACCTTTCCGGAGAGGTCGGCATTCAGATAGTCGATGATATCAAATGAGATTAAGTCGGCTTATTGCTCCCAGTTTCTATGAGTTGCATAAAGAGGTCAAGGTGGACCTCTATGATGAATACTGGATAAAAGGCGGCCGCGGTTCCACAAAATCAACGTTCATCAGCATTGAGATACTGTTGGGTATTATCAACGAGCCCGATGCTAATGCCATTGTATTTCGCCGGTACCAAAACGAGCTGCGAGATACCGTCTTTGGTCAATTTGAGTGGACTGCTGCCACGATGGGCATAGCCCACTTTTTTAAATTTCAAGTGTCACCGATGCAGATTATATATCTGCCGACCGGGCAAAAGATAGTTTTCAAGGCTGCCGATAATCCCAGGAAGATGAAATCAATTAACCTAGGTAAGGGATATATCAAATACGCCTGGTTTGAAGAAGTCGACCAGTTTGCTAATATAGACGAGATCCGCAATATTATTCAATCCCTGTTCCGGGGTGAAAATAAAAAGCGGGTTTCGTTTTTTTTGTTTAACCCGCCAAAAAGCGGGCGCAGTTGGGTAAACCAAGAGGCAAAGATACCCAAGCATGGCCGAAGGGTACACCATTCAACGTATCTGGACGTACCGCCGGAATGGTTAGGCGACAGGTTCCTTGCCGACGCTGAACACCTGCAAAAGGTTAATGAGACCGCTTACCGGCATGAATACCTGGGAGAAGAAGTCGGTACCGGTTTAGAGATATTTACCAATGTTGAGCTGCGGGCAATCACCCAGGATGAAATTGCAGTATTTGACCGCATTCGCCAGGGCCTGGACTTCGGTTATGCTGTTGACCCGCTTTGTTTTGAGCGTATGCACTATGACCGGAAACGCCGGCGGCTTTACCTCTTCAAAGAGATTAGCGGCCTGAATCTATTCAACCGGCAGCTCTGGGAAAAGGCGCAGAGATATAACGATGTTGTGACCATTGGCGATAGCGCCGAACCGAAAAGCATTGCCGAGTTAAAGTCATGGGGAATGAAAATCAAGGGTGCCAAGAAAGGCCCTGGTTCCGTGGAGTTTGGCATTAAGTGGTTGCAGGACCTAGAGGCAATCACTATTGACCCGGAAGCCTGCCCACTGGCTGCCAAAGAGTTTATTAACTATGCACTGGAAACCGACCGCAACGGGATTATTAAGAGCCAGTACCCGGACAAGGACAACCACGCCATAGATGCTACCAGGTACGGCTGCGAAGATGACATGAAAGACCGCAAACTTAAGGCAGCCAAGAGCCTTTACTAAGGGGAGTGAAGAAATGCAGGACATACTTAAACAGTTAATTGCCCTTGATGGCCAGGTAACCAGCGACATAATAAAAGACTTGATAGACGACCATGCGCCGACCCGGAAAAAGATGCTGGACCTGTATAATCGGTATAAGACGGATGACTTACCTATTCTTAACCGGGAATTTGAAGATGAGGGCAAGATTAACCGGAAACTGAACAACTCTTTTGATTCGGAGATAGTCGACACAAAGGTAGGCTATTTCATAGGGAATCCTATCAGCTACCAGGTAGACAAGGAGCAACCCGGGGCCGAAAAGGTGGACGCTACGCTGCAGGACATCAAACTTCGGAATAACATTGATGACCTGGACAGTGAAACGGTCAAGATGGCCACCATCTGCGGCTATTCTGCCCGGTTGCTTTACATTGATAGGGACGGGCTGGAGCGAGTCATGAATGTGAACCCCTGGGAAGTGATACTGATTTATGATAGGTCCATCAACGAGCCCCAGTTCGCCCTCAGGTACTATGATGTAACTATTAAGGCCGGTGATAAGGAAACCACCATGACTCGGGTAGAGTGGTACGACGATACGACCGTAACCTACTACCTGCAGGATGACAAGGGAGAGTATGTGCTGGACATTTCCGAGCCGGTTAATCCCCAGCCGCACTTGTTCGACCTGGTACCGCTCATAATCTTTCCGAACAATGAAGAAATGCAGGGGGATGCTGAGAAGATCCTAAACCTCATTGATGCCTATGACCGCACCCTGTCTGATGTCAACAGTGAGATTGAGCAGTTCCGGCTGGCTTACATGGCCTTCTATGGCTATGACCCTGACGAGGAGACGCTTGCAAAGGCCCGGCAGACCGGGGCCTTCGGCCTGGATGAGAAGGGCGAAGGGGTTGGCATTGAGTTTATTACCAAGCAGATGAACGATACCGCCATTGAGAACCACCTGAACCGACTGGAAGGCAATATCATGAGGTTCGGTAAGTCAGTCAATATGACTGATGAATCATTCGCAAGCAACCTGTCCGGTGTGGCTATCCGGTACAAGTTGATGCCACTGGAAAACAAATGTATTACTCTGGAACGCAAGATGACCGCTGCCCTCCGGCAGCAGTTTAAGGTGCTGGCCACCGCTTGGGCCAAGAAAGGCATTCCGGTAGAGTACACCAATATTTACTTCAGTTTCAAAAGGAATCTGCCGGTGAACCTGCTGGATGAAGCTCAGACCACTGCCCATCTGAAAGGTCTTGTATCTGAGCGGACCCGACTGTCACAGTTGTCCTTTGTGGATGACGTTGATTGGGAGTTGGAGGAGATGGCCAAGGATAATGAAGGACTGGTGAACCTGGATAACATAGATACTGGAGGTGGCGGTGGTGGCTAAGATACTCAAATTTGACCGTTCTATCGAGTGGAATACTTCCCTGTGTGAGAAATGTCCTAAAGGTACCGTATGTCAGAGTGATAAAGCCCCTTGCCTACCATTAGAAATGTTTCGCCAGCTAGTTTTGAAAAGCCCTGGCGAACAGGTTGCCATGCTCCGAAATGTAGCTGAACACTTTGATTACCCGGATGGTGATGCTTCATGAACCTGGATGACAAATTCAAACAGGGTGAGCAGGCTACTGATAAACTTGAACAGCAGGCCGAGAAAGAGCTTATTAACGCTTATAAAGCGAGCCTAAAGGACATTCGTGTAGAGCTTTCCACTGCCTATGAAAAGTACGCTATAGCCGGGGTACTTACTATGGCCGAGATGATGAAATACGGCCGGCTGGTGAAACTGGAGAAGGCCATAGCTGACGTGGTAAAGGCTGTCACATTTACAGAGGCCAAGATCACCAAGAAGGCTATCCGGGACATATTCTCAGAGAGTTATTATCGGACTGCTTTTGCCCTGGAAACTGATGCGGAGGTAGCTCTGGGCTTCACCGTGATTAATCCCAAGGCTGTTGAAGCCGCTATCCTCTCCCCTCTTGACCGTATATCATGGCCAGAGCGGGTAAAGGATAATGCCCAGGTCATGGTCAAACAGATCCGCGAGGAAATAACCCGGGGCATCATACAAGGTAACTCCTATGATAAGACTGCCAAAGCCGTTACCGAACGGGTAAACGTGGGGGCCAGTAAAGCACTCCGGATAGTCCAGACTGAAACCCACCGAGCAGTAAGCCAAGGCACCCAAGCCAGCTTTGAACAGGCTGCAGCTAAAGGGCTGATTTTTAAGCGGGTGTGGGTATCTACTCTTGATGGAAGGACCCGGGACAGTCACCGCTCTTTGGACGGTCAGAAGGTGGATATAGACCAACCCTTTACCATTCGGGGCTATACTGCCATGTATCCCGGGGGCTTTGGCATAGCTTCTGAGGATATAAACTGCCGGTGCACCGTTAGGGCTGAGATTGAAGGTATGGAACCCACTTTAAGACGTGCCCGGGATGAAAAAACCGGAAAGAATAAGGTAATCAAAAACACCACCTACCAAGAATGGTATAATAATACAGTAAAGTAGTTTGGGAGGTGGTAATATCTCAGATGACAAAATGGACTTCGGCGACTTCAAAGAGATGTTGGGACAGCATTCCCCAGACAACCAAATGCAGAAGCTAGAGCTTGATGAAGTTAGTATAGTGCGAAAACTGCTGCATCTATATCAGCGGATTTACCAGCATGAACTGACCCCGGCGCCTTTAAAAGACTTTATTTACATGGAAGTGCGGAGAGCACTTAGGAAGGATTATGATATAAAGGCATTCCTGGAGGGCCGGGAAGAAATATTTTAATAACTTAGTAAATGACACTCGCTTAGGTGGGTGTTTTTTTATGCCCAAATTTACTTGACCTATTTTTTATAATAGGTGCTCTTGTTGCCAATATACAGGCATTCGTAGCACGCTTAATACCTCCTGAAAAAAGTCAAGTAGATCGTTAATTTTAATCATTTTGACAAGTTGTTAATTATGCACTCTCAGGCGCGTACTGGGAGGGCTAATAAGAGAGGGGAAATATTTATGACGTTGGAAGAACTCAAACAGTTTATTGAGGCTAACAAAGACAACCAGGAAGTGCAGACCTACCTCAAGGGGTTATATCCTTTGACACCGGAGGGCGTTACTGCGTTCCTAAGTACCGAAGAAGGCAAGAAACTCTTACAACCCAGGCTAGACCAGCACTTCACGAAAGGGCTGGAAACCTGGAAAGAAAAGACATTGCCTTCCCTGCTGGACGAGGAGATTAAGAAGAAGTTCCCGGCTGAGACCGAGGAGCAAAAACGCCTCAGAAAACTTGAAGAGGAACTGGCATCAGAACGTCAGGCCCGGGTCAAGTCTGAGCTGGTAAACAAAGCAACTACACTCGCAACACAGAAGGGGCTGCCCGTTGAGCTGGTATCGTACTTTGTGGGGCAAGACGAAGATACGACCGTAAGTAACATAACTGCGCTGGAGAACATCTGGCAGCAAGCTATTGAAAAGGCCGTTGAGCAGAAGTTTAAAGACAATGGCAGGACCACTCCTCCGGGTGGTGGTGGAGGTTCTGGACAAAAGAACCCCTGGAAGAAAGAGACCTTCAACTTGACTGAACAAGGCCGGTTACTCCGGGAGAATCCCGAGCTGGCCCGGCAGATGATGGCGCAAGCCAAATAATGAAAGAGAGGTAATGAATTATGCCCGCAACCAAGACTATTATTTCAGACGTTATTGTCCCTGATGTTTTTAACCCCTATGTGGTCGAGCGCACCGCTGAACTGTCTGCTTTTTACCAGTCCGGTATTATTGAGCGTTCAGAACAACTGGACACTCTGGCCAGAGCCGGAGGTAAACTGATCAATATGCCGTACTGGGAAGACCTGGACGGAGACGATGAAGTGCTGGATGATGAAGCCGCGCTGACTGTCGGTAAAATTTCAGCAAGTCAGGACGTAGCTGCCCTTCTGGCCCGTGGCCGCGCTTGGAGCGTAAACGACTTAGCAAAAGCATTGTCCGGGGACGATCCCATGAAAGCCATAGGCGATTTAGTGGCTTTATATTGGGCCAGACGCTTTCAGTCCGTGTTGATTAACACCTTGGCTGGTATTTTCGGCAACTCCGCCACCGGAATGGATGGTAATATCCACGACATCTCTGCGGAATCCACTGCTGCAACTCGCTCGATTGCGGCAGGCACCACTGTAGATGCTCTGTATAAGTTAGGCGATGCAAACCAGCGGTTGACTGGTTTTGCCATGCACAGTGCGACCGTTGCAAAACTGACCAAAGATGATCTGATCGAAACCATCCCAGGTTCAGAAGGCAAACCGACCATTAAATACTTCCTGAGCAAACCCGTAGTCGAAGACGATGGATTGCCCGTAGCAAACGGCGTATATACCACCTACATCTTTGGTCAAGGTGCTTTTGGATGGGGTGAAGGCGCGGCTCCTGTACCGACCGAAATGGACAGGGATTCTCTGGCTGGCGATGATATTCTGATTAACCGCCGGCACTTCCTGCTGCACCCAAGGGGAGTTGCTTTCCAGAATGCTGTTGTGACTGGTGCTACCCCTTCCAACGCCGAGCTGGCCAACTATTTGAACTGGGTACGAGTCTACGAGAGCAAGAACGTCCGTATCGTTCAGTTCAAACATAAATTGGCGTAAGGGTGGGGTGATGTGATGAGATTCCTTGAATATTTGAAGAGGTTTACTTATACCCCCAACGATTTCTATGATCACCTAATGGGCATGGAAGATGCCGCCAGCGGGGATGTCGATCTCGTCATCCTCCCGGCCATGACCGGAGATGCTGGAAACGAAGCGGCGCTGGAACCTACGGTTACAGAAGCAAACGCCGACCTTGTGGTGCCCGTAACCATCCAGGTAATGAACAAAACCAAAACTAAGGTTTTGGCATTCTACAACGGCACCTTGGAGGTCAAGGTTGACATCACTTCCGCAGCCGGCACCATTGCCATTGATGATGGGGACGCTGGCGAGGCCGGAGCGGATGCAGCTGCCAATATGACCTTTGAGAACGGCGTCTGCAATTTCAATTTAGTTTTGGGCGGCACCTGGGCAGAGAACGACACCATTAAGGTTACTGTTGACGACAGCAATGTCGGCATCATGGGCTACACGGTTGAAAAGAACGCCCATTTCCTGGTTGATGTCGACGCAGATCCTGCACCAGAAGGTTAAACGCGGGGGAGCTGGGGCTCCCCTCTATTTGTGAGGTGATTATATGAGCGTGACAGGATTTAATAGGCGACGGAGAGAGCTTGCAGCTCAGCAGGAGGCTGAGGAAGCGGCCAAGCTTGAAGCACAAAAGCAGGAAGCTGATGAGCAAAATCTGGCAGAGGAATTGGAAACTACCCCTGGCGACCTGGACGATATGCCCTACCCCGAACTCCGGGCTCTTGCTAAAGAGCGGGGAATCGAGGACTACTACAACATGAACACCGAAGAGTTGCGCGAGGCCCTGAAAGAGGGTGAATAACCATGCCGGTACCTGAACTGAAAACCCGCCTGGGGATTGCCCTGGATGACGCCAGCCAGGATGCCATGCTGGACTTGATGCTCACAGATGCCCAGGCTTATTTCAAGGATTATTGCAACCGGGATGATATTCCGTTGGAAGCCGAATCTGTAATTGACCGCCTGTCGGTAGTGCTGTATTCCCGCAATGCTGACCAATATAAGCAGGGAGGCGCAGTGGGGGCATATTCAACCACTAATTTTGGAGAAGATGATATTCCTAAAAGTATTAATCGTCAGTTGCGGCCGTATAGGAAGGTGAAACTATTATGATTCCTATTTCCAAGCTCCCCTGCCCTGTAGAGATCCAGGCCAAGACCACCGGCTATGATGATATCGGTATGCCAGTGGAGACCTGGGAGACAGTTGCAATCATCCAGGCCGATATCCAGCCCATGGGCGGGGAGTTGGCCGAGCGGCAATATGGTATAGTGGAGACCGGTATAACTTCCCGGATGTTCTGTAACCCCACTGATGCGGTCCAGTTGGCCCGGCGCGTAGTGCATGATGGTAAAATCTATGAGATTCGCTATGTGGCTCCCTACCGCGGCCATATGGAGGTACTCCTGCGGCCGGAG
>DNIT01000190.1:0-7543 GCA_003489345.1 Pelotomaculum sp. | reverse complement strand
CGGCCGGAGGTGGTATGATGGCAGAGCTAAAATGGTATGGCGGCAAGGCGATAAAGAGTATGGATGGGGCGATTAATAAAGCCTTGGAAGCGTCGGCCCTGGTAGTGGAAGGTGCCGCTAAAAGTCTGACTCCAGTCGATACTGGGAACCTGCGAAACTCTATTACTCATGAAGTGGAGAAGAAAGAGGCGCGGGTCGGAACTAATGTGGAATATGGTCCTTTCGTAGAGTTGGGCACCGTTAAAATGGCCGCGCAGCCCTACCTTAACCCGGCACTGGAGCAGAACAAGAACAACATCCGAAAGATATTCGCTGATGCCATCCATAAAGGGGTGAGCGATTGATTGATCTAAAACCAACCGTATATAGTGCCCTTAAGAACGACCCGACGCTAACCAATCTGGTAGCCGGCAGGGTCGTTTTTTATAACCTACCAGATAAACCGGCATTCCCCTGCATCACTTACTATGAGCAGACGAATGCCCCAGCTCTGAGAGGTGATGATCGGGAAATGACCAGTGAATCCGTGATGGTAATTGACGTGTGGTCAAAGGGAAACACGACCGCCATCTCTCAGGCCGTGGACAATGTCATGTCCGGACTGCATTTTGTCCGGGAGTTTGCTGGAGACCTATATGAGAATGATACCGGCGTGTACCACAAATCCATGCGGTACCGCCATAAAACTGTGAGGAGGTAAAAATTATGCCGTTAGTAAAAGAATCTGTAATCCTTGGCATCAATGATGCCAAAATATCCCCACTGACTGCTGATGATTCTACCGCGACCACGTATGGCGCCGCGGTGGATGTTCCCGGTATAACCAGCCTGAAGCTGACCCCTACCTTTATCGAAAAGCAGCTTAAAGGCGACGAAACCGTAATTGACACTTATGCCAAACTGGAGCAAATAGATTGGGCCATTGAGCATGGTGTTGTTTCCCTGGATGCTCTGGCCATCATGATTGGCGGCACTGTGACCGCCAGCGGGGAGACCCCAAACCAGAAGCAGACCTTTACCCTTACGAAGAGCGACCTGCCCCAGTATTTTAAATTGGAAGCAAAGACCGACTACACCGATGTTGGCGATGCTCATTTCATGCTTCATAAAGCTAAATGCACCAGTTTTGATTATACCCTGCAGGGTGAAGAATATGCTACCATCAGTGCATCTGGAAAAGCGATTGCAACCATGAAAGACGGGTCCATAAAGGATATTGTTTTCAATGAGACTGCGGAGGATATAGCATGATGAAAGATTTTGATGCCTTTTGGGCTGAACAAAGTCAGGAGAAAATACCTTTCAAAATCTTTGGGCAAACAGAATACCTGCCCCCTTCCCTGCCGGCCGTAATGGTGCTAAAAATGGTCCGGATGCAGAAGGAATACGGTAAAGATGACTTGCCGCAGGCAGAGCTGTTTGAACTAGCGGCCTCTGTATTTGGTGAAGGCAAGCTTGACGAATGGTGCGCAAAGGGGCTTGCCGTTGATCAGCTTACCGATCTTTTTGATTGGGCTATGGAGCAGTACAATCCGGGAAACCCGGAAGCCCCGAAGTAAAAGGGGCAGGAATATATATTATTGAGAACTGGACCTACATTGAGGCTGATTTTATAAGAGAATACGGGATAGACCTAATGGAATCGCTTCCAGGTATGAGCTGGAGGCGATTTTCTATTTTATTAAAAGGTCTGGGTCCTAACTCTACTTTTGTTCTGGTGAACGCCAGTAAGGATAAACCGAATAATACCCTGAGCAAAAAAAAAGACACTGTTAAGAAAATAGCAGCATGGTAAGGCGGTGAGAACAAGAATGCAGGTTGGAGAACTTTGGGTAAAGATAAGCGGAAAAACAGAAGCATTTAATATTGCCATGTCTAAGGTCGAAGGAACAATTAAGACTGCTGCAGCTAAAGCTGAAGAGTCTAGCCGGGCGATATTAAAAGGGGTTGGAATAGCTGCAGCAGCTGCCGGTACTGCAATCGGGGCTATTGGAATTAAATCTATTGAAGCCACTGCCAATACTCAAGCCATGAATGCACAGTTTGAGCAAGTATTTGGAACTATCCAAAACAATGCACAGGATGTAGTTAATGGCTTAGGGAAAGATTTTGGCATGCTTCCCAACCGCCTAAAATCTCCCTTTACGTCCATGACTAGTATGTTTAAAGGGCTGGGATACGATACCAAGGATGCCATGGAAATGGCAGAGCAGGGAGTTACTATAGCCGCCGATGCTGCCGCATTCTATGACAAGAGTTATGAAGAGGCTAATGCCGCTTTGAATAGCTTCATCAAGGGCAACTACGAAGGCGGCGAGGCTATAGGTCTGTTCGGCAACGAGACACAGATAGCAGCTTTTGCCGCCAAAGAGCTAGGTATAGACTGGAAGAATGCCGATGAAGCTCAAAAACAGCTTGCCAGAATGGAATTTGCACAGAAGATGCAAGAAGCCGCAGGGGCAACAGGTCAAGCTGCAAGGGAATCTGATAGTTATCAGAACCAATTAGGCAATCTTAAGCAAGGTTGGATAGATTTTATGGCCGTGATCGGGCAACCTTTGCTAGCGCCCGTTGTTGCTGCCATCAAGAACATTACAGAGCATTTAACTGCTTTTAAGGACTTAATCGCAGACAAAGGATGGTCTGGGGCTTTGGACGAGATTTTCCCAGATTGGCTAGAGGCCACTATTACGATTATAGCTGGCGCTATAACTGCCGCAATGATTCCTGCTTTGATAGGTTTAGGCGTTGCTTTTAAAGGAGCTGCCCTTAATGCCGCCGCTGCAATGATTCCATTATTGCCCTTTATCGCTATTGGTGCTACAGTGGCAGCTTTAGCTTACCTCATCATCAAGAATTGGGAACCTCTTAAAGACTTCTTTTCAAAACTCTGGACTAGTATCACAGACACCTGCAAAAGCAATTTCGACGCCTTGGCTAAAGGTTGGGAAGATTTCAAGCAAACAATGGCCAATCTATGGAACGATATTAAAACAGGAGCGGAAAAGGTTTGGGATAAGTTAAAGGAATTCTTCGATAGGTGGGGTAAAGATATAATCCTGGTTGCAGTAGGGCCAGCCGGATGGGCGGTATTGCTGGGCAGGAAGATAGCGGAGAATTGGGAGACTATACAGCGGACGGCTCAGGATATTTGGGAAGGTTTAAAGACATGGTTAGGTGATACCTGGGATGGAATTAAGACTACTGCGGGGACCGCATGGGAAGGGGTTAAAAACGCTGTTTTAAGCCCGATTGAAACAGCCAAAAACACTATTTCAGATATCATAACTGATATCAAAAATGCTTTTGCAAATATGAGCATAACAATACCCAAGCCTAAATTACCGCATGTAAGCGTAGACTGGAGATCTATCGGCGTTGGGGATGCCAAGGTAAAGATTCCCGATTTTAATTTAAAATGGTATGCCCGGGGCACCAACTTTCACCCTGGCGGCTGGGCGGTGGTTGGCGAACAGGGGCCAGAACTCCTGAATCTCCCCCGGGGATCTCAGGTGGTGCCAAATAACAAGATGGGCACGGTTGGGGGATTGACAATAAAGGTAGAGAATATGGTGGTTCGCAATGACCAAGATATCAGTAAAATCGCTCGAGAATTATACCAATTGCAACAACGAGCAGCAAGAGGGAGGGGGCTGGCTGCAACATGATAAGCTTCACTTTTAACGGAAGTACCAGCACCGATAAAGGACTAAAGGTGCTGGCCGTAAGGCGCTGGCTCCTACCTGCTCCAAACGACAGTTATATACAGATATCCGGCAGACAAGGAAGCCTCCTATATCCTCGCGAAAGGCAAGACGGCACAATTGAAATTGATTGCGCTGTTGTAGATAGTACCAGGCAAAACCTGAGGATAAAGGCACGGCAAATAACAGCATGGTTAAGCACAAAAGAACGTTCCCAATTACTTATTAGTGATGAGCCAGACAAATACTATATGGGTAAATTATCGCAGGAAGTGCCGCTGGAGAGTGAGCCCTTATTCACGGAGATTGGCGAATTTACGTTATTTTTCCGGTGTGAGCCCCTTGCCCTGGGCGAAGAGGTAATCGCCTATTTCACAGACGACTCTGTAGCCATAAACAATTTGGGTACAGCAAGTACAGAGCTTTTTTTTCAGTCAACTTTTATGGTCGCAGCTGCCGAGTGGAAAGTTGCCCTGGGAACTGACTACTGCCGGGTAATTCATGCTTTTCAGGTTGGTGATGTACTGACTATAAATTTTGGCACCGGCGCGGTCTTACTCAATGGAGCTAGGGCAATGAATCTCCTGGACTGGCAGAATAGCAGATTCTTTACACTGCCACCAGGAGAGAGCACATTGACCATCACCCCGCCCGGTGCGAGCGCAGCACTGGTGAAGTATACACCCAAGTGGTTATAAGGAGGGATAAGAAATAGCAAGATTAAATGCAGCTAATAACGCACAAACCCGCTTGGTCGGGGATATAGCGGATTCTGCAACATCATTTTATGTTGAGGACGGCAGCATATTTCCAGCGGCGCCATTTATGATTACAATTGACGCTGAACTAATGCAGGTCAATACTATCCTGGGCAACCTATTTTCGGATGTCATGAGGGCACAGGAAGGGACTGCAGCGGCATCTCATGCGGCTGAAAGCCTAGTGGAAAACCGCTGGACGGCCGGCATGTATTCCAACCTGGTGAGCCAGGATGAGATCGGCGATGATCTGGTTACTCAAGCAGAGTTTGATGCGCATTTGGCTGAAAAAGCGTCACAAAGTACCCTCGGCCACATCAAGATAGGGCCTGCTGGTAGTATTGATATTAATGGTGTTTATACCCCGGGAGGCTTTAAAAGAGTAAATGCAACTCATGATATATCAGTTGCCGGTGACCAAATTATAAATGGGGTGGGGTTTACTCCTAGAGCAATTATAGCTTTTGCTTGCGTGGCAGGTACTTCTGCTGCCTCAATGGGTATACATAGTGGGAGTTCTTATAGTATTGTTAGCGATCATGTTAATATAGCTAACGCATGGTCTCAAGGCACCGGAACCTTGATTGAGTTGAAACCAGTAGCAGCCACGATTGGTTATGCAACGGTCAAGAGCATTGATAGTGATGGTTGTACTCTAACGTGGGAAAAGAGCGGAAGTCCTACCGGAACGGCAATATTTACATTGCTATTTTTAAAATAGGGAGGGTATTTATGCGAGTATGTATTCAAAAATCAACTGGAATACTACGGGGTTCATGTTCTTCTAGTTTGCCAGAAACTTTAATTACTCAAGCTATACAGGATTATGGTATACCTGAAATTGATTTAGAGGTAAGAGAAGTAACAGTTGCACAATACAAAGCGTTACTGGATGTTTTACCTAAACCGCAACTAATGCCTTTAGAACAACTTTCCGCAACTGACAAGGGTATGGCAAGAGTGGCAGAGGATTTGATAGACCTGTTACTGCTCAAAGGTACAATTACCGAGACTGATCTACCGGAAGTAGTTAGACAAAAACTTGCCGAGAGGAAGCAGTTAAGGTCATGGCTTGCTTCACGGTAGACTTAAACTGCGCAGCAAGGAAATTGCCAAGCGCTTGGGAATTTACCGCTCTTCGGGGCGGTTATTTTAATACTTGGAGGCACGCGATGTTTAACTCAAAAATGTTTAATCAGGCCCCATTTAACGGGTACCCGAGCCGTCCCCCCATAACGCCGGCAGTCCAGCCATTAGAAATGCTCTATCTATTTGATGCAGATGAAACCCTGATCGCAGTTCTTCCCCAAAGTGGTTTTATGTCCCCAGTACATCGTGAAGTCCTGAACGGCGAGAATACCTTCCAGTTTTCCTTTCCGGCTGACCGGGAAGAAGCCCAGTATATTCAGGAGGGGAACCTGGTCGGCTTCAAAGATTTGGATGCATCTTGGCAGATATTCGAGATCAAGAAGATAATAGATGAACATGGAGACAGCCTGAGCAGGACAGCGTACTGTGAGCATATTTTCTATGAGTTAATCGACGATATTGTAACGGACAAACGGCCATCCAGTACAGCCATATCTGCCCTGGTGGGGATGCTCGAAAACACCCGCTGGCAGGTGGGTATCGTGGACGACTTGGGCATATCCAGTACAACGGCCTATTACGTATCAGCCCTGGAAGCGGCGCAGGCAGTCGCTACGGCATGGAAGGGCGAACTGCAATGGCGCTGTATCGTCACTGGTGGAGTCATACAGCGGTATGTGGATCTGCGGGCTGCCCGGGGAAGCGATACTGGGAAGCAATTTGCGTATTCAAAGGACATCCTAAGCATCACGCGAACGGTGGACGCCAGCAACGTATATACCGCAATGTATGGGCGCGGCAAGGGCGTAGAAACGGAATCGGGCGGTTACGGTCGGCGGCTGACATTCGAGGATGTAGCCTGGACTACTCCTGCCAATCCGGTAAATAAGGCGGCAGGCCAGGAGTGGGTTGGCGATCCGGAAGCTCTCGCACGTTGGGGCAGGCCCGGGGGGCGGCACCGATTTGGGATCTATATCAATGAGGATCAGGAGGATGCGGCAGCTCTGTTGCAGGAAACCTGGGATGCGCTGCAAGAGCAAAAAACACCTTTAGTTACCTATAAGTTGGATGTTGTGGCCCTGGAAACCTTGACCGAGTACAGCCATGAGGCGGTCCGGCTTGGGGATTTAGTGCGGGTTATAGACCGTGAATTTCGGCCTGAATTGGTTGTATCCGCCCGGGTGGTGGAGATAGAACGGGATCTGAAAGCTCCGGAAAACACGAAGGTCATCCTGGGGAATTTTTATCCGACGATTGTACAAACCACAATAAACACGCAGCAACAGATTAAGGAAGTAAAAAATAAGACTTATAACACCAGCTGGCTGGATGGGAAAATATCGGTCCTGCAAAACGAGATTGAAAATGTTTCATCCTACGTTTTTCAGACTCCGGGGGACGGAATCTTGATTATGGACGCGCCGGACTTTGCCACAGCCACCAAGGCCATGAAGATGGGCGGCGGCATCTTCGCTCTAGCGAATTCGAAATCCGGCGATCAGTGGAACTGGCGCACTTTTGGTGACGGGGCTGGATTTAGCGCCGATGAGATGAATGCCGGGATTTTAAACGCTGCTTTAGTGCATATTGTCTCAGCCGGTGGCAAATTACAGATAGATGGTGACGGCATACGTATTTATGATGCAGAGAATAATTTGCGAATAAATCTTGGGCAAGATGCCTTAAATGATTTCATAGCAGAGATAGTGGGCGGTGCCCTCTACAGCACGACGGTTCAGACCGGTGAAAAGGGCGAAAACCGGGGTATAATAAAAATTGACCGCAAGTTTTTGCCGGAGTATCCGGGTTATAGCTGGGGAAATATAATTTTTAACAACCAGCACGGCAACACTCAAATGGAAATATCTTCAGAGGGAAATCAGCCACAAATTTATTTTTATGACAATGGAACCCCAATCGGCGAAATAAGGGCAAGGACGTGTTCCCCGCGAGTGCGGGGGCTCGGGCGATGTGCGGGTGGCATCCATGGCC
>DNIT01000165.1:13366-19701 GCA_003489345.1 Pelotomaculum sp. | reverse complement strand
AACCGTCCCCCTGCTTCCGTTTTTTAGAAGCCGGACTCTTTGAGGAATTCCTCCAGCTTGTTCAGATCTTCATTGGTAATCCGCGTTGGAGAGCCTCCTCCCAGCAACAGCCGTCCTTCTATCTGCGCCAGCTTTGCTTTTTCCTGCTGCAGTTTTTCCATACGGCCGCTGCTTTTATAATAGTTGATTAATTCCAGGCACTGGTTGCGGTCAAAGAGCAGTGACGATCTGATACCGGCCGGGGCGCTTTCTTCTTCGTCCCAGCGCGCCCGGTAAAACTCGATTTGACCGCTTTCCTCGGCTATGCGCAGCGCCGCCCGGCATAAGGCATCTTCCCGGGCGTCTCCGCTGTACTCCCGGGCGATGATCTCCAATACAACCGCAACCGGCAGGCTCTCCCGGATCTTTGGCGCACCCCCGGCTGGAGAGGGGCCGCTGCCGCTCTCGGGGCAGGAGTCCCTGCCGGGCAGGTCTTTTGGCCGCTCATCACTCCTGTGGACACCGCAGCCTTCCATCTCCTTGCGACGGGCGTTCCTTCGCCTTGCCGTCATTCAACCACCCCCATTTTCATCATCAATGCCGCTTTATGTTAATTCATTCGTGCAAATCAGGATGTACCGCGCTTTCCTTCAGCATGAAACAGTCCGGCTGACGCGTCGCGTGCAATGGGGATCACTCCCGTAGTTGTTGGTGAAACTCCCTGCTTTTGCCGGGTCGACAAAATGGTTGTCTTAAAATAAAATAGCATTTGTACAGACTGTTTGGCAAGTGGCTCCGGCTTTCGCGTAGGGCTTCGCGCCTCAAAAGGAAGCAAAAGAACCGTCCCTCTGCTTCCTGGGGGTGTATTTATTATTCTGAATACACAAAACATTAAAAAAAATGTGTAACTTTATGAGCATATTCTTTCGACCAAAACCCATATTATTTATAATATAAACAGCTTTGTAAGATATAGCCAAACACTTAACGCCTGTTTTGGAGGTATTAGTGTATCACGTATACAGTATAATGATATTCAAAATACACAGAAAATACGAAACATTTTAATAATCAAGTATATATCGAATATTTATTGTGTTATAATTAAAAAACCTATTTTCATTTATATTGAAAACCAAAGACAAATTCTTACATAACTTCCGGCTGGCTGATTGGTTAACGGGCTTTTTTGCGGTTGCTGCCGGTATTCTTAATTCAGGCCTGCTTATACTGCCGGGAACCATCCGGGCAGTGTGATTTGTATTGATTGGAAAAAACTTTTGGAGGTGAAGGGCAAAAAACAGATTAAATGAAAAAAATTACATGATTTTATTATGAGGAGGTATTAGCGTTTGAAAAAAGCAAGATGGTTTTTGCTGACTTTAGTTTTGATTATGGGTTTGGCTTTATTGGCCGGCTGTGGCGACGGAGGCGGTGCACAGAGCGCGGACGCCATTAAAGTAGGAATTGTGTTGCCCATAACCGGCAGCGAGGCCATGTTCGGCACCATGGAAAAGAACTCCTTCGAAATGGCTTACGAGGAGCTGAAGGCCGCCGGCAAGACCACGATTAACGGAAAGCAAATTCAGCTCTTGTTTGAAGACGACCAGGGCAAGCAGGACGTCGCCAAATCGGCGACCGAGAAACTGATCAACCAGGATCGGGTCGCCATGCTCAGCGGCGGTTACAGCAGCGCCTGTACCAACGTTATTGCCGGGTCCGCCCAGGCTATGACCACGCCCTTCCTGGCTGTGACAGGCTCTTCCGATGAGATTACCAAACAAGGCTGGCAGTTTGTTTTTAGAGGCACTGCAGCGCCTGCCAGCAAATATACCGGCGCCCTGTGGGAAATGCTCGAACAAGTGGTCAAGCCCAAAAATGTGGCTATTATTTATGAAAACACCGATTTTGGCCTCTCCTCGGCTAAAGGCTTCAGAGAAGATTGTCAGAAGAGAGGCATCAACGTCGTCTTTGACCAGGCTTACGAGCACGGCGCCATCGACTTCAAGCCGATGCTGGCCAACATGAGGAACACCAATCCGGAACTGGTCTTCGCCGTGTCGTACGTGATGGACGCAGCCATGATCGTCAAGCAGATGAAAGAGCTTGATTTCAACACCAACCTCTTTGTCGGCGGCGGAGCCGGCTACACCATGCCCGAATTCAAGGAGAATGCCGGTGACGCGTCGGAGTATATCTCCTCCACAACCCTGTGGGTGCCCAGCGTAACCTGGCCGGGCGCGGACGATTATTTTAAGAACTACAAGAAGAAGTACAACAAAGAGCCGGATTATCACGGCGCCCAGGCTTACGCCACCATGTACGTGATCGCGGACGCCCTGAACCGGGCCCAGGAACTGACCAACACCGGCATCCAAAAAGCCCTCAAAGAAACAGATATCGAGACCATCATGGGTCCGATCAAGTTTGAAGACTGGGAAGGCTATACCAACCAGAACAAGCCGATTACCTACGTGGTGCAATGGAAGAAAGGAAACCTGGAGGTCATCTGGCCGGAAAGCGTGAAGTCCTCCGACTACACTTACCCCGTACCCAAGTGGCGGGAGCGCTAACCCGCGCTTGAGCGGAGCGGAAGGAAAACATCTCCTTTAAGGCTGCCGGACAAACAGGTTGAGGTAAGGCTGCACGATGAGGGGCAGCCTTACCAAAACCTCGTTTTACACCCTCCCGATGCGGCGCCGATTCATTCGTACGCACAGACCCCGGAGGATATGCAGGACGAATCCTGAAAATTTCCCTTGATTGTTTGGGTATGGTTGCTTTTATCAGGCGGCTTTAAACTCCTTTCGCTTTGCTCCCGGACCCGGTGTATATGAATATTGACAAAAACAAGTAAAAGGAAAGGGTTTCTTGGTAGTCACATCCGGTATTGCGCCGCAAGGACATGCTGTGAAAGCCGCTCTTGCAAGGTGTGAAATCCCGGCGAGGGGCGGCGCCCCCTTCCGGGCGGAACACGCGGCTTGCAGCCCGGGGTGACACCGACTCCTGTTTAGTCGGCGGGAGAAGCATCTAAATAAAGCCAGTTTGTTTAGGTCCTTGAAACCAGGTAAGCTTATGGAACTATTTGGTCAAACAGTTATATGCGGCATCCTGCTGGGCGGGATGTACGCCCTGATTGCCATCGGCATGACCCTGATCATGGGGGTTATGAAAATTATCAACCTGGCCCACGGCGCTTTGGTGATGGTGGGCATGTACGTTACGTATGTCTGCTTTACCAATTATGGCATCGATCCCTATATCGGCATGTTCATTGCAATGCCTGTCCTGTTTTTGATTGGATGCCTCATTCAAAAATATATGATCAACCGCCTGGTGGAGGTCGAATCCATCCTTCCTGAGAACCAGGTTCTGCTGACGGTCGGCATCATGCTGGTGTTGACGGAGGCCATGCGGCTCATGTTTAAATCGGATTATCGTTCCGTTACCACCGGTTATTCCACCGATACGGTTTATTTAGGCGGCATGTCGATCAGCGTGGCGATGGTGATCGGTTTCTTTATAGCGATGGGCTTCACCTTGCTCTTGCACCTTTTCCTGACCAAAACCGATATCGGCAAGTCCATCAGGGCCACTGCCCAGGATCGCGACGCAGCTGTCTATATGGGGGTAAATTCTTCGAGGATAACCATGTTGACCTTTGGCATCGGCGCGGCCCTTGCCGCGGCCGGCGGGTCGCTTTTACTGCCGCTTTTTTACCTGTGGCCCGACATCGGTCACCTGTTTACCGCCAAGTCCTTTATTATTACGATCCTGGGCGGTATGGGCAGCACCATGGGGGCGGCCGTCGGCGGGCTAATCCTGGGGATTGCCGAATCGCTGGGAGCCACCTACATCTCTATGGGCTACAAGGACCTCGTGGGACTGGTCATATTCCTGCTGGTGCTCCTGTTCCTGCCGGGCGGCTTCCGCAGTTTGGCAAGGAGGTTATGATCAATGAAAAACGTTAACCTATTGCTGAAATTGCTGCTGTTGGTTATAGTTGTTATCCTTCCGCTGGTAATCAAAGCCCCTTACCAGCTGCACATAATCATCCTGATTTTTATCTGGGCGATTATCGGGACCTCCTGGAACCTTTTGGGCGGTTATGCCGGCCAGGTTTCCTTCGGTCACGCCGCCTTCTTCGGGGTGGGGGCCTACGCGGCGGGGCTCTTGCAGTTCCATCTGGGCATCTCCCCCTGGTGGGGCATGCTGCTCGGTCCTATTGCCGCAGTTGTTGTTTCCCTGCCCATCGGGGTGATTGCTTTCCGCTTGCGCGGCCCTTATTTTGCGCTGGCCATGCTGGCGCTGGGTGAGATTTTCAGGTTGTTGTTCATCAACCTGCCCTTTACCAACGGCGCCAAGGGCATACTGATCATGCCCGCTATTACCACGAAGATGTTTTACTACTACGTGGGACTGGCCGCCCTGCTGCTGACCGTTGGGGTTACTTACTACATTATACACTCGAAAATAGGCTATTACCTGGTTTCCATCAGGGAAGACCAGGACGCCGCCACCTCTCTGGGCATACCCACCACCCTGTACAAGAACTATGCTTTGCTGCCCAGCGCCTTTTTTACCGGGTTGGCGGGAGCCCTTTACATGAACTACGTTGCTTTTATCGACCCCAATATTGTATTCAACCTGACCAACGTCTCGGTAATGGTGATTATGGTGGTGATGCTCGGGGGCGTCGCCACGACCTGGGGCCCCACCGTCGGGGCGGCTATTTATATTGTCCTGGGCGAAGTGTTCCGGACCACGCTGGGTTCGGCCAATGTCCTGGTGTTTGGTGTCCTGGTCTGCCTGATTATCCTGTTCCTGCCCAACGGGATCGTCGGTGAAATAGATATGCTGCGCGGAGTTTTGGCGCGGAAAAAAGAGGGCGCCGCGGGGGGTGTTAAGGTTTGAGTTTATTAGAGGCGAAGGACATTACCAAGAAATTCGGCGGCCTGGCGGCCGTGTCCAATTTGAGTTTTACTGTTAATAAAGGGGAAATTCTGGGGATTATCGGGCCGAACGGCTCCGGCAAGACGACGGTTTTTAACTGCATCAGCCGCTTTTTCCCGCTTACCGCAGGCGAGTTGTATTTTAAAGACAAAAGGATCGACCAGCTGCCGGCCCACAAAATTTGTGAGCTGGGTATCGGCAGGACCTTTCAGGTGGTTAAGCCCTTAAGGCGCATGAGCGTTGAGGAAAATGTGATGGCCGGAGCCTTCCTGCGCACGTCGAGCATGGCCCGTGCCAGGCAGAAGGCCGGTGAGATCATCGAATTCTGCAGCCTTGACAAGTACAGGCACCGCGAGGCCAAGAGCCTGCCCATACCGCTGCGCAAAAGGCTGGAAATTGCCAGGGCGCTGGCTACCGAGCCGGAACTGCTGCTTTTGGACGAGACCTGCGCGGGTTTAAATCCCAAGGAGTCCGAGGCGGCCATCGAACTGATCCAAAAGATCCGCGACGCCGGCATGACCATTATCATCGTCGAGCACATCATGAAGGTGATGATGGGTATTTCGGATCGCATTTTGGCCATAAATTTTGGAAAAATGATAGCTTTTGGCAACCCGCAGGAAGTATCGAACCATCCTGAGGTGGTCAAAGCTTATTTGGGTGACGCCTATGCTTAAAGTAAAAGGAATTGACGTAAGCTACAAAGATGTCCAGGTGCTCTGGGATGTATCCTTTGAGGTCCACCCTGGTGAACTGGTGGTCCTTTTGGGCGCCAACGGCGCCGGCAAGACCACCACCTTAAACGCTATTTCCGGCCTGCTGCCGCTTGGCAAGGGAACGGTCGAGTTTGACGGTAAAGATATATCCAAACTGCCGGGCTACAAAATCGCCGAGCTGGGTATCGTGCATGTGCCGGAAGGCAGGCGCCTCTTCCCGGAAATGTCGGTCCGGGAAAACCTGGAAATGGGATCCCTCCTGGGCGAAGCGAAAACCAAACGGAAAGAGACCATGAAAAAAGTGTTTGAACAGTTTCCCATCCTGGAGGAAAGGCAGAACCAGGAGGCCGGGACCTTAAGCGGGGGGCAGCAGCAGATGCTGGCTCTGGGCCGGGGACTGATGGCCCTGCCGAAGCTGTTGATCATGGATGAGCCTTCCCTGGGCCTGTCGCCCGTACTGGTCAAACAGATTTTTGAGATCGTTAAGCTCATCAACAACCAGGGCGTTACCGTCCTCCTGGTTGAGCAGAATGTTAACCAGACCCTGAACCTCTGCCACCGTGTCTATGTGCTGGAAAACGGCAGAATTATTCTGCAGGGCGGCGGCAAGGAATTGCTGAATAACACGCATATCAAGGAAGCCTACTTGGGTATATAGGTTGGGACGGGGAAGCAGGGGGACGGTTC
>DNIT01000165.1:13064-13213 GCA_003489345.1 Pelotomaculum sp. | reverse complement strand
GGGGACGGTTCTTTTGCTTCCTAAATGGTAGCTGGGTAGGGACGTTGTTTATAGTTGACAAGTTAATATTTCCGGGTACAAAAAGCAGCGCCTCGCGAGGGGCGCTGTGGTATTGGGGTAGAAGTTTGACAGGGGGAGGGGGTTCTTGA
>DNIT01000165.1:3472-12922 GCA_003489345.1 Pelotomaculum sp. | reverse complement strand
TCAAGAACCCCCTCCCCCTGTCACATCCCACATCAGCGCATGATCAGGACAGGGCAGTCGGCAAGGCGGCAGACACGGTTGCTGACGCTACCCATCAGGTAACCTTTAAACTGTCCCAGGCCCCTGCTGCCCATAATCAGCAAGTCACAACCGCAGTTGGTCACCATTTTGCAGATTTCATCGGCCGGATGCCCCGCGCTTATTTCCTTGGTAATATTAATGTTATAGTCGGCAAGTTCGGACATGGCCTGATTCAGTATTTCCCTGCCCTGCTTGTGAAACGCTTTTGTTACATCCTGGTGTACGATACCCAACTGGTCGGGGGATATGCTGGCATAGGATGGGAGCGTAGGGACGACATGAAAGAGGATCAAGTCTGCTCCCAATTTTGCAGCCAGCTCAGCGCCGTGCAAGGCTGCCTTGGCCGCCTGCTCGGAACCGTCAACCGCTACAAGAATTTTTTTGTACACGATACTCCCTTCTTTCCTTAATAACCTAGTATAATTTTCTTTATGCATTATTATTTCCCTTCACGTGTACCAAAATTTTCTATTTCAGGTTCAAGCTAAAACAGGGAAGGTAAAACAGCAAAAAAAGCGAATATTTTGCAATAAACACAATGCGGGGAGGGGTACCGGTGCAATTTGTTCTCAGATCTTTAAAAATTAAAAACAGTCTGATTATGATCGCGGTGATGGTCCCCTTGATTGTCGGCTTTTTAGCTTATGATTTATACCGGCAGTCTGTTTCCATGCGCCGGGCGCTGACGGAAAGGGGTGTCATCCTGGCTATCACCGGGGCCGCAACGGCCGGTAAGATTCTGTCCGACGGAGCCGTGAGCGGCGGCTTGTCCGAAGAGCAGTTGTTTGATGCCAACTACCAGCCTATCCCCAATACCAATCCCCAGAGATACCATACCTCTTATGACGCTTACACGGACAAAAACCTTACCCGGGTACAGGATTCCTATCTGATGGACGACATGATTATTTATGCGGTGGCCCTGGACGTCAACGGCTATGCGCCCACCCACAACTCCATCTCGAAAATCGGCTACGGTGACAACGCCAACCGCTCCAAGCGTATTTTTGACGATCCGGTAGGCCTGGCCGCGGTTCGTAACGAGGAGACATACCTGTTGCAGGAGTACAAACGGGACACCGGTGAGGTGATTTGGGATATTTCCGCCCCGATTTACGTCAATGGAAGCCATTGGGGGGGATTCCGGGTCGGTTTCTCTATCGCGGAAACCGACCGGCAAATAGCTGCACTCAGAAACCAGACCGTTGCCGGGGGCGCCGCCCTTGTGGCAGTGCTGGTTATCCTGATCATATATATATCCAATTTGATTACCAGCCGGGTCAAAAGCCTGGAGCAGGCAGCCGACCGGATTGCCGGCGGCGACCTGACCGGATCCGGCCTGGAGGACATGGAAAAGTCCCAGGATGAAGTGGGCCGGCTGACCCGCTCCCTCCGTAATATGGCTGACAGGCTGCGCCAGCTTGTGGAAAAAAACAGCCGGTCCACCGGGCAGGTGAAAAATTACACGGACCAGCTAAAGGACAGCATGCAACAGGCTACCCATACTTCCAGCTCTGCCGCGGCTAAAATGAGCGAGCTTTCTGAGACGATGAAAAAGATGGAAAGCGGCGCCGGGGAGGTCGTCAAGGCCTCGGAAAGGACCAGGCAAAGCCTGGCCAGAGCCGAAGAAACTTCCTCCATGTTTTTAAACCAGATGAAGTCGGGCAGTCCGATTATGACCCGTGCGGGCGAATCGCTCAAGGAGCTTGAGTCGCATATAGAAAAGGTAGGAGAAATATTGTTGTACATTTCCCAGATTTCCGAACAGGCCAGCCTGTTAGCAGGGAAAACGGTTACGGCAGCGGCAGGCCTTTCTTGTGCGGGATGTAATTTTGTAACCCTGGCCAGTGAAATCGACAGGCGGTCTAAAGATGCGGCCGGGGCTACCAAAGGCCTGGCCAGCCTGTTTGAAAACGCCCGCAACCGTGCCGTCCAGGCTGTGCTAGCCCTGGAAAAGGACCGGCAGGTGGTTTCGGAAGGATACAGCGCCGCCAGCGAGGTTTCTGAGTCCCTCAAGGTGATTATCGCTGACATCGAAAACCTGGTCAAAATAGCGGGCGAGGTTGGCGCATACACGCGGCATATTTCCGACGGTATCGCCGGCTTGGATGTTTCGGCAAGGGAACAGGCCAACCTGGTGCATGGTTTTACAGATGCGGTCAAACAGTTGGAAGACGGTATTGACGAAATGCAAAAAACGCTTGCTCCGCTGAAACTATAAAGAAAGCGGGGGTGACGGGGGGACGAGGTTGTCAACAACCCCGTCCCCCCGTAACGAGGCCAAATATTCAATATTGCTGCAGGTATTTGCAATAATGAAAAGAATTATTGAAAGTCATGAGTTTTTTGGGGGAGACTATTCAGGTGGTGGAGCCTATTGGATTTGCTTGGGATTGCTACAAGCGCTTTTATAATTGGGTTCTCCGGGGCGATGATGCCGGGGCCGCTTTTGACTGTTACCATCAGCGAGAGCGCGCGGCGGGGGTTTATAGCCGGACCTTTGATTACACTGGGACACGCTGTCCTGGAATTGGCTCTGGTCCTGGCCCTGGCCGGCGGACTTTCATTTTTTCTGACCAGGGGCGGGGTGGCTCAGGCTATAGCTGTTTTCGGCGGAGCTTTTCTTGTCTACATGGGCTGGGGTATGGCCCGGGACGCCCTTACCGGCAGGGTCTCATTGCCGGTGAAGCAGGGCGCCGCCGACGGGGACGCTCCGGCAGGGGATAAAGCGGCGGGCCCGGCTGCTTCCCAGGCAGGAGCTTTGCCCGGGAGCGGGGGACTTCACCCGGTAGCTGCCGGCATCCTGGTCAGTCTGGCCAACCCGTACTGGCTCCTGTGGTGGGCCACCATCGGGCTGGGCTTTATAACCCTGTCTCTGAAAAGCGGTTATGCCGGCCTGACGTCCTTTTTTACCGGCCATATCCTGGCGGACCTTGCCTGGTACAGCCTGGTGGCAGCGGCCATAGCCGGCGGCAGGAGGTTTATCACCGACCGTGTTTACAGGGGCATCCTGGTTGTGTGCGGAGTTTTTCTGGTCGGACTCGGCGCCTATTTCCTTTATTACGGTTTGACCGCCAAGCTTTAAGTGAGACAGGGCGGGTTAGACGGGGGACGCTTCTTCGACGCAAAGGTTTTGGTGCGATCCATGTGGAAAACATCTTATTTTAAACACGATGCGGGCGCCGGGGCATGGGCTCGAAGTACCAAGGAAATCGGTGCAAGGGCTTAAAACCGCTATTTTGATTTGTTCAAACATGTCAACGGGACCGTCGTGACAAACCTTTGATCCGAAAGATACCTAGATGTTGACGTCAGGCACCTCATGCCTGGCGTCCGACTACCAGAAAGGGGGAGCCTCATAGGATGTCTGTAGTATTATGCGGCGTTTGTCCGCATCCGCCAATCATGATCCCGTGGATTGGCCAAATGGAATCGGAAAAAGTGAAGGAAACCCAGTATGCCATGGTTGAACTGGCCGGGCGGATCAAAGACGCCGGCGCGGATACGGTGGTCATTATATCGCCGCACGCCCCGATCTTTCAGGACGTGGTAGGGATCAATATGAAACCCGTCCTCAATGGTAATTTCGATAAATTCGGGGCCGGTTATCTCAGATATGAACTGGAAAACGACCTGCCGCTGGTGGCGGAGATCAAGAAACAAGCCGCAGGCCTGGACCTGCAGATGCTTGAACTCAATGATGACGTTGCAAGACGGTACGACCTCGACCTGGACCTGGACCACGGGGTAACCGTTCCCCTCTTCTTCATGGAGGAGATAGGTGTGCAGCTGCCGCTGGTCCACGTGGCCATGTCCGTGGCTCCGCCCGAACAATTATATGGCTTTGGGCTGGCGGTAAGGCGGGCGTCGGATATATTGGGACGCAAGGTGGTCCTGCTGGCCAGCGGCGATCTCTCCCACTGTTTGACGGCGGATGCGCCGGGCGGTTACAACAAGCGGGGCGAAGAATTCGACCTGGAGATGAAAAGACTGCTGGAAGGCGCCGATTTGGGAGGAATTGTCGGGATGGACCAAACACTGGTCCGGGAGGCCGGGGAGTGCGGCTACCGCTCCATCGTCATGATGCTTGGCGCGCTAGACGGGTACGATGTCAGATCCAGAGTGCTCTTTTACGAGGGGCCTTTCGGGGTGGGCTACCTGGTCGCCACCCTTGACCCTGTTTCAGAAAACCCGCAGAAATCCCTGCTGGCCAAACTGCAGGGGAAAAAACAGGCTGAAATGGAAATGCTCCGTTCCCGCGAGAGCTACCTGACCGGGTTGGCGCGAAAAACTCTGGAAAACCATCTGGACGGGGCGCCGCGGCCGCAAACCGGTAAGGTGCCGGAAGAATTTAACAAAAGGGCCGGCGTTTTTGTTTCGATCAAAAAACAGGGCAGCTTACGGGGCTGTATCGGGACGATTGAGCCGCAGCAGGACAGCATTGTTGAAGAGGTGATGGCCAATGCCATCAGCGCAGGGCTCGGGGACCCCCGCTTTCAGCCCGTCCAGCCTGAAGAGCTTAAGGATTTGGAATACTCCGTGGATGTGCTCCAGCCGCCCGAGCCAATTCAAGGACCGGGCGAACTGGACCCGGCGAAATACGGGGTAATCGTGCGCTCCGGCCACAGGAGCGGTTTGCTGCTGCCCAACCTGGAAGGGATTGAGACCCCTGCGGAGCAGGTCCAGATAGCCCGCCAAAAGGCCGGGATTGGCCCGCATGAGGAGGTCCGGCTGGAAAGATTTGAAGTGGTCCGCTACAAGTGAGACGGGGCGGCCCTCTGTGCGGTATGAGGATAGTTATGAAAGAACCAAGCGGCGCAGGTGCGGTTTCAATTGACCGCGCGCTCGCGCCGGGCTTGGGGTTCTATACTGAAAATATGAATTTTCATCGTTTTGCCGGCCACGTCAGCGGCATGGTTGCCTGATGTAGCATTTGTGCGAATGAATGCGCACCCGTATTTTGGGGGGATTTACCCTGTGCGCTGAACAGGTTCAAGTTATTTCCAGGGAAGCAAAAGAAAAAAAGGAAGCAAAAGAACCGTCCCCCTGCTTCCTTTTTGAACATACTCTTGAAGTGAGGCGCTGCCGGTGCGGGAAGTAATGTTTTATGAGAAAAAAGAAAAAGGTCTGGTCACCTGCCGGGTCTGTCCCAAAATATGTTCCATCCCGGAGGGAAAGGCCGGTTTCTGCCGGGTCAGGGAAAACCGCGGAGACGTCCTTTATGCGCTGAATTACGGCCGGGTAACCTCCGGCGGTCTGGACCCGATTGAAAAGAAACCGCTTTACCACTTTTACCCCGGCTCTTATATACAGTCCTTTGGTTCCTTCGGGTGCAACCTGCGTTGCGGCTTCTGCCAGAACTGGACCATTGCCCACGGCGACCCGCCCGCGAGGGAGCTTACCCCGCGGCAGGCGGTGGACATGGCCCGGCAGGAGCCGGACCGGGGCTACCGCAATATCGGGATCGCCTATACATACAACGAACCCTTTATGTGGTACGAGTTTATTGCGGACACTGCCCCGCTGGCGCATCAAGCCGGTTTGAAAAACGTCCTGGTCACCAACGGCTATGTCAGCGAGACGCCTCTGCGGGAAATCCTTCCCTACATTGACGCCATGAATATCGACGTTAAGGGCTTTACGGACCGCTATTACCGTAAGAACTGTGCGGGAAGGCTGGAGCCGGTCCTGCGTACGGTGGAAATCGCCCGCGGCAAGTGCCATGTCGAACTGACCACCCTGCTGGTAACCGGGTTAAATGACACGCAGGAGGAAATCAGCCGCCTGGTGGACTGGGTGGCCTCCCTCGACCGGGAGATCCCGCTGCATTTCTCCCGCTACTTTCCCAACTTTGAGGTGGACCTGCCGCCCACACCCCTGGAGACCCTGGAGCGGGCGCGGCAGACAGCCTTGGAGAAGCTGTCGTATGTATACATCGGCAACGCGCCAAACCTGGGCGCGGGGGATACGGTATGCCCGGACTGCGGTGAAAAACTGATCGTCAGGCGTGGCTACAGCACGCAGGTGGCAGGCTTGGACGGCAAAAAGTGCCGCCGCTGCGGCAGGGAAATCCGGATCGAAGGTATAACTTAATAACTTTGTTGCACTTGGGCATTTACCCTGAAAGTAACTGTGCGGCTGTTCAGCTCACAGAGCGAATCTAAAAAATGGTATTTATCAATTAATTAAGGTGTTTTAATCCAAATACTAAGACACCTGGCGGCTGCCAGGTGTCTTAGCCGGCCTTACTGCATGATCATGCCGCCGTAAGGAAACTGGTTCTGGTAACCCGCAAACTGCTGGTGAGTCTGCTGCAACTTTTGCGGCTGCTCTATTTCAAGCGAATACCAGCCCTTGCGAAACATAAGATTGTACATGTCTCTGGTATGGGCGTGGGTTTCAATAAGCATATTCACAACGTCCTGGTGCAGCGCATGGTGGCTGGCTTCCCGGCTGAAAACGTTGAAGTTGTCAGTCAGGTATTTTAAGCTTGATAGAGTATCGTTGAGCATGTCGCGGTCGTTCATTTGCGGCCCTTTAGGCTGGGCCGTGTTGGCCTGGGGATTTTGTATTTTATTTTGCTGGTTCATGGATTCACCTCACCCTTTCTTAGCGATTTGCCGTATTGGCCGGATTAACATGGTTTAAAAGCCTCAGATAGTGGTGCATATGGAGCTGCCCCACTCGATCTAAAGCAGCCTTGATTTCGGGGTCTACGGCCTCCCTGGAAAAATGGTAGCACTTCTTCATGGAGGTCAATTCCCAGTTCATAGCGTCCTGCAGGTACAGGCTGTCTTTTGTTGAGATGACTTTTGGGGGCTCCGGCATTACTTGCGCTTGCTGAAACTGGTTTTGCTGAAACTGGCTTTGTTGAAACTGGTTGGACGGCTGGTACATGTTCATTTGCACTCTTTCATCACTCCATTTCTTCTTTTTGAGTATTGTTTACCGTGTTTGTAAATTTATTCAGCCAGGAAGACCATACGCAGGTTATATAAAACAAAAATAAATCGCGAACATAAATAAATTTATTGAATCTTGCAGGAATTCTAATATTTATGTAGAAAATCAGTACAGTTAATCTCCGAGTCTGTAAATCTTAGCCGCAAGGTATGGTTGTCAGACCGTTAGGGTGCATTGGGAAACTAAAGCGCCTCCCATTGTGGAAAGGAGAAGATGGCTTTATTTGCCGTAAGCTTTGTCCTTTTTACAAATGGGACAAGGCTTTTTGTTGTTTATGGCGGCCGCACATGAGATAGCATAACTGCTTCTTTTAAAATTCCTCTCCTAGCCACCTGACCTACAGCTAGTAAAGCCATGGTTATTGGCCGTTGGGGCGTTCTGAGAAATTAGCACGCCTTCCGTTGCGAAAAGGAGAACATAGCTTTATTTTCACTGTAAAGCTTTGCCTTTTCAAATGGGGACAAAGCTTTTTAGTATGCTGGGAGCATAGCTCTGTAAGATCAAAGAGATACAAAAGAGGGTGGTGGTGCTATAAATCTACAATGCTAAATTTTGCTGATGCGCAGCGAAAACAGCATGGATCATCTGGTTGTAAGTGGTTGAGAATATTTGGATGATGCAATTGTAATTGTTTAGGTTGGAATTTGAACGGAGGGGTAATATTGGAGCTTATCAAGCTGAGTATCAATGGGAAGGAAATTGAGGTTCCGGCAGGGACCACGATCCTCAAAGCCGCCCAACAAATGGGGATAGACATACCGCATCTTTGCTTTGAGGATGGCTTGAGTTCGGTTGGGGCGTGCCGGTTGTGTGTAGTGGAAGTGAAAGGAGCACGCAGTCTGGTGGCCTCCTGTGCGACGGCAGCGGCCCCCGGCATGGTGGTGGAAACGCATTCACCTGATGTGATGGAGGCAAGACGGACCATCCTCGATTTGCTGATTGCCAACCACCCGCTGGATTGCCTTACCTGCGAAAAAGCCGGCGAATGCAAGCTGGCGGATTATTGCTATGAATATGGAGTCAAGGAAAGCACCTTCAAGGGAGAAAAGCACGCTTACCCGCTTGAAATAACCAATCCCTTTATCGTTCGCGATATGAACAAGTGTATTTTGTGCGGCAAGTGTGTCCGGGCCTGCGACGAGGTCACCGGTCAAAACACCCTGGATTTTGCCTACAGGGGCTTCAATGCCAAAACAACCACTGCTTATGAAGATGAACTGGTGGAGTCGGACTGTGTTTTCTGCGGCCAGTGTGTTTCCGTCTGTCCGACCGGGGCGCTGACCGAAAAACAAATGCACGGCAAAGGCCGCCGCTGGGAGTTCGAAAAAGTAAAAACGACCTGTCCTTTCTGCGGGACCGGCTGTAACTTTGATCTTTGTGTAAAGGACGGTGAAGTGATAGGCGTAAGCTCCGACCCCAGTAGTGTGGTAAACGGCAAGGCTCTCTGCGTCAAGGGGAGGTTTGGCTGGGATTTCGTGAAAAACGAAAAGCGTCTCACCACGCCGCTGGTGAAAAAAGACGGTGAATTTGTCCCCGCCTCCTGGGAGGAGGCACTGAACCTGATTTCCACCCGCCTTGCCGGCATCAAAGAGAAATACGGTCCGGACTCTTTTGCGGCCTTGAGTTCCGCCAGGTGTACCAATGAAGAAAACTACCTGATGCAAAAATTCACGAGGGCGGTGATGGGCACAAACAACGTCGACCACTGTGCCCGTACCTGACACGCCCCCACCGTGGCCGGTTTGGCCACAACGTTCGGCAGTGGCGCCATGACCAATTCTATTCATGATATTACCAACCATGCCCAGTTAATGATGCTGATAGGGACCAATACCACCGAAGCGCACCCGATTATAGGGTATAAGATGAGGCAGGCGGCGCGCAAAGGCGCGAAGCTGATCGTGGTTGACCCGCGGCGTATCGACCTGGCGGAGGAAGCCGACTACTGGCTCCGCATCAAGCCGGGTACGGATATCCCCTTTTTGAACGGACTCATGCATATCATTATTAACGAGGACCTGCACGATAAGGAATTCATCGCCAATCGCACCGAGAACTTTGAAGTGCTGAAAGAAACCGTCAAAAACTATCCGCCCGAGTATGTTTCCGACCTTACCGGCATAGCGGTGGAAGACCTGTATGCGGTGGCGCGCCTTTACGCTACAACGGATAGGGCCATGCTGTTCTATACGCTGGGGATTACGGAGCATATCTGCGGCACCCACAATGTGATGAGTGTGGCCAACCTGGCCATGTTGACCGGGCACCTGGGCCGGCCTGGTACCGGAGTAAACCCGATCAGGGGCCAGAACAACGTGCAGGGCGCCTGCGATATGGGAGCGCTCCCCAACGTCTTCTCCGGCTACCAAAAGGTAATCGATCCCGCTGTCAGGGCCAAGTTCGAAA
>DNIT01000165.1:2512-3362 GCA_003489345.1 Pelotomaculum sp. | reverse complement strand
GGGCCAAGTTCGAAAAGGCCTGGGGCGTGGAGCTGCCCGGCAAGGTGGGCCTGATGATTCCGGAAATGTTCGAGAAGGCCCACGAAGGGAAAGTCAAAGCCATGTATATCCTTGGTGAGAACCCGGTGCTCACCGATCCCAACAGCAATGAAATCCGCGCCTCCTTGGAGAAGCTTGACTTTCTGGTTGTTCAGGAGCTTTTCCTGTCTGAGACGGCGGAATATGCCGATGTCATTCTTCCGGCGGCAAGTTTTGCCGAAACCGACGGGACTTTTACCAGCACCGAACGCCGGGTGCAAAGGGTTCGCAAGGCGATCAAACCCCTGCCGGGACAGACGAACTGGCAGACCATCATAGCCTTGAGCACCAAGATGGGCTATCCCATGGGTTACAACAACCCGGAAGAAATATGGATGGAAATGGCTTCCCTCTCGCCGTCCATGGCCGGGATCACTTATGAGCGGCTGGAAGAACGCGGCATCCAGTGGCCATGTCCGTCGCTCGAGCATCCGGGCACACCTGTCCTGCACGGTACGACTTTCAGCCACGGCAAGGGGATCTTCCAGGGCATCGATCATATTCCGCCTGCCGAAATGCCGGATGAAGAATATCCTTTCCTGCTCTCCACCGGCCGGATCCTGCAGCACTATAACGTGACAACCCCTTATTCAACCGGCATTCAGAGCATGTGGTCGGAAGAGCAATCCGAATTGCATCCGCAGGACGCCTCGCGGCTGCAGGTGACAACCGGCGATAAAGTCAAGGTGTTTTCCCGCCGGGGACAGCTTACCACGAAAATTAAAGTTACGGACCGGGTGCCGCCGGGAATGATCTGGATGTCGTTCCATTA
>DNIT01000165.1:0-2420 GCA_003489345.1 Pelotomaculum sp. | reverse complement strand
CATTACACGGCAAGCCCGGCCAACGCTCTGACCAGCCACGGTTTGGACCCCATTACGAAAACTGGTGAGTATAAGGTTGCTGCCGCAAGAATAGAGAAGATCTAGGAGGGTATTGCATGCGGAAGGTGCCTGTGACGGAAGCGGTAGGCATGGTCCTGTGTCATGACATTACAAAAATTGTTCCCGGCTGCGAAAAGGGGCGCGCATACCGAAGAGGCCAGGTTGTAACGACCGGAGATATCCCCAAACTCCTGGATCTGGGCAAGAAACACATCTACGTATGGGAGCCGGAGGATGACCTTGTCCACGAGGATGAGGCAGCCTTAGGCCTGGCCCGGCACGCCGCCGGGCCGGGCCTCTACTGGGATCAACCCAGTCAGGGCCGGGTCAACATTCGCGCGGCGCGTGACGGCCTTTTAAAAGTAGAGGCGAGACGGCTATATACGGCCAACAGCCTGGAGGATATCGCCATGGCTACTTTGCACAACAACAGGGTTGTATGCAAGGGGCAGGTTGTCGCCGGTACCAGAATCATTCCGCTGGCGATCCAGCGGCCTATTCTGGAGGAGGCCGAAGAAGCCTGCGCCAATCCGGAGCCGCTGCTTACAGTAAAGCCCTTTCAACCGCTTTGGGTTGGGGTTGTGACTACAGGCAGCGAAGTATACACGGGGCGTATTAAGGACGGTTTTTACAGCGTTATCAAGAAGAAGCTCGCGCCTTTCGGCGCCAGGCTGCTTGGTCAGATTATTGTGCCGGACGATCCGGATGTAATTTCCAAGGAAATCCGCATGTTGGTAGCCGATGGAGCGGGGCTGGTTATGGTTACCGGCGGTATGTCGGTGGATCCGGATGATGTGACTCCCGCCGGGATCAGGGCCGCCGGAGCCGAGGTTGTCACCTATGGGGCTCCGGCGCTGCCCGGCGCCATGTTTATGCTGGCTTACCTGGGACATGTGCCGGTATGCGGCCTGCCCGGCTGCGTCATGTTCAACAACTCTACCATCTTTGATCTGATCCTGCCGCGTATTTTCGCCGGCGAACGTATCAGCCGGCCCGATATCGTGGCGCTGGGGCACGGCGGGCTGTGTGAGGAATGCGAGGCTTGCAGATACCCGGCCTGCTCTTTCGGCAAGGCTACCTGAAGGCAGCGCCGTGGGGAGGAGTTTTCTTGCTGCGAAATGTGAAACTTGAAGAGGCTCAGGACATCTTACTGAGCCTCACAACTTCTTTACCGGGAGAGACGGTTCCCTTGCTGCAGGCCCTGGGGCGTGTCGCTGCCCGGGACGTGTATGCCGATCAAAGCTTGCCTCCCTGCCCGCAGGCGGTGGTGGACGGCTACGCGGTGTGTACCGGCGCTAACCGCGCCGGTGCCGGATATGTGGTTAAAGAGCGCCTGAGTCCCGGCAAAACAGCGAACTCGCCTTTGCATTCAGGCCAGGCCGCATATGTTGCGACGGGATGCGATTTGCCGACCGGCACCACAGCCGTTGCTCCGCATGAAATTGCGAGGCTTTCGGGAGAGCGGGTTGTTTTCACGGAAGAGATCCTGCCGGGCGATAATATTAGGCAGCCGGGAGAGGACTTCCAGTCCGGCTCCCTGCTGGTATCGCGCGGTATCCGCCTCAACCCCGGCATCATCAGCGTGCTGGCGGCGTTCGGGAAGAACAATGTCACGGTTTTTCGGCGGCCCAAAGTCGCGGTGCTCAGTCTGGGGGGCGGCGTTGTGTCTTACCACAATATACCCGAACCAGGCCAGCTCAGGGACAGCAACGGTCCTCTTATAGCCGCGCTGGCGCTGAGGGACGGGGGACAGGTGACCAATGTGGAGGTGGCCGGCGGTGAGAGCGCCGCAGGCCTCAAAGATCACCTGGAAAACCTGATGCAGCAGGCCGACCTGGTCATTACCACGGGGGGAGCCGCAGCAGGGGCTTACGACCAGGCCACCTATATGCTGAAGAATATAGGAGCCCATTTGCTTTTCTGGCAAATAAAGATAAAACCGGGCAGCCACAGCGGAGCGGCCATAGTGAACAACAAAATTATTATTGCGCTCTCCGGCAACCCGGCAGCTTGCGCGGCCGGCTACCACCTGCTCGCCGGCCCTGCCCTGCGGGCACTGCAGGAGCAGCCGCCATATCCGAAGGTTTTATCTGCAACATGTACCAACTCTTTTAATAAAGAGGGGGGACCCCGCCGGTTTCTGCAGGGGTATGCGGCGTGTGACGACAAAGGATGGAACGTAACCATATTGCCGGGTCAGAAGTCAAGCATGCTCCAGTCGCTTATCAGAGCAAACGCTTTAATCGACATCCCGGCGGGCAGCCCGCCCGTGGAAAAAGACCAAAAGGTGTCCATTATTCTTTTATATTCTTAGACAATCACTTGGCAGGTGCGATTTTAATCGCAGATGCGACCAGGCA
>DNIT01000104.1:2819-3307 GCA_003489345.1 Pelotomaculum sp. | reverse complement strand
TATACTCTTTTCTCCTGACTGGCAAAATTATCCCGACACATGGCACAATACGCCACGTAATCCGTTGCACTTTCTTTAACGCGCTTGGCCATTACTTTATGCGCCACTTCTCTATTGGCATAAATCATTAGGCCGCCATAGCCGCAGCAGGTGGTATTGTCGCGGTTTAAAGGCAGTTCTTCCAGTTCATGTCCCAGTTTCTTCAGTACTTGCCGGACACTGTCCTGTAACTGATCATCATGCCGGGTGGTACAACTGTCATGAATAGCCAGCTTTTGCGGTGTTATCCCTTTGCCCGCATCCTCCGGCAGACCAATACGGTCGAAAACAGTATATAAAGTTTCCACCGGTATCTCTGTATTCTTCTTAAGCATTGCAAAACAGGTCGGGCAGGCCGTGATAACCTTGGGACTGCCTAGTTCGCGCCAGTTACTTTCGATTTTTCGGATGGTTTCCTGGAATAATTCTTCCTGTCCGGCCCAATTCGC
>DNIT01000104.1:1965-2571 GCA_003489345.1 Pelotomaculum sp. | reverse complement strand
TGCTAAAATCCATATCCCGCAGGCCAAAATCATGATGCGATGGCGGCATCTTGCCCTTTTTTACCATTATTTGGCGTGCCTCTTGACAAATTTCACCCATGTCCAGTTTGCCCGGACAGATATTTTCACAGAGACCGCACAGACTGCAGGTGTTGATCATTCTGTTGGCGCGGTGAATGCCCATTGCAATAGATAAATTATTGTATATTTCGCGGGCGTAGGTTCTCGGATAGGAGCCGTAGTGTTTCAGGTATTCGCAGGCCTTTACACACTCCATACACTCACAGGACATGCAACGGCCCGCTTCCTGCGCCGCCTCTTCCTGCGTGTAGCCGCCGGCGGATGCAGTCCCCGCCACTCTGGGCTGCGCCTGCACACCTTCGATATTGGTATAAAGCCTTGATTCGAAAGGCCCTTCTCCTTTTCTGTTTGCAGTGAGCGAAGCGTCTTGTAAAAAGCGGTCCATGGAAGCCGCGGCAATCCTCCCGTCACTAATGGAGAAAATAGGAGAGGCTTTTTTCTCACAGCCCCGGCGGAGACTGCCGCCGGCAAACACTTTCTCCTGGCTTGTCGCCATTGTTGCGGGGTCAATAACGATATTTCCTT
>DNIT01000104.1:1546-1797 GCA_003489345.1 Pelotomaculum sp. | reverse complement strand
TGGGCAAAAGACATTACCGAACCCCCGCGTTCACCAATAGCTTGATTAAAACGAATTTCGATCGGCAATTCACTGAATATCGCAAAATCCGCTTCGATTAATTGACGGGGCAGTTGCTCCTCCGGAAAGTCCCAGAGACTCCCTCCCAGCCGGTTTGTTGCTTCAAAGACCGTTACCGTATATCCCTTGAGGAATAATTCCAAGGCCATGGTTAAACCACTTAGTCCCCCGCCGACCACAGCCGTCTTTTT
>DNIT01000104.1:1158-1430 GCA_003489345.1 Pelotomaculum sp. | reverse complement strand
CCGCCGACCACAGCCGTCTTTTTGTCCTTCTTACGTTTAGGAGGAATTATTTGCACAGATTTGTCATGCTGCTCAACACAAACCCGTTCCAGAGCGCCGATGGAGATAGGCTCATCAACTTTTCTTCTGTTACAGGCTGTCTGGCAAGGCTGATCACACACCCTGCTGATGATCCGGGGAAAGGGTACCACCTTGTGATATAAGGAAACACTTCCCGCATAGTCACCTTTTTTCAGCGCGGCAATCATCCCGCGGGCATCAACATGGACCGG
>DNIT01000104.1:339-974 GCA_003489345.1 Pelotomaculum sp. | reverse complement strand
ATCCATATTATCGCTCATTTCCTCACATTTTTTAGTTGAAAATTTTAAACTTCCCCTTACAGGGGAAGCCTAAAACGATCTAAAAGCATTTTTACTTTTAAATTCGTCTTAGGCTATTCCTCTAAATCATACTTATATTATTCGCAATCCAGAACATACTATCCCCTGTAATCGGAAATCTTATTTCTTTTTCAATGCGTCCAAACCGGCTTTTACTTTTTCCGGCAGGGCAGGTACTGCATAGAGACGTACGCCGCAAGCATTGTAGATCGCATTAAGGATCGCGGGGTGCGGAGCAGTCAGCGGGCCTTCGCCTACGCCGGCAGCACCATAAGGTCCATTTTCCCGATAAGTCTCAACATAGATAAGTTCCATCTCGTCGGGAACGTCTTTGATGAACGGCAGACCGCAGCCAACAAGGCTGGTATGTTTCTTCAGATCTTCAAAGTCTTCGGTCAAAGCAAGGCCGATACCTTGGGCCAGAGCGCCATAGACCTGACCGTCAATGGTTACTTTGTTGGTAATTGTACCGAAGTCGCCAACGTTGGTGAATCTTACAACGCGGACTTTACCGGTCTTCATGTCAACTTCGACTTCCGGCATAAATACATTGTACATGTAGATGCAGAACGGAT
>DNIT01000104.1:0-225 GCA_003489345.1 Pelotomaculum sp. | reverse complement strand
GTACATGTAGATGCAGAACGGATTGCCTTGGCAGGTGTCGGGGGGGCAATCACTGCACATGGAAGCAGCCCAGGAACCGTCATAGCGCAGAGGAATATTCTCGGCTACCATTTCATCGTAGGTCCGGAAAGTTCCGTCCGGTTTTCTCATGGCGTTTACGAGCATTTCAGAAGCAACGCGGGTAGCATTACCGGTCATGACGTTTTGACGGCTGCCGCCGGAAGG
>DNIT01000101.1 GCA_003489345.1 Pelotomaculum sp. | reverse complement strand
ATGCAGGTAATCGGCGAGCCGTATGAATTGCTGTTTGTCAACGACGGCAGCCGGGACCGGACGGCAGAAATTATAGAAGGCCTGGCTGAATCGGACAATTGTGTCAAGCTCCTGGATTTCTCTCGTAATTTCGGGCATCAAATAGCGATCACCGCGGGCATGGATTATGCCGGCGGGGATGCCATTGTGATTATCGACGCCGACTTGCAGGACCCGCCCGAACTGATTCCGCAGATGATCGACAAATGGCAGGAAGGCTATGATATCGTCTACACGCAACGTGCGGAACGCAAAGGGGAGACGCTGTTCAAAAAATGGACCGCGGCTTTGTTCTATCGTACTCTGCGCGTGCTGACAGAAGTGGATATTCCGCTTGATACCGGCGACTTTCGCCTGATTGACCGGAAAGTGTGCGACGCCATGCGCAGCATCCGGGAGAAGAACCGGTTTGTGCGCGGGCTGGTCAGTTGGGTGGGCTTCCGCTCTGCAGCCGTTGCGTACGTGCGGGAAGAACGGTTTGCCGGAGAGACCAAATACCCGCTGAAGAAAATGCTTCGTTTCTCCATGGACGGGATTACTTCTTTTTCTTATAAACCGTTGAAGCTGGCCACATATCTGGGTTTTCTAATCTCGCTGGCAAGTTTTATCTACCTGGTGATCTCTTTGGGGCAAAGACTATTTACCAACAGCACGGTGGCCGGGTGGTCATCGTTAATAGCCTGCCTGCTGTTGCTCAACGGTGTAATCCTGATCATTTTGGGAATTCTCGGAGAGTATGTCGGCAGAATCTATGATGAGACCAAAAACCGCCCCCTGTATATTCTTCGGAATCAGGAAAAAGCTGATCGTGCAAGGCTTAAGGGAGTGACCCGGCATGTTCGCAAACAAGCCTAGAGCTGCCCGGTTCTTGCGTTTTTGCACCGTAGGCGTGGGAAATACGGCTGTCGATTTTATCGCCTTTTTTCTTCTGGCTTTAGGCGGGATGCCATATCTTGCGGCTCAGGCGCTGTCTTATGCGGCCGGTATTGTAAATAGTTATTTTCTCAATCGAAGGTGGACCTTCCGGGTGGTAAGGAAAGCCAACGCCCTGGAGGCCGGGCGTTTTATCATCGTGAACGCTCTGTCCTTGCTGATGTCACTCGGCCTGTTAGCCGTTTTGCACGGCGAAAATCAGCTGAGTCTTTGGCTTAGCAAGTTTATCGCCACAGGGGGTGGTCTGGTTGTCAATTATATAGGAAGCCGGCTTTGGGTATTTTCAGAAAACCGGAAAACAAGTGGTGAAATTTCTTGAAAATCAAAACAAACATATTGCGAATAAGCCTGGTTTTGCTCCTGGCGGCGGCAGGAATTCTATGCGTTTACGCAGTATCGAATTACCAAAGCGACGCCGCTTTGGCCCCAAACATGGCCGCTCCTCGAAATTCCCAACCGGTTGAGAGAAACCGGCAGCCTGAGATGACCAATAAAACACCTCAAGGACAGTCCCCGGAGCGGAATGCCGGCCAGCGGCCTTTTGGGACTTCCGGCGGACGCATGGGAGAAGGAAATACAGGTGGGGGGAGTGATTACGCGCCTCAATTAATCACCTATGCCATCCTATTTTTAGTGTTGTTTACGGCAGCTTATTATCTTATCACCCATAAAAAGCTGGGAGTCTTTCCCGGCAATGAAAAAATATTAATCCTGACGATATTGTGTTGCGGGTTGCTTGTACGTGTTTTCTCCGCCACCTTGATGGAGGGGCATCCTTTTGATCTCAGTCTCTTCAGGAATTGGGCGACTGCCGCCGCGGATAATCTCTTTCAAGTATATGCCAACTCCAGGTCAATCGACTACCCGCCCTTGTATCTGTATGTATTGTATGTAGTCGGCAAGCTTGCCGGCATTACTGCGTTGAGCCCGTATTTTACCCTGCTGTTAAAGCTGCCGTCCATAGCGGCCGATATCGCCACGGCATTCCTCATTTACAAGCTGGCCAGAAAATACCTGTCTGCGGAAATCAGTATCCTGGCAGCCTCGTTTTATGTGTTCAACCCGGCTGTTTTGATCAATTCAACCTTCTGGGGACAGGTGGATTCCTTCTTCACCCTTATCGTCACGGCTGCAGTATTTCTGCTGTCGGAAAAGAAAACCGGCCCCGCTACGGCTCTATTTGCCGCCGCCGTCCTGATGAAGCCGCAGGGGATGATCTTCCTTCCCGTACTGTTCTTTGAGCTGGTCAGACAAAAAAACTTGAAAAGCTTTGTGTCGGCGGCAGCTTTTGCCTTGAGCACGGTTGTGCTCATCGTCCTGCCGTTTGCCCTGAGCCAGGGCGCCCTGTGGATTGTTACGCTCTTTTCCGGTACTCTGGCCAAGTATCCCTATGCCTCTGTAAACGCCTTCAATTTCTTCAGTTTGCTGGGCGCGAACTATACCAGGGATCTATCCACCCTGTTTTTATTCAGCTACCATAGCTGGGGTATGATTTTTATTGTCATCATCACGGCATTTTCGTGGCTTATTTACATAAAAGGGAATAGCCGGCTGTTCATAGCCGCCGCGGCGCTGCTTCAGATAGCAGGCGTGTTCACTTTTTCTGCAAGGATTCACGAGCGGTATTTGTTCCCGGCGGTGGCTCTATCGATTCTGGCTTTCATCTATCTGAAGGACAAAAGGCTGCTGCTGTTGTCCGCCGGGTTCAGCGCTGCCGTTTATATAAATACCCATTACATTCTCTATTGGACGAGTAAAGGAGTCCATGCAGCGCCTTATGGCCCCGCGCTTATAATCACTTCAGTTCTGAATATATTCTTGTTCGGTTACCTTGCTAAAATTCTATACGATATCGCTGTAAAAAAGAAAAATATACCGGTAACACAACAGCTAATAACATAGACGAAAGAATGAAGAAGGGGTTATCGCTTGGGCAGCGATAGCCCCTTTCATCATTTTTGTGTCCTGGCCTGATGATGTGGCGCAGCCTTAACCGGTTGAATAAATCAAAAAAAGGTAAAAATGGTAGTGGAATGCAATAGTGGGAAAGACCAACTGGTGATCAGTCTGTAACACACCACTGTACGGGAACTGATATTTGATTACATAGACGGATTTGGTAGAGGATAATTGACCCTTGCAGCGAAGTAATACCGTTCGGCATCATAGCCTTAAAACTGGAAGGCGGGTTTTTCTTTGTGCGCTATGTTTAGACCCAAAGCGCCTTTTGATTACCACAGCAAAGACGAATTTCCGGCGGGGCTTGCCGGGTGGATCGGACACGTGTTCTATGATGTCCTGCCAGAGCATGGCTATGAGATCCGTGAGGAACAAATCTTCACGGCTTTTCAGCTTGCCGACGCTGTGTGCAAGCGGAAGGTACACTTTGCGGAGGCCGGACTTGGTACCGGGAAGACCTTTGCCTACTTGCTGACGGCCATATCCTACGCCCGCTTTACCGGCAGGCCTGTGGTGATTGCATGCGCTTCAACCGCGCTCCAGGAACAGCTTGTGGGGGCCGGAGGCGATATCGAAACGCTGTCGCGCCTGCTCAACCTGGACCTGGATGTCCGCATGGCAAAGGATCCGCGCCAGTATATCTGTGATGAAAGAGTTAACCGGCTGGTAAACCAGCCCCCGGGACAACCAGGCAGAGCGCTGGAAGAAGTTGTGCGCTGGGCTGCGGTGACCAAGCGGGGTGAACGCTCCGAGATGCCGCAAGTATCCGACCGGGTGTGGGCGCAAATCGCCTGGGACGAGACAGAGTCTTGCGAGGTCTGTTCTTCGCGGGGCTTTTGCAAGCTTGTCAAGGCAAGAGAGCATTACCGGCCGGCCCGGGATCTGCTCGTCTGTGACCACGGGATATTTTTTGAAGATCTGTGGACGCGTGACGAACGGATCGCCGATGGTAAGCTGCCTCTCCTGCCGGACTATGCGGCGGTAATTATTGACGAAGGACACAAAGTGATGCTTCCGGCAGCGATGAGGGCCGGCCGGCAGGTGGTCAAGGAGGACATCGACGGCATGCTTTCCCTGCTCGAGCAGATTCAGGGAGCCAGGACCTCTCTGGTTTCCATTACTTTTGCCATGCGCAGCGCCACCGCCAAGTTCTTCAAGACGCTTTACGGGGCGGCGAGCCAGGATGAGGGAACGGACAGGCTGGCCGTCCAGGTAGGCGAGAAACTGCTGGATGCGGCCGGCGCCTTGCGGCGGGCCCTGGATGTCTTATACCTCGAACTGCAGTACGAACAGGAACTGCACATCGAGTCCCTTTCCGCCACCCAGCTGCAGGCGTTTGAAGCCGGAATTGAGCGGACGACGGCGGCGCTTGCCGGATTTTGCCGCAATAGGGGGCAAGAGGCCATCGTCTGGGTTGACCGGGTGGACAGAAGCTTCTGGGTTGTGCCCAGGGACTTAAGCGGACTGTTAAGGGCGCGCCTCTTTGCCAAAAAGCTTCCTGTCGTGTTTTCCTCCGCAACCTTAAGCGCCGGAGGCGATTTTAGTTACTTTGCGCGCACGCTCGGTTTAGAGGAGCCGTCGGGTTCGTCTGTAGACAGTTCCTTCGATTTTGAGAAGCAAGTTTTGATTTATCTGCCCCGGCGCTTGCCTCTGGGTGACGAAGCAACCTGGTTTCCCCTGGCCTTGAAACGGCTGGTTTCACTGCTAAAGCTTTCCGGCGGGCGGGCATTGGTGCTTACCGGCGCTCCATCCGATGTGCGAAAGCTGCGCAAGGCCCTCAAGGCGTACCGGCTGCCCTTTGAGCTTTTGTGGGAGGATCGCGCCGAACGGGGATATCTGGTCCGCAGGTTTCGCGAGGAAGTCTCGTCGGTGCTTGTCGGTTCAGGGTTCTGGGAGGGGATTGACGTACCCGGCGCCGCACTGTCTCTCCTGGTGATCTGGCGACTGCCTTTTCCACTGCGGGACCCGTTGATCGAAGCAAGGCGTCACGAGGCGATAGAAAAAGGGCTCAATCCGTTGACTGCGGTGGACTATCCGGAAATGGCCCTGAGATTGAAACAGGGTTGCGGCAGGCTGATCCGGAAATCGGATGACCGGGGTGTGATCGCCGTTCTGGAGCCGGTGCAAGGGACGCCCTGGGAACAGGTCGTACGGGAAGCGCTGCCGGCGGGAGCCGGAGTGGTTGGCAGACTGAGTGATCTTTCCGGCTTTCTTCAAAAATAAATTTAGCGTTAAACGGATGTAAGATCGTGCCTGCATTGGTTGGTATTTTTATGATATCTGGTATCGCAACGGCGGCGTGGGCAAATCCCCTATAATGAAGTGAATCAGGGGAGAGAATTTCTTAGCATTCTCTTAGCTTATTCTCAGCTAATTTTCATTCGGCCGGGGTATACTTAAAATGGAAAAAAAGCTGGACAACCCTGCCAAGAGGCGCCCCTGCCGGCGTATTCAAAGGAATTCAAAAATAAGGAGGTCTTTATATGAATTGCCCGAATTGTCAGAAGTCCCTGCAGGAAGATGCTAAATTCTGTCCTCACTGCGGCACGGCAACAACAAAAAATCTCAACTGTCCCTCATGCGGAAAACAGGCTGATCCTACCTGGGTTTTCTGTCCTGGTTGCGGCGCTTCATTAAAAGGCGGACAAAACCAAAATATTCCAGCGCAGCCTCCGCAGCATTATCCACAAAATACCAACCAGCCCCAACATTCACACGGCCAGTACTATGGCAGCAGTTCGCGCAAACGCCGTCCCCGCAGGGGGTTTCTGGGAAATCTCTTTTCTTCCTGAAGGGAACATCCCTGGATCAGAGATTATGAGATAGAGGGCTTTATTGGTAAAGGAAGCTATGGGGTTGTAATCAGAACCAGGCGCAAAGGGCGTTGCTATGCCATTAAAGCTTTGATCAGGGATGAGAGAGATTCCGGTGGTATTTTACCTTTTCAGCTGGAGTCGGAAATTCTCAAACGGATTGCTCACCCGCGCATACCGGCTTTTGTGGAGGCTTTTACGGCAGGAGATGTCCATTATATTGTCCAGGAGTATATCGATGGACTGCCTTTGAGTTCCATCCTTGATTCAGGTCGCCGTTTTAACGAGGCCGAGGTCAAGGGTGTCGTCCGGCAGCTTCTTTTCATCCTCAATGGACTGCACCGTCCGGTGCACAAGGAAAACGCCGTCGTCCACCGGGATGTGCGTCTCTCCAACCTGTTGCTGAAAGATAATCAGGTATTTCTCATTGATTTTGGCTTTGCCAGATTTCTCGATCCGGCTCAGTTTGCTTTTTGTCCCGACCCGCTGCAATATAAATTTGGCTCCGGCGCTGAAAAGAGGGCGCCTGAAAAAGTTAAAGAACTTCCCTCCTTAAAGAAGATACCGGGGCCTGAGACATATATACTGTTGCGCAGAGAAATTTCGCCCCGCAGCGACCTTTTTGGGGTTGGCGTCGCGGCTGTCGATCTTTTTACCACCTGGGTGGAGGATGAGTCCCAGTTTGAGCTGCCCTGGCAGGAAGTGCTTCCTCTTTCCGGGCAGTTTATGGTGTTTCTGCAAAAGCTTTTAAGTCAAAAAGATGGCTTCAGTTCAGCCGGAGAGGCCCTGGCATGTTTGGAATCAATATTGTAAGCGATCTTTCTTTAGGGTGCGAAGCGCCTGTATGGTACGCGAAAAGAGCCTGCTCAAAACAAACTAAAGAACATGTTTTTCGTATTTCTATGGCCAAATAGCCGGATCGATCTTATTTTCGTTATGGATTTTGTGGTGAAAGTATTGATTATACCATAGCGCTGCAGATGTAGAAACCGTTTTTCGCTGAAAAATTAACCAGGTGATTGACACTTTGCAGAAGAATACATAGATGGTATTGCTTGATAGTTGGCTCAAATGCATGGGGGGGAGCAGTGTCTATGGAGGCGCCCAAATTTAGGGTCTTAATAGTTGACGATGACCCCGGCATAATTGATTTTCTTTCCCTGGGACTACGCTATGAAGGCTATGCCGTGGATAGCGCCGTCAGTGGCGGCCTGGCATTTGAACGCGCCCGGCTGTCACCGCCCGATGTGGTAATCCTGGATTGGATGCTGCCCGATACTTCCGGTCCGGAAATCTGTCGGAGGCTGCGCACACTGGCAGACCCGGTCATCCTGATGCTTACCGCCAAAGACGAGGTGGCCGACCGGGTTGCCGGCCTGCGGTCCGGGGCAGATGATTATCTGGTCAAGCCGTTCCACTTTGAAGAATTGCTGGCCCGCTTGGAGGCGCTCTTGCGCCGGCGGGGACAGGTTTATAACAAAGATGTGCTTGAATTCTCCGATGTACGCCTGTGGCCTTCCCGCCGTGAGGCCCACCGCGGACAGCTGCGCCTGGCTCTGACCCCTACGGAATTTGCTCTCCTCCACCTGTTCATGCAGCGCCCGCATCAGGTCCTGCCAAAAGAGACCATCTTGCAAAATGTTTGGGGCTATGACTTTGGGGGGGATGCCAGCGTCGTTGAGGTGTATATCGGGTACCTGCGCCGCAAGCTTGGTGAACCACAGCTAATCAGTACGGTACGGGGTGCGGGCTATGTCCTGGAGGAAGTGAAGACGTGAATGTTCCCCAATATCTGCACAGCCTGCGTGCCCGCCTGGCACTGGGGCTGCTTTTGGTTTTAACCTTGCTTTTGCTGGTCTACGGCCTGCTGGCCTACACCGAGTTGAAAGGCGATTTAATGGAGATTGCCGAAACCAAGCTGCGGGTTCAGGCGGAACCGTTATTGGAGTATTGCGCCGGTCTGCGCTCCCCGCTGCGTGAAGATCTGTACGCGTCTGCCGCCGATTTGATGCAGGAACTGGAAGCCCAGGGGCTTGAAGTGCGGTTATATAATCAAAACGGCCAACCGTTGGCAAACAACAGCCAGTCATTGGAGGACGCGATACCTCTGCAGCCCTCACTTCTGTCGGCGGTAATGAAAGGCAAAAGCCTGAGCCAAATCCGGACCGGTACGGCAGGGAGAGAGTTGGTCTGTCTGTCGCCGGTTATTAACAGCAGCGGGCTGGTTCAGGGCGCTTTGGAGGTCCGTGCTTCAATGTCTAGTGTGGACGTGCCACTGGCACGGACGCGCCTGCTGCTTTTTGCCGGCGGCTTGGCAGTATTGTTGGCAGCGGTCGGACTGATATATCTGGTCATCCGCTATGCCCTGCGTCCGTTGACCAATCTGGCCGCCACAGCGAGGGGCGTCACCGGCAACAGGTTGGCCGGCCGCGTTGCGGTGCCCCCTGGCGGAGATGAGGTAACCGAATTATTTGTGGCCTTTAACTCCATGCTGGACCAGCTGGAGAGCGCTTTTGCCGCCCAGCGGAGAGCCACCGATCAGGTCCGTCAGTTTGCGGCAGACGCCTCCCATGAATTGCGCTCTCATCTTACAGTTGTAACCGGTTATTTGGATGTGCTGAAGCGGGGAGCGGCAGCGGAGCCCCGGGAGCAGTCCCGTGTGCTGACCGCTGCAAGAACGGAGCTGGATCGCTTAAGCCGCCTGGTGGATGATTTATTGACCCTGGCCCGTTTGGGCGCCGGCGCGCCTCTGCACCGCCAGGCGCTGGATGTACCCGGCATGCTGTCCGATGCGGCCCAACGGGCTAAGTTGCTTGCCCCGCAGCGGCGTGTAACAGTTCAGTGTCCAACCCTGCCACCCCTGCTGGCGGATCCGGACAAGATGCGGCAGGTATTAAACAACCTGGTTGACAACGCCTTGCAGCACACAGCGTCCAAAGAGGATGTTACGCTGGGCGCAGGTGTGCGCAATGAGAGCGTGTGCCTGTGGGTGCACAATACCGGCGAGGGTATCGCAGCTGAGCATCTTAACCATGTATTTGAACGTTTTTGGCGCGCCGATGCCTCCAGAAGCTGCAGCAAAGGCAGCGGGCTGGGCCTGGCCATCGTCGCGGCTATCGCTGAAGCCCATGGCGGCAGCGTCGAGGTTAGCAGCACCCCCGGCAGTGGTACTACGTTTACCGTTTGTTTGCCCTTTCATGGTGGTGAGGTTTTTGAGGAAAAGCTACGTAGGGGCTGACAGCCCCGGATATGTAAGTAGAAACTACGTCACTTTATTCGGATGGTTTCTTTTAAGGGGCTAAAGGACATTTCTCCCCAAAATCGGCAAAAAGAGCGTCAGGACAGGCAAGGCCTGTGCTTGATAATTTTGGTATGGCTTAAATCCATCAGCCCCGCACCGAAATCCGGTATAGACAAGGCGGTATTTTACGCTTTGGGGCAGTGGAAATACCTCGAGCGCTAGGAAATTATTGTTTGAGTTCTAATTCCTCATAGGCAGACTAAAAACGCAGATGTAGGCTAACGCTTTGTCCAGCGTTGACTGTTTCAATTCCTTATAGGTA
>DNIT01000071.1:6676-6932 GCA_003489345.1 Pelotomaculum sp. | reverse complement strand
CCTGATTTCCACAAAAGAGTACTGCATATCGCTAAAGAATAGCAGAGAATAAAAAAATAAGCATATTTTCAGGACAAACCGCTTAGGAAGCCCTGTCCTTCATTAATATGACCTTGACCGTCTGCAATAATATGGCCAGGTCTGCCGAGAGGGAGTACGATTTGGTGTAAAGCAGGTCGTATTTCAGTTTATTCTCCGGGCTGGTACTATATTTCCCGGCAATCTGAGCCAGGCCGGTTATACCGGATTTAACGTT
>DNIT01000071.1:6276-6455 GCA_003489345.1 Pelotomaculum sp. | reverse complement strand
GCCTTTTAAAACATTGAACAGCTGTGGAAGTTCGTCAATCCGCGTGCTCCTTAAAAAACGTCCTACCCTGGTGATGCGGGGGTCGTTTTCCGTCGCCAGTACCGGACCGCTATCCTGTTCGGCATTTACGACCATCGTCCGGAACTTGAACAGATAAAAGGGCTTACCCTGCAGAGACA
>DNIT01000071.1:1273-6079 GCA_003489345.1 Pelotomaculum sp. | reverse complement strand
AAGTATGTTTAAGGGAGCGGTGATGACCAGGGCAACCAGGGAAATAACGATATCCATCAACCTTTTGACGATAAGGGATTCCTCCGGTATGTTCAAACGGCCAAGCGAGAAGATCGGGACATCGTCAACCTGATCGAGCTTGGCCTGGGAAAGCATGATCTCGTACAGATCAGGTACCAGCAGGACCTTCTTGTCTACATCCACACAAGCATAAACAACCCCTGCTTTTTGTTCCTGCGAGAGCGCCGAGCAGACAAATACCTGGTCCGGGTCGTTTTTGGCAAGGCATTCCGCAAATTCCTGCACTACCCCCAGAATAGGCCTGTAAGCCAAGTCATGGCTTTTGTTATCCTCTTTCTCGGGCAATGTGTCCACTACCAGTCCCAGCACCTTTATGCTCCCGCCTGTAGCCTGCTCCAATTTCTTCGCCAAAGCAGCGGCTTCCCGGGGTTGTCCGACAACGATAGCCCGCACGGACTGGATCATTCCTCTTTCCAGGCGCCATATCATCCTTCGCCAAAGGGCCAGCAAAACCAGTTGAATGAGCGGCGCAAGCAGCAGTACCGTACGGGGGAAGGAAAAACCTCGAAGCAAAAAGGATATGGCCATGGCAGCCATCGCCTGGAAGAAAACGACACAGGTTAACGCGGCAAATACTTCACCCCAGCGCCAGCGGTAGCCTCCATATAGCTTATAAAAGTAAAAAAGGGACAGCGCCGCAAGCGTAAGCCAGGGCCAGGTGATGAGGTAAGATGTGCTGTTTTCAGCGGGTATATGCCAGCCGAATTTGAGCAAAAAGGCAATGATGTAACCCAGGTTGATTAGTATTAAATCAACCATGATTATTAGAAATCTTATTAGTACGGCATACCTTCTTTGCAACTGCATAAGAACCTCTCTTTTGCTAATCCAAAACTTGTATATGCTCCAAGATTCATCATATCCTGTTGATTTCCTTTAAACAAATGATACCATCAACCACCAGTTCACCAACACTTTTACTGCGCTTGCAATCTTATCGATTATATATTTTTATAATTTCGTCAAATTTGCCGCATTTCCTTTAGAGCCGGTTCATTTGCATGAAACAATCTCCGTACGATAGACCCAAAGCCCCCGGGGGATAGAATGCCTTACCAACAAGGACATGTAACCATTCCATGAGCCAGGCATCAAAAACCCGCTTGGATATGAACCTGCCAGGGATTGGCTATTTTTGCATAACGGCTTGCGGAACGATACTCTCTCTATATACTTTTAGTGTTTTTTCCAGCATCTGTTCAAAGGTAAACTTACTCGCAAACCTCCTAAAACCGTTTTGGCCCATTTGCACTCTCAGATTGGGGTCATTTATTAATTTTAAAAGCCTATCTTGTAATATGTCAACATCGCCCCGGGGAATCAAGAAACCGGTCTCGCCGTCAATCACAGATTCTCTTGTCCCGCCCACATCCGACGCTATTACCGGCAGTCCGGAGCGCATCGCTTCCAGTACACTCCTCGGAAACCCTTCCCACTTGGATATGAGGACAAAAATTTGTGCTTCAGCCAGAAGTACGGGAACGTCGTTTCTTGCTCCCAAAAACTTAACTTCATTCCCTAGCCCCATCTGCTGAACCATTTCCCGGCTCTGTACCAATAATGGGCCATCCCCCACGAGAAACATTTCAAACGCTTTGTTGTTTTTTATGGCGGCAAGCGCCCTGAAAAGCAGTTGGTAGTCTTTTTGTTCGGAAAACCGGGCTACCATCATCAATCGAACCGGATTTTCCTTGCCTGTTTTTGCCATTTCATGGGCAGGGCTTAACGGGACTCCGTTGTGTATCGTCATCAGCTGTTCCGGCCGTCCCACGCCATATTTGACAGCCAGTTGGCGATCGTATTCAGACACACAGATAATCCTGGTTGACCAACGCGCCGCTATGCGTTCCGCCAGTATATAGCGGCGCCTTTGCTTTTCAGGTAAACCCTCTGTAAAGGACCATCCATGCGCTGTAAATATGACCGGTATGCCACAAAGCCGGGCGGCCAAACGACCCAAGATCCCTGCTTTGCTGGAGTGGGTACTGATTAAGTCCGGCTTAACCGCTTTAAACAGCTGCACGATTTCATGCAGACACAAGATATCGCGAAATGGAGAAACGGATCTAACCAATGAAGGAATATGATAAACAGGTATACCAATATTTTCTAAGGAATCCCACAAGGGGCCTCTAACCCCCATTGCCACACCAACATCGAAATCATCTGTTAAATAAGAGGCCAAATGAAGTATATGGGTCTGAGCGCCACCCAATGTCCCATTGGTTATAAAATATAGTATCTTAAATTTCAAAACTATTCCCCTTGTTGCTGTTATTAAACCCGATTCAGTACCAGCAGCACTCTTAAAACCATATTTTCTAACAAAGGTCTGGCGGTGTACCCGGCAGCGTAATGCGGCATAGCCAACGCGTTTAAGAAACCGATCCCGGCCTGATACGAAATCAGCCAGAATATCTTTTTTATCATCTGTAAGCCGGTCTCCATAAATCCTCATAAATTCGCGGGCTTGCTCGGTAACAAGCTGCAGGCGGCCCCGTTTGGCAAAGCGCTTCAGTCGATTCATCCATTTGCCCCAAGGACCTGCCTTTGCCCCGACGATATTGGAAGGGTGCTGGCGATACAATATGGAAGGCGCCGGATCATATATGACCATGCCCAAAGCCGAAACAACTTGATAAATCCACCAATCGTGCATTCTTACTTCCCTCGGCAGCTCTTCCACAATCCGCAACCGGGCCTGCTTATTGATCACCACGGTACAACCGGTCGCGATATTTTGAACCAACGCGTTTTCAAATGACGGTCCCCGTTTTGGAATTTCCGAGTATCCTAATACTTGAAGGCTTTCATCAACAATTGCGTAACGTGAAAAATACATGCCGGGGATTTGGCATGGAACTTTTTTTTCTAAATCAGTGACAGCCCGGCTGATCTTGTCCTGCATCCAGACATCATCTTGATCACAGAAGGCTATATAATCCGTATCGTCGGCAACCCTTTTTAATAATTCAAAAAAGCTGTTAATTGCACCGACATTCTCTTCAAATATTATTTCTAGCTCAGGCAAGTCCTTATAGGCATGTAAAATATCTATAGTGCCATCTTTGGAACCGTCATCCCGGATCAATATCTTGGTATCGGGATAATCCTGCGCCAGAAGACTATCCAGCAACTCTCTCAAATACTTTTCACCGTTATAGGTTGAAAGTAAAACCTGTACTTTCGGGCTTTTTGGGCCTGCCATAACAAAAAGACCCCCAACGAATTTTAGCCAAACGGTTACGTACCAACACGGATCTTATCGGCTGTAAAACCAGCATTTTCCCTAAAAAGCCTTTTAGCCAATCGGATCTTTACAAACATCTACGATAAGCCAAATAAACGAAAATTAAATCTTATTGAATTAATTCTTAAACAACTTAGGCATTTCCTTCTTTCATCAAAATATAACAATATATTTATATACTTCTACAGTGCTGCGCCGGTTCCGCCGCGTCAAACGATTGGACTATGCCTCCCGGCTTTTTTTCACATTATCGCAAGCTATTGCGCATACGTTATAAAAAAAACAAAGGCGGTATCTGAATGGCATTTGAAATTGGCCCCCAAATCCGGTACGCTCCGGACGGGCAGCGGACTTACAACAAAAACGGGGAATTGGTCACTCATCATGGTTACTTTGAGACCCTGGCCGATCAACTGGCAGTCTTCACCCGGGCCTCAGTGGCCTATAAGCAGGACGGCTCCCAGGTAGCCTCTGGGGTACCACGCTACGAGTACGCCCGGCAGCCTGCACCGGTGTGGCAGGATGCGTTTAATGTTGACCAGTTGGCTGAATATACTAGCGGCGGGGATGTAACGGCTACATGGGTGGTATCAGGCGGGGTGCTGACGGGGACAGGCGGGACGCAGGCGACGCTGATAAAGAACAATCTGCTGCTGCAAGACGTTGAGATAGAAGTGAACAGTGACCAGGCAGACAACGGAGGGATCATAGCAAGATATCAGGATAACAACAATTACTATCTGCTTAACGTAAGAGATGATACTGGAACTGCTGGCATCAACATTAGGTTGTTTAAGCGAGTAAGCGGGGTCTTTACTGCTATTGCAGGCGTAGATTTGATATGGGTCAGAGGCACGTCGAAACTGATAAAATTTGCGTTGCATGGTTCCCGCATTGAAGCATACTTCGATGGCCAAAGGGTTATTAGTATAGAAGATACTACCTTCTCAGGTGGAGGGGTTGGCCTGCGAAACACCGAAACAGATGTCGCTTCCCGTTATCTTGATTTCAAAGTCTACCAAGCCCAGCAAGCCGCGATGGTGGAGGAAGGCGCAACCAACCTCCTGACGGCTAACCAGGCAAGCGTGGAGACAAATACGGCAGGGTTTAGTACAATTGACGCAACTATATCTCGCGATACTACGGAGCATTGGAACGGTACAGCCTCCTTAAAAATTGTTTACCCAGGTGCGGCAGCATCGGAGAGGGTTACGGTGGGGGCAACGGGTTTAACTGCTTCTAGGCCGTATACATTCACTGTTTATCTTAAGGGCACCGAAGGAAGCAAGATTAGGCTATTACTCCGAGAAATGAAAACAGATGGCACGATACTAGGAGAATCATACTCCAGCGATATCGTATTAACGAGAGCATGGCAACGGGCAATCGTATCCCGCGCGTTCGGGGCAGAGGGAACAAGAGCAGAGTGCCATATCCGCAACTTTGCAGCTGGTGGACCGTATGCCATAACTGTC
>DNIT01000071.1:0-1173 GCA_003489345.1 Pelotomaculum sp. | reverse complement strand
TGCCATAACTGTATATGCTGATGGTCTGCAGCTAGAACAAAAAGCCTACCCGTCGTCCTGGCAGCTTCCCGGCTCCTCCCGCACCGCTGAATTACTCACCGTTCCGACAATCGTTCTAAGCGTAGATAAGGGAACCATTGAATTTGATGTGGTTGTAACCCCCAACGTGCATACGGCCGCTGCTAACTGGGCAATNNGCCTTCGCGGCATCAGATTCCGGCGAGCAAAATGAGATTAGGTTTGCCAAGAAGAGTTTCTCTACCGATTGGAGTGCAGTATTCAGCGATTCAGCAGGGACCTCATGGAGTCCGACAATTTCTTCATCTGTCATGCCCCCCGGCGTGCATCGTGTAGCGTTGAAATGGAACAGGTCAACCACCACGGCAAAGGTACTCGTGGACGGTGCAGTGGTTGCAAGCAATACATCTGCGCCGCTGCCTTCAAGCTTTGCGAATGCGTCCGGTGGAGCAGCTTATGTTGGAAGGTGGATTTCGACGTCCAATTACCTGAATTCTCCTATAGGTAACCTGCGCATCTCCAACACCGACAGGGAAGATAGCGATATACAGGCCGCCTACGCTACCGGCCGCCCCCTTTCCGTGGACGAATACACCACGTACCTGATGAGCATGGACGGCCATCTGCAGCCTACCATACGGGGATTCGGCCTGTGGAGCAAGAACGGCAGGCACATCCTGCATGACCCCCAGTCCGGCCAGGGGATCGAAGTATGGGACGACAACAGCTTAAAAGTTTTGATTGGCCTGCTTGCAAATGGGAAGATTGGCATAAAGACCAATGACGGTGAAATCTATTCGGGTAAATTTCGAACCGGCAATGAAAACAGCAATACCTATGTAGCTTTAAATTCAGACGGCACTCTGTCTGCCTATTACAACGGAAAACAAAACCTTGGCATGTGGCCAAACCAAAACTGGGGCAACATAGTGTTTTACGAAGACGGCAATAGTACTGGTCAATTATATGCTTCCAATGAAAATGACCCTGTTCTTGGAGGAACAAAAAGAAGATTTGTAGTGTGGAGCACGGGAGACGGCAGCCTGCGTCTTTATGGGCCCGGTATTGAATTGGATAGCGATTACGTAAGGCTTGCTTCCAGCTCTTCCGCACAAATAACCGTGAGAGGCAAGATACGGGATAATTTGCTGCCTG
>DNIT01000079.1:2144-3146 GCA_003489345.1 Pelotomaculum sp. | reverse complement strand
ATAGAGGACTTATTAGGCATTCAAAAATATTAGAAGATATAAATTTTTTTGTTATTTTTTGGCCATAAATTAACAGCAAAACGCCTAAATGTATACAATATTTTTCAAACTATTATACTTCTATGTTGCGTGAATTAATGATAGTATATGTATTACAAATTTCTCCTCAAATATTCATTCAGTTGAAAGGTGGTTGGTTTAATGAGCGAAAAAGGAATTGTCATAGTGGATACCACCTTGCGTGACGGGGAGCAAACGGCGGGGGTCGTATTTGCCAATAGAGAAAAAGTCCGGATTGCGAAACTATTGGATGAAATCGGGGTTCCCCAGATTGAAGCCGGTGTTCCGGTTATGGGTGGCGATGAAAAAGAAGCGATCCGGTCCATTTGCAAAGCCGGGCTGAAGGCAAGCATTATGGGCTGGAACAGGCCGGTGATCAGGGACATCGAAGCTTCCCTCCAGTGCGGGGTTGATGCGGTGGCCATCTCCATTTCAACCTCAGATATTCACATCAAACATAAGTTAAGGTCATCCAGGGAATGGGTTCTGGAGCAGATGGTGAACGCCACCCACTTTGCCAAAAGAGAAGGCATGTATGTCTCGGTCAATGCAGAGGACGCTTCCCGCAGCGAACTGGATTTTCTCCTGGAGTTTGCCGGGGCCGCCAAGGAGGCTGGGGCGGATCGCCTTCGTTACTGCGATACCGTAGGCATTATGGAGCCTTTTACCATCTATGAGCAGATTAAGAGCATCAAGGACAAGGTGGACATTGAAATTGAAATGCACACCCACAATGACTTCGGCATGGCCACCGCCAACGCCCTGGCCGGGGTCAAGGCGGGCGCCAAATACGTCGGGGTGACCGTGCTGGGCTTGGGCGAGAGGGCCGGTAACGCCGCCCTGGAAGAAGTGGTCATGTCCCTGAAGCACCTGTATGATATTGACCTCAACTATAAAACTGAAATGTTTGTGGAGGTGGCGGAATATGTTTCCCGGGCCTCC
>DNIT01000079.1:0-1964 GCA_003489345.1 Pelotomaculum sp. | reverse complement strand
AGCCGGAGGAAGTCGGCCTGCTGCGCCAGATCGTGATTGGCAAACACTCGGGTACGGCAGCCTTGAAAGCCAAATTCGCTGAGTTCGGAATTGTCCTGACGGACCACCATGCGCAGGAACTGCTCCCCAAAATCCGTTCTGTTACCATCTCACTGAAGCGGAACCTGTTCGACAAGGAATTGATGTATGTTTACGAAGATTATTTTGGAAAGAGGGATTAGCCTTGGGGCAGACCATCATTGAAAAAATTCTTTCCAACCACAGTGACCGGGAAGCCCGAGCCAACGAAATTGTCGTGGCTAGGGTCGACTACGTGATGGGCCAGGACGGGACTTCTCCCCTGGCCATCAGGGCTTTCCAGGATATGGGCGGTCATGAGGTGTTTGACCAGAAGAAAGTCGCTTTTGTCATTGACCACAGCTCTCCCAGCCCCAACGAAGGAGTATCGGCCCTGCACAAACTGATGAGAGAGTTCGCCAGGGAAAAGGGCTTTCGCCTTTATGACATTGGCGAGGGCGTTTGCCACCAACTGCTTCCGGAAAGCGGCGAGGTGGGACCAGGCAGCCTGGTTATCGGAGCGGATTCCCATACCTGCACCTACGGCGCCTTGAACGCTTTCTCCACGGGGGTTGGCTCAACCGATCTGGCCGGCGGGCTGATTGCGGGCCGGATGTGGTTCAAGGTGCCCGAAACAATTAAATTTGTCTGCAACGGAGTACTGCCCCCTGGCGTTTATGCCAAGGACTTAATCCTCTACCTGATCGGCGACGTTACCGCTGACGGCGCCACCTACATGGCTGCTGAATACGTGGGGGAAGCTATAACCGCCCTTTCACAGGAGGCCCGTTTTACCGTCTCCAATATGGCCATTGAGATGGGGGCAAAAGCAGGGCTGATGGAAGCCGACGAGAAAACATTGGACTGGTTGCGTAAATTTACCGACAGGGAGTTTACCCCGGTGACAGCTGACGCAGACGCCGCTTATGCCCGCGTTCTGGAATACGATGTGTCGAAACTCGAGCCCCAGGTGGCCAAGCCCCACCGGGTGGACAACGTGGCTCCGCTTAGCGAAGTCGCGGGCCGTCCGGTCCAGCAGGCGGTAATCGGTACCTGTACCAACGGGCGTTTGGAAGACCTGTGTATAGCAGCCGGGATTCTCGGCGGCCGCAAGGTGCACCGGGATACCCGCCTGATCATTGCTCCCGCCTCCCGCCGGGTTTTCCTGGACGCCATGGCCGAAGGGCTCATCCGGTCCCTGGTGGAAGCAGGCGCCACACTGGTAACCCCCGGCTGCGGACCCTGCGTGGGCACCCACAACGGCGTACCTTCGGACGGAGAGACGGTTATCTCGACCGCCAACCGTAATTTCAAGGGGCGCATGGGCAACTCCAAGGCCGAGATCTATTTAGCCTCTCCAGCCACCGTGGCGGCCAGCGCCATCGCCGGCAGGATTGCCGACCCGCGGGAGTACCTTTAAGGCGGGGCACGTCGCCCTGCGCTCGGCTGAAGGAAGGAGACTGCAGGCGCGGTTTCAATCGCACAACGGCGTCAGTACCAAACTTGTGGCAGCCAATATAACACTTGCGTGAATGAATTCGAACCTACATTTTTGGGGATACGCTTTTGAAAGGCGTACAGCTTTCAAGGGTAGTTGAAAATTGGTACAAAAGCAGGTGAATTGCATTGGAGTACAGAGGTAAAGCCCATAAATTCGGCGATGCGGTGAATACCGACTATATCATTTCAGGCAAATATAAATTCAAGACGCTGGATATGAAAGAGTTGGCCAAACACGTCATGGAAGATTTGGACCCCGATTTTTATGAAAAAGTTGCAGCAGGGGATTTTATTGTGGGGGGCGCTAATTTTGGCTGCGGTTCTTCCAGGGAGCAGGCCCCGCTGGCGATCAAGTACGCCGGTATTGGGGCGGTGCTGGCCAAGTCTTTTGCCCGTATTTTTTACCG
>DNIT01000014.1:22648-24405 GCA_003489345.1 Pelotomaculum sp. | reverse complement strand
GGGCGGTGCCCGGCCCGGTCCCGCAGGCCCACCCTGGCGAGAGACTCCAGGGCCCGCCTCCGCCGCTCCCCGGGCGGCGTTCCGGCGTAAACCATAGGAAGCTCAATGTTGCGCAAAGCGTTCAGGCGGGAGATCAGGTTGAAGGATTGAAACACAAAGCCGATTTTTTTATTGCGCACTGTAGCCAGCTCATTTTCCCCCAGGCCGCCGACCTCCCTCCCGTCCAGACGGTATATGCCGGCCGTCGGCCGGTCCAGGCAGCCCAGGATGTTTAAGAATGTGGATTTGCCTGAACCGGAGGGACCCATTATGGCCACGAATTCCCCTTCGGCAATGCCGGCGGACACACCTTTTAAGGCCAGGCAGGACAGCCTGCCGCTCCGGTAAGTCTTCTCCAGTCCTTCCACAGTTATCATTGCTTCGCTTCCTCACGCACGGACCGGCCGTCCTCCAGGTCCCCGGGCGGGTTGAGAATGACTTTTTCGCCATATTTGACCCCGTCACTGATTTCCACATACAGTTCGTTGCCGATTCCCGTCTGTACCTGCCGGCGCCGGGCCTTGCCGTCTTTTACCACAAAGGCGTACTCTCCGTCGTCTTGTTTGAGAACAGCTTCGTGGGGGACCACGACCGCCGTTTTCTCCGGTATGGTCACCACCGTCAGGTCAACGGTATAGCCTGGCCGCAGCCCTTCGATATCTCCGGTGGGCCTCACCTTGACAGGCAAATAATAGCTCCCCGCGGAGATCCGCTCCTGTCCGGTTCCGTAATCTATTCCGGATTTCACGGCTGCGCGCGCCACCTGGGTGACGGTCCCCTTGAATTCCCTGTCCCGCAAAGCCGGGCAGGAAAAAGTCACCTCCTGCCCCGGAGCCAGGTCCCCGCTGTCATTCTCGCTTACATCGGCGGTTATCTCCAGATCCTCCGGGTCTCCCACCACCATCAGCAGGGCGCCGGCCGAAACATAGCTGCCCACCCGGCTGTTGCAGGAAAGAACAACACCGTTTTGGGCCGCTGTGATTACAGCCTTATTCATCTGGCCGCTGATTCTGTTCAGTGCTGCCAGGGCTTGCTGCACCCTTGCCTCAGATTCCTTTAGTTCCTCCGGCAAGGGGCCTTTTTCGCTCAAGCTCAGGCGCTGCGCGAGCCGATCCCGCTCCGCCCGGCTTTTTATCAGTTCCCTTTCCGCCTCTTCCAGTTCGGATTCTGCCAATACCCCCTGCTCATAAAGCACCCTGGTCCGTTCAAGTTTTGTTTGCGCCCCTTGCAGGTCGGCTTCCGCCTGGGCCAGTTCCGCCCTTTCCTGGGCCAGGTTTTCCGGCAGGGGGTCCCGCCTGAGCTTTTCCAGCGCGGCCTGTGCCTCGTTGTAGGAAGCCCGAGCTTCTTCCAGGCTCCCAGACAGGGCGGTGGTGTCCATTTTGGCCAGCAACTGGCCTTGCTGAACGGTATCGCCGGCCTTCACATAGAGCTCAAGCAGTAAACTATCGTTTTCCACGTAAATTTCCTGCCTCCCGGGCACCTCGATACGGCCGGTGGCAAACACGGTGGACTTGAGCGTCGTTCTTTCGGCCGCGGCCACAGTCACGGCGAGGGCAGCCTCACCGCTTCCCCTGTTGATATTTGCCAATATGGTAGTTGCGGCAAAAAAGCAAAGGCCGGCAATAAGCAATATGTTTTGTAATCGCAGCGGCGGAAAAGGACCCGCCAAAGGAACGGCTTTTACTTCTCCAATCAAAAACGCCCCCCTTGCTTCAAAT
>DNIT01000014.1:21353-22405 GCA_003489345.1 Pelotomaculum sp. | reverse complement strand
AGCACCTTGTACAATACCCCCCCTTCACCCGCCGGCAGGAACATGGCCAGGCTGGTGGTGACATCCAAAAGGTTCTCCGCGGGGCGGAGCATGATTAAAACACTTTGCAGGAAGGCGGCCACCGCCACCGGAACATAGGCGAACACACACACCGCCAGGAGCACCCGGTAAGAAGCCTGCTTTTTGGTGGTATATCCAAATAAAAAAAACAGGAGGGCGGTAACAAAGAAAAAAAGAAGGGGCTGCGCCAGCGAAGTGAGGACTACCGCGGCCATGGCTCCGTAAACGCTGACATCCCTGGCCACGGCTGCAACGTGCAGGGATTGCTTTTCCATGGCCCAAATGGTATAAGCTCCTATTTTTGGCAGAATGGCCAGAGTAAAAATCAGGATCAACCCCAAAAGGCAGGCCAGACCCCTGAAAAAAGCAGGATTATCGACAATGTCCTGCAGCGTTGCGCGGGGGAAGACAATTATCCCGTACAAGCGTTGTACGGTGTTTAACTGTATGCCGTCGGCCCTCGCATAAGCCGGCTTTTCCATAGATACATCTCACCTTTTTTAAACTGTTGGAACTAGAATTGCGCAGGTTCTGCCGGCGACGTGTTTTTTCACGGTGCCGGCAGCCGGGATAAAAGCGTCAACACCTGGAGCTCCGCTTTGCTTCTTTTCGCCTTTACTGTTTCCGTCGCGCGCCACGGGGCTGACCATGCCGCCGGGCTCCAGAAAGTACAAGGCAGTGCGGGCGGCGCCGCTGTTGACTTTATGAAAGTAAAGCCTTTGCCCGTCGGAAGACCAGCTCAAGGTGTATTCGGACTCCGCCGTCTCCTCGTCCTCCGGCAGGTCTTTGTTTTCATAGCTGTCGTAGAGGTAGGGAGCTCCTCCCTCATAATAGGTGGTGAAAATCCAGCGGTAACCGTTAGCGCCGGCAATGAAAGCCACCACGTCCTCCACCGGGTTTACCGCCACCGCCCCGAAGCTGCCGCCGGCGGTTTGCTCCGGAAGCATTCTGCTCATTCTTACCTTTACAACACCCTGCCTTGTCTGCCAGTC
>DNIT01000014.1:19559-21200 GCA_003489345.1 Pelotomaculum sp. | reverse complement strand
ACCAGCTGGCGGCCATGACATCGTCATCCGGCGCCTGTTCGGGCTCCAGTTTGAAGGTGCGCCCGCCGGCCACTTCGGTAATGCTTAAGTTGGTGTCCAGCAAGTAGGCGCCTGAGGGATCCCACTGCGGTTTTTCACCCCTACCCAACTCTTGCCACTGGTTGTCCGCCGGCTTGAATAAATATATGGTTCCCTGCCGGTTCACGGCGATAACTTCCTCCCGGGGAGAAACGGCATGGTAGACGATGTCCCCCACATTGGTCAGACGCTCCCTTCGCCCGGTCCCCCGGTCCAGGCGCCAGAGGTCGTAATGATCCTGCGGGTTGCCTTCATCGGAGGCAAAGTAAAGGAAATCACCCGGGCCGGCGCCGGGCTGGCGTTCGTTCCAGCTTGCCTGTTCCATCTCTCCCGCCGTGAGTCCGGCCCTGCCGCAGCCGGCCAGGGCCAGGACCGCTATCAGAATAGCAGTCAGGATTGCGTTTCTCACAGCCGAGCCACCATTTTTCCTTAAAAGTCTCGCGTTTGCATAAAATGGCATAACTCCTCCGTTGCTTCCATATACAGGTTTTTTATCTCCTCCTTGCGCAAGGCGCCGGTTTCCATGACAGGGTCGTTGAAATTGTAGCGGTCCCACTTGTCCGTTAAAATACGCAAACCCAGTTCTTCCCTCCGCTCATACATCTCCGAGCCGGGCAAGGGAGTCATAATGGAGAAATCGACAATTACCGGGGGCGCGGCGCAGTCCGGAGCGGCGCCGGAGAGTTCCCCGGCCAGGCGGATGGTCTTGCGGACCTGCTCCGCCGTTTCCCCCGGGTGGCCGATAATAAAGAACAGCTTGACCCCCAAACCGTTTTTCCGGAAAGAAAGGACGGTCTCCCTGCATTCCTCCACGCTTACGCGCTTTTTCACCCGCCGCAGGACCTCGTCATCCCCCGATTCGATACCAATGGAAACCCCGGTGCAGCCGGAGGCTTTGATCTCTTCGATCACTTCCCGGGGAACCCGGTTGCCCCGTGCGAAGCAGCCCCATTGAAAGGCCAGGTTGTGCTTCCTTATACCCCGGCACAGTTCAAAGATCCGCTTCTCATTGTAAATCAAGGTATCGTCATAAAACAAAAGCCGGTCCACCCCGTAGCGCCGGTTCAGCTCTACAAGCTCCGCCAGGACATTGTCGACGCTCCTCATGCGGTAGCGTCCGCCTCCCAGTTTACCGGCCGCGCAAAAAATGCAGCTGTAAGGGCAGCCCCTGCCCGTGGCCACATTACCCTTGAACCGGTAACGCTCCAGGCGGAATAGATCCCTGGCGGGGAACGGCAGTCTGTCCAGGTCTTCAATCAAGGGCCGCGGCGGTGAAAAAATGATCGTGCCCTCCGCCCGGTACGCCAGGCCGGGAATCCGGCCCGGCTCGTCCTCTCCGCCCAGAACCGCCTGAACATAAGCCGGGAAGGTCTCATCTCCTTCGAACAGAATCACCGCGTCCACATCCCCCGTGGCCAGGGCCTCCCCTGGAATGAAAGTGACGTGGGGCCCGCCCATCGCCACTTTTGCACCGGGCAACGCCTTTTTAATCAGCCGCGCCACTCTCAAGCCGTTGGCAAAGCTGGTGACAAAAGAGCTGATGCCCACTACCGCCGGCCTGTG
>DNIT01000014.1:18676-19355 GCA_003489345.1 Pelotomaculum sp. | reverse complement strand
GCTCCCTGAGGCAGGACGCCAGATAGCCGACCCCCAGGTGGGGCGCGGCGTCGGCCTGCCCGTTCCCCGGAGAATATTCTCCGTTGATTGAGGGAGGGATGACCAACAGCACATCGAGCACTTTTCATCGCTCCTGACTTGCATACTGATTTTACCCTTAAATCCAGCGAGCTTTGGGAAAAATAAAAGCAACCAGATCATGGTAAAAGTGGAAGAAAAGAAAACCTTTGTCCAGGGAATTGAAAGCCAGCCCGTTTTTATTCAAGCAGTTGAATAATTCTAAGAGATCTGCGCCGATTGCCACCTGGTCCGCGTCAAAATCCCGGGACATGTCGCCGGCGATATCCCAGATGGTCCTGCCGCCGTCAAAGGCGCTCACCATCCAGCAGGAAACCTCGTTCAGCGCCACCTTTTGCTGGGTGTAGTAATCCGCCAGGAAGGTTCCTTCCTCCGTGGTTTCAAGCCGGACCCCGGCCCCCATAACCGGACGGACGTTTTTGCACCGTGTCATCAACGCCTCGTGCGAGCCGTCTTCAGAACGCACCGGAACCGGCCTCCTCCGGGCAGCGCAGGCAGGCGTCCATCATATAGTTTTGCAGGTCTTCCCTGGTCAGTCGCCTGGTTTCTATAACCGGCTCCATAAAATTGTACCGGTCCCAGTTCCTGCTGAGGAACCGCA
>DNIT01000014.1:9318-18573 GCA_003489345.1 Pelotomaculum sp. | reverse complement strand
CCCAAATCCTCCGCATCTTCATACACCCGCGTCCCGGGCAAAGGGGTCAGAACGGGAAAACTGATCCGCAGCACCGTGCCCAGCTTTTTTGCCATATGCAGCAGTTTTTCCCCGAGACGGATGGTGTCCCGCACCGTCTCGTGGGTGTCGTCCGGGTGCCCGATGATCATGGAACAAACCACTTTGACGCCGCGCTTCAAGGCCGCTTCCACCGCCTGCTCCACCTGACCGGTGCTGATGCCCTTGTTGATCTTTTTTAAGATCCCGTCGTTGCCCGACTCCACGCCGAACTGGATCACCCGGCAGCCTGCTTCATACATGACGTCCAACAATTCGGCGTCCACGGTGTTGACCCTGGACTCGCAATACCACTCCAGAGGCAGCTTCCGCTCCGCAATGCCCGCGCAGATCTCCCATACCCGCGCCTTCGACACGGTAAAGGTGTCGTCTAAAAAGAATATTTTGGCCAGCCCGTACCGGCGGTATATTTCTTCCAGTTCCTCCAGCACGGCCTTTGTGCTTCGCATGCGGCAGCGGCTGCCGGAAATGGCGTTGGCCGCGCAAAAGGCACAGTTGAAGGGACAGCCCCGGCCGGTGATGACGCTCCCCGGATACTGGTAGCTTTCCAGTTGCAACAGGTGCCGGGCCGGCAGGGGCAGTTCGTCCAGATCCTCGATGAAGGGACGCTCCGGTGTGGCTTTAGTCCTGCCGTCTTTCCGGTAAACAATGCCCCTGATTTCTTCCAGGCGTCCTTCCCCCCGCAGGTAGTGGCGGGCCAGTTCCAGCATGGTCAGCTCGCCCTCGAAGCGGCAGACCGCGTCCACCTGCCCTCCCGCCAGGGTCTCCTCCCCCAGGAAGGAGGCGTGGGGGCCCCCCATTACAATTGCCGCTCCGGGGCAAAAACGCCTGGCTATGGACGCTATCCGCAGCCCGTTGTTATAAGTGTTCACCATGGAGGTGATACCAATCAGCTGGGGCTGCTCCCGGCGCAAAAGAGCTTCCAGGTCCGCCCGCTTCAACCGCTCCCCGGGCATGCAGGCCAGCCTGACGGTAAAACCGTCTTCTTCCAGGACCGCCGCGATATAAGCCAGCCCCAGGGGAGGGGATACCGTCATAAAATGCGTTTCATTCTGATCCACAACTTGTTTCTGCGGCGGGGGGTTGACCAGCAAAATATCCATGTGCATTCTCCTTTGCCTCGAGCCCCTACAAAGGCGACCAGTCAACATCAATCAAGTCTTTAAACTGGAAGAAGAACTCCTTTAGATCAGCAAGAAGAACTTCACGATCCGCCTCGTACTCCCGGGCCAGATGGTCCAGGATCTCCTCAACCGCGCAGGTCCCGTCGCACAGCTCCCAAATATGGGAGGCGGTCGGATTGAGCCTGATCATATCGCCCCTGATGTCGCTGAGATCAAACTCCCCCGGCTTTTCTTCGTCCAGGCCGGCCATTTCTTCCCGGGCTGCGGCGCTCATGGCGTAGACGAACACTTCCTTCTCTCCGGGGTCGGTGCCGTAGCGCCACAACGGGGTTTTCCGTTTTGGAGTTTTCAAAAGGAAATTTTGCTCCATAACACGATTCACTTTCCTTTTCACTTTTTTTAAATAGACATACATGCCGTTAACACGGCACCAGCAGAAGATGAAAATAATCGATGTAGGTGCGATTTTAATCGCACACGGCGCGCCGGCGCCGGACTTGTGGCAGCTAATGTAGCATTTGTGCGAATGAATCCGCACCCGGTCATGGGCGGCCGTTTGGTCTAAAAATGCTGCCGAGGGCCAGGGACGCGGCCTGAAGCTTGACCCGCCGGAAATCCGCAGGCTGAAAAGAATTCTTTAAAATTTCAAGGAAGGCGGAGCCGTCGGTGTCCCGGCCGGCGGTCCGCAAGGACAGGACATGGGGCGCCATGAACAGGGCCCAGCCGGCGACTCCCGGCAGCGGCCAGTTCATCAAGAACAACAGCGGCAGGAATAAAAAGCCCGTAGTGATGGCCCCCAGGGGTCCGGCCAAAAGAACGGCCATATGGGCCAGGGGGCTTGTCCCCGGCGCCGGGCGCAGGCGAACGCTCAACTTGGCCCTGTTCGGAACGACAAACAGAGCTTCCACGGACGGCGCGCCGAGAAGCCGCCTGGCCGCCATGACGTGGAACCACTCGTGCAGGCCGACGCCCAGGGTTATAAAGATCAAATCCACCGTCACCCAACCCGGGCTGGCCGGAGCAACCGGCAGCCGCAGGGCGGCGGCAGGCAATATCAGCAACAGGGCCAGCAAGAAAAAACCCGGTAAAAAGTAAAGAAAGGCCACACCAGTGAAAAAGATAAGACTATACCGGGAATTGCCGATACGGAATTCCTCCGGCTTGAAATACAGCGCCCTTTTTACATGTTCCACCCTGTATTTACCGCCTAACATAACCTATCCGCCGGTCTCTTTATTTTTAACCAGATCATGATTTTTTTACCAAAAGCATTTCAGACACAAAAAAACCTATGATCAGCGGAGCCAGTACCGAAATAAAATCATTGCCGTCGCCTATTCTGATCACAATCGCCTCGGCCAGGATGACGCATCCCCAGACAACAGCGTTCCAGATAGCAATTTTACCCAAACGTGATCACCCCCTTTTAAAAATTATGGTCTTTTACGGCAGCTTTGAAAATTCGGCCAGCCTTTTTTTCCAGGCGCAGGTAACCGGATCCGGCGGACCGTCCAGCCTGCCGTGCAGGGCGTAGGCAAAGGCCCTGCACCCGCCGCCGCATTCGTATTTGACAGCGCAGCCGGAGCATTCGTCAAAGTTGTCCACACAAAGGTTCCGAAAGGCAACGATGCCCGGCGCCGTTTGCCACAGTTTGCTCAAAGGCTCATGACGAACGTTGGCGGAGGGGAAATCCCCCTCCCGGAAGCCGCGGCAGGGAAGAACCTCTCCCGTAGGCCCGATCACAAAACTGGCCCTGCCGGCCCCGCACATGTCAATTTTTCTAAACGTATCACTACCGCCGCCGAAGTCAAAATCAACGAGCATCACGTCCCGGGCATATTCGTCCTCCATCTGCAACTGCGGGTAAAGACGGCCCTGCTGCAGATAATAAATACGCGCGGCGGCAATGGCGGCGGCGTCCAGGCCCAACACGGCGCCTGTTTTTTTGGCCCTGCCCGTCATCAGTATTTCCGAAGAGAAAAAGCCGTCCACTCCCAGTTCCAGGGCCAGTCTGAAGATGTCCTTGTACTCGTGGATGTTCATACCGGAAAGGGTGGCCGCTATGGAAGTGCGGATCCCCGCCTGTTTCAGCAGGCGGATTGCCCGGATGGCGGCGGTAAAACTGCCCGGGCCACGGATGGCGTCGTTGGTCCCGGGGCTGGCCCCGTCCAAGCTGACCTGGATTTCCTTGATATTCAGTTCCTTCAAAAGGCTGACGGTGGTGCCGTTGATCATAGTCCCGTTGGTACAGATGATCATCGGGATGTGCCGGGCGTCTATGGCCCCGGCCAGGCGGAAAAAGTCCCTGCGCATCAAAGGTTCGCCGCCGCTTAGAGTGACGCAGGTGATCTGCAGTTGAGGCAGTTGGGAAACGACTTCCAGCCATTCCCCGGTGGACAATTCGCCCTGCTCCTCCAGACCTCCGTCCACCAGACAATGCAGGCAGCTCATATTGCAGCGGCGGGTGAGGTGCAAAGTGACGCTTTCCACCGGGTACCGCAGGTCAGGATACCAGCTTCGTCTTTGGTACTCCCGGATCAGGAAACCTCTCTCCAGCAAATCCCGCACCAGGGGCTCCAGATCTTGCCGCACCGTTTCCTCCGCTACGCCATATTCCGCAGAAATTTTTTTTACAGCCTCCGGCAGGGAACGTCCGTGGAGTATTTTAACCGATTCAAAGGCCGTGTGGTTCAGCCGCAACCTGTGCCCGGCGCGCCCATGCATCAGACTGCCGCCGTACGGACGGCCCTTGGCCAGAACTTCCTCCCTGATGTATAACGCGCCGCCCATCAACTGCCCGCACCTCTTTCCCGTACCTTGATCAGCATATCCCCGTTGACCAGGACAACTTTTCCGTCCGCGTGAGTCACCTCATTTGCCGTTTTGAAATCGATTTCTCCGTCAAAGCTCTTTTCCTCGCCCCTGGTCAGGTTGAACAGCATCCCTGCCTCCATGATCAGCTTACCGGTTGTCCGCACCGTCATACCTTGCTGGTTGGTTTCCTGGTCTATGGGTATTTCCTGGTGGATTTGGATCTCCGCCACTTTTTCCGCGCCTTCCGTGAAAATATTTTTCAGCCGGGATTCGGTCCGGATTGTTGTTTTCGCACCATCCTTGAGCGGCATCTCCTCCCGGTTGGACCACCCGGCTCCCACAGCGACAAGCTTGCCGGGCAGCCGGTACCTGGACGCCTTCCATTGTGCAACCTCAACCTCATTTATTTGACCGTCGCCGGAAATTCCGGTCACCTCCAGCACTTTGCCGGAGGGATCCGCCCGGAATACAATGGTTTCTCCTATTAGAGGGTATATTTCGTTGAGGTTGAATTCCTGCGGCGCCTGTCCGTCATCTTGCCGGACCCACTTTTCTTCAATCGTGGCGACGCCGTCGTCCTCGACTGCCAAAACCCTGGAGCTTACAGTATAGCGAAGATGGCCCGTGCTTGTGGACCCTTCCCCGTAGCGGTAAATATTCTGGGTGATTTCCATATCCACGTTGCTGTTGAAGCTGCTGCCGGGAAAGTATTGGTATGACAAGAGGTGTCTTTCACCCCGGTTGTAAAATACCGCCAAAGCAGCCAGCAGCAAGCACAGCGCTATTCCACCCGCAATCAATTTCCTGGAGTTTTCTTTTAAGGCCAGCATCTCGATTTCTAGCTCCCTATCTGTTCTCTGCGTATTTGAGCGCTTTTTGCCGCGTTTGCCGCGGGATACTCTTTCATCAATCTGGCGTAAAGGCGTTTTGCCGCCGGGAGATTATTGAGGTTTTCCTGACAGCGGCCCGCCAGGTAAAGGGCGGTGGGCGCCAGGGGCGAACTTTTTTTTTGGCGGACAAATTCCAGGTAGCTTTCGTTTGCTTCGATATACTGCCCTTTCTGGTAAGCTTTCTGGGCGTTCTGGAAGGCGGAATGAAAAGTGTCCAGCTCATAGGCGGCCACGTCGCACCAAAACCGGTCCTGCGCGGGTTCCGACAAGACCGTGCGGTACAGGGCAACGGCCTCTTCATCTTTGTTCTCTTCCCGCAGGACCCTGGCCAGCAGCACCCGCATGCCGGCGGCCTCCGGCTCCCCTGCATAATCTGAAAGAAATTTTTCCGCGGTCTCCAAAGCCTCCCGGCCGCACCCGAGGTTATAATCGGCCCAGGCCAGATGGTACCTTGCTTTGAGGTCCAATTCATCCTGCCTGTCCCTCCCGATCAGCACCTGTTGAAACCCCCGCGCGGCGACTGCGAAGTCGCCGGCTTGATAGGCCGCAAAGGCGCGCCGGATTTCATCTTGCAGCTCCGGAGGATACTGGCTCAGAGTCTGAATTTGCACGTATTTCAGAGCCTGGACCTCTCCCGTGGGTGGTCCGCTCCATCCGGCCGGATCATTTTCAGGCGGCCGGGCCTGCAGGTAAAACCAGACGCCGGCCAGGATACACAGCACTATGGCTGACACGCCTAAAGTCTTAAAGGCTTTCATTTATTTGCTACACTTCCCGCTTTTTCAGCGCCCAGACACTCAAAGCAAACAGGACCAGGCCGTAAGCCCCCAGAACGCCGGCATTCGGCCAGGGAAAGGAGTCAAATGACCCCTTTAGCATCATTTTTTCCAGACCCTCCAGAATGTGATAGCTGGGCAGGGTCTGGATGACACGTTTTACCGGTCCGGCGGCCTTGGCCAGAACCGCCCCCAGCAAGAGCGCCATGTACAGCACGGTGTTGTACATTCCGGCCGTGGCCTGATCCGGAGCCAACACCCCGATCAACAGACCCATTTCCGCACACACTACCGCACCCATGAAGACGAACAGGTAGGAACCGGGAATATTGCCAATGAAACCTTTATTCAATGCCATCATAACGGTCACCATGACGCCGATGAAAAAAACTCCCAGGGTAACTTTTGATGAAACAAGCGTTTTTTGATCGACGGAGGCGAGGAGCAAGGCGTTTAAAGTCTTGTTTTCCTTTTCTTCCGCCACTCCGATGGACACAAACATAATCATGGACAGGATGCCCATCACAATCCAGGTGGGCAGCATGCTTTGCTGTACGCTCAAACCTTTCAGGGTAATTATATTCAAATGTCCGGGAGGCGTTTCCACCGAGTAAACCCATAGCTGACGCTCCAGGGTTTCCCTGGCAAGGATCGCCTGCATGGGCATGGTATCATCCACAACCAGGGTTACTTCCGGCCTTTTGCCTTCGTTAATCTGCCTTTTGAAGTCCTCCGGAACCATAACCGCTGCGTGCGCCTCGCCATCCTTGACCGCCTGGCGGGCATCCTCCCAGCTTTCCGGCTGGAGGTCCAGGACCTGAAAAACCTCCTGTTCCCGCAGGAACTGGACAAAGTCCGGACTCCCCCGGTCGTAAGCCACGAGCTTGGGCGGCTGAAAATTTTCGCCGCCAAGCGTATAGGCAAAAATAAAGGAAAGCGCCACCGGAAAAAGCAGGAACATGATGATCCCGCCGGTGCGGATCGACTCTTTGAAATCCTTGCGCAGTAAGTATAGAAATTGTTTTATACCCTTCATTGCAGCCCTCTCCCCGTTAACCGGATAAAAACCTCCTCCAGGGAAGGCTCCATGGTGTGGACACGCACTAGTTCGTTTTCAGCCAGCAGCGAAGGCAACGCCGTCGCCGCCTGCTCTCTGGAAAGCACGACCGTCTTCTCGCTGCCGCCTTCCATCAAGGTCACCTTAATCTCTCCGGTGCTAATATTCTTCTTTAGATTCGCCGGCGCATCCATGGTCACGATAGCGCCCCTGTCCAGGATGGCCACCCGGCCGCAGAGTTGATCCGCCTCTTCCATATAGTGGGTGGTGAGAAATACCGTTGTGCCTCGCCTGTTGATATCCTTGATCATAGTACGCAAATTTTTGGCGCTGTGGGGGTCGAGACCCCGGGTGGGCTCATCCAGGAACAGCACCTTAGGCTGGTTCAACAGCGCCCTGGCCAGCAAAACCCTCTGCTTCTGGCCCTGGGAAAGCTGTCTGACCAACTGCCGCCTCTGTTCTTCCAACTGGAACAGCTCGATCAGTTCGTCAACCCGCCGGTGCGGCGCTTCATACAAATCGGCGAACAGCCGCAAATTATCGTAAACATTCATACGCATGTAAAGGTTGTGCTGCTCAAATACAACCCCGACGCCGGCGCGGACCGCCGCCGCTTCCCCGGCCACGTCCCGGCCGTTGACATAGGCCGACCCGCCGGTGGGTTTGACCTCCCCGATCAGTATGCGGATGATGGTGGTTTTCCCGGCGCCGTTGGGACCCAAAAGCCCAAATATTTCGCCCGGCTCCACTCTGAAGGTGACACGGTCCACCCGGGTAACGGTTCCGAAAGTTTTCGTCAGTTGGTCAGCCCGGAGCATGGAAATCTTCTCCTTTAACTCGAAAATAGTTTTGATAGTTTTGTCGGGCAACGCCTTTTTATCGTCCGTTCCCCCCTGTATTGCAAAAAACGACGGCCAGCTCCCTCAGTTCGGGGAAGCCCTCTAGCGCCACTATGTCCATGCCCAGGTTTCCCGCCAGCACCTCCATAGTTTTCCGGGTGAAGAACGACCGATGCTCTTCCACATGGTGCGGCCAGGTGATGTCATGAAAATAAGCGGCGTCCGGCGTGTGCAGGTACAGCCACCCACCGTCCGACAAGAGCCGCCGGCATTCCCGCGCTGTTTCTACCGGTTCCTTCAGGTGCTCTATCACATGGATCATCGCCACCGCCTGAAAAAAACCCTGCTTGTAAGACCTGCCAAGAGTTTCAAAATTACCGGAACGGATATTGGTAACCCCCTTTGCCAGGCTGATATTGCATGCCTCCGGGGAGATATCGTTGCCGTAAACCTCCCAGCCCAGCTCCGCCGCGGCTTCAAGAAAGAATCCCATCCCCGCGCCCACCTCCAAAAGACGACCCGGCTCCGGCGGCAGGAACCTCCCGGCCATGCCGGCGTTGAACGCCCGGGCTCCCGGACTGCCCAGCCAGCCCTGAAAATAGCCGAGATCATAGTGGTATGGCAGGTACGGGCCGTCCCGCCGGATCCACCCGCATTTTACGCACTGCTGAAAGGTTCCGGCCCCGGGGGGAATCACTCTGCTCCAGCAATTTTGACCGCACACCGCACAACCGGCTTCCCGTCCGGAAGCTGAGATGCAAGACACCCTTCTACCTCCTCTTGCAGCAAGTCGTTGAAATACATATACCGCCACCTGCATTCTTGCGGCTCCTGGGGTCCGTCAAGGTCGCCCGAACAAAGATAAGCCCTGGCCCGGCATCCCCCGCCGCAGTAATAGCGGAAGCGGCATTCCCGGCAGCCGTCGATATTGTCCACGCTGAGCGAACGGAGCCTGGTTAAAAGGGGGGACTCCCGCCAGATGTCCGCTATCGATTCTTTCCTTACATTGCCGGCCGTCAGCCCCGTATTGTATATGGAGACGCAGGGCGCCGCGTCGCCGTTGGCGAAGATCATGAAGTTGTTCACACCGGCGCTGCAGACGACTTTACGGTCTTCTTCCCCGCCGTCGCTTTCCATCTGTTGCCTTCCCAATCCGGTAAGGAGCTTGACTTTCTCCATTTCAACAACCTGTTCGGGGGAGAGGGCCGCGTCTTTGAGCTGTTCGCCCGCCCTGCCTTCCACTGAACATTCCACCATGGAAAAGCCGGAAACACCCAGGCGTCCCGCTAGATCGATAATTTCAGCCATTTCATGAAAATTGTCGCGGGTTATGACTGAATTGACGGCTACGGGTATTTCCGCCTCAACCATCAGGGTGATGGCGTCAAGGACGGCGGCAAATGTTCCCTCACCTCGGACAGCGTCGTGGGTGGCCGGACTGGCGCCGTCAAGGCTGACATGAATCAAAACCAGGTTGAGTTTTTTTATTTCAGCCAAGATCCCGCTGTTTATTAAAAGGGCGTTGGTGTTGACACTTACCGGCATGCCCAATTCGTTGGCATAACGGGCCAATTCAAAAAAATCGGGACGGACCAGAGGCTCTCCCCCGGTGAAAGTCAGCTCCAAGAGCTCAAAGTCAGCCAATTGGCGGATAACCTCCCGCCACTCCTTTGTGGT
>DNIT01000014.1:5092-9247 GCA_003489345.1 Pelotomaculum sp. | reverse complement strand
GGCGGATAACCTCCCGCCACTCCTTTGTGGTGAGTTCCCGGTCAACGGGGCCGGAAGCGGAAATAAAACAATGACGGCAGCGCAGATTGCAGGAATTTGTCAGCCTGATCCTGGCCCTTTCCATTACCGGCTCAACAGGAGCTTTGGCTCCGTGAACAGGGCCGGGCTGCCCGGTCAGCACGCCCATCCCGGCCAGAGAAAGGACAAACGAAGCAAGGTCCGCTTCCACCCGGGTCCGGTCTACGCAGCACTCCCCGGCCGTCCTGTCCACATACTCATCCCGCCGGTTGTTCAGAATTGAGCCGAGCATGGCGGTGGCGGAGCCGTTCAGCCTGATTTTTCGATGGTCCAATCTATGGAAAAGAAGGGAACCTCTTTTTTGGGGTTTCCAGATAAAGTTTGGATCTAGATAGAAACGGTCCATGCGCAAAAAGGCCCTCCTTTATTTTTAAAAATAGGGAGGAGAACGATCTCCTCCCGGTCCTGATAAGGTTTTACCAGGGGCAGTGCTTATTGTACACGGCGCCAGCGATGGCGCAACCGCCGGCGATGGCGGCGGCGGCGATGGGCGGAGCAACGTTGGCCTCGATGGCTTTTTTATTGCTTTCTTCCACCTTGAACTTCGGCGCTTCGTAAACCTTCTTCATCGTTTTCCCTCCTTTCTCTCAGTATTAGCCCGGGCAAACTCTTGCTTTTTTTAAAGTTCAAATCATGCGTCGCACACAGCCACCAGGTCGTTTCGCTGAACGCTGCGATCCACATTGCGGACAATGCGCAGGCCGTTCAGCGCAAAAATATCTTCAATCAGCCAGGGAGAGTGAAGGGTAACCTGTTCAGTATCATCAAAGAGCTTGTACACGCCGTCCCCGGCCAAAAAGATTTTGTGCGCCATTTCAAGTTTTTCACCCTGCCGGCTCAAAAAGGTACCGACGTATCCCCGGGGTATTTCCAAAAAGGAAGCGCTTTTCTCCGGCGCCGTAATGTAGCCCTTGCCCATGATGTCGAACACAAAAACACCGCCGGGTTCAAGAGTATTCTTGACGCACCGTGCCAAATTCCCGATTTGTTCCGCCGATTCCAGGTAATTGACTCCCCCGTTAAAACAAGTGATCAATGGAAACTGTTCCTTCAGGAAAAAATTCTCCATGTCTCCTTGCACAAACCTGATCTGCAAGCCCTGCCCGCTTGCCTTTTGCCTCCCCAGTTCCAGTACATTTCCGGAAATGTCCAGGCCGGTAACAACCAGGCCCCTTGCAGCCATCGGCAAGGACGCCCTCCCGGCGCCGCAGGCCAGATCAAGCGCTCTGGTCCCCTTAAAGCCCGCTCCGGTGGCCAAATCAAGGAATTCATCTACCCATTTTTCGTAATCGACGCTTGCGGTCAGTTCTTCATAAACCGTTGAGAAAATTTTAGAATAAGCTGCGGAATACATGTTTAATCACCTCGGCCTTCGCATGAAATGCAATACAAACTTTATGTGTAATAAATATTACATAAAATTGTTAATTCTGGTACGCAGATAATTTTAATTTTCTGTAATTGTTATATTAAAAAAGCAAAATAGTAAAAGCCACCTTGTCAGGTGGCTTGATTTTCGTCTTGCAGAACAGCTTTTTTAACGCCCCGATACCGATTCGCCCCCCCATAAAACAGTTAGAATAAGGTTGGTTTTGATAAACAGGCTGTTTGACAGGGCCTTATCTCCCATGCTGTAACGCGAATACCAGGAGGTAAGCGGGATTTTAAACTGGGAACTCTCATGCAAATCGCTGTAAAGCCCTTATTCAACGGAAATAAAAAGGCGCTGATCTCTCAGTGCCTTCATTATTGCCGTCTGTGTTGTCAATGGATGCTTAAGCTGCCTGCCAGCAACGATCAGTTTTCATCGAGATTGGTTATGATTTGCCTTATAGTTTGTCCGTCTGATGCGGCTTCGCCTTCTCCCGTCCGATACGTGAAAATTTCAATGGTTGCAGTATCGCTTTCCTCTCCGCTCATCACGACCTTGAAAGTATGGTTTGCGTAAGCTTCTCGCGGTGTATAGATAAACCTGTATCCACCTAGTGCGGCGGGTATCCAATCAATTAGCTCGCCGGTTGTCACATTGATGATGGCCCAGTTGACCTGGGGCATTTTGTCGCTGGTTTCCTTGATGTCTATGGCCAGGCTTTCGCCGCTCCCGATCACAAAGCTGTTGCCAAGCTGTGCGCCTTGATGGCCGTCGATGTTTTTCGGTATGACCGTTTTTTGATTGAAGACATCAGTGATCTTATCCTTTTTATCAAACTTGGTCAGTATTTTCTGGCCTAAAAAATCTCCGTTTTGTCTATTATGAAATATAAAGGGTTTGAAATTTTCCGGCGTGACGACCTCATTGATGACATACGCACCGCGGCTGATCAGCTCGTTGATAAACGCCTGATGGTCATAATGCTCGTCGTGATAGCTCAGTTCAAAGGTGATCTGGTTTCTGACCATTTTTTCGATCACTTTATCGTCCAGGTAGGCAGCGGCCCGGTCGGCAAATGCCACGGTAACGTCTTTTCCTTCTATGGACAGGGTTTTAGTTGTCATGTTGGCAATCGCAAAATTTTTCTCTTTCCACTCCTTTTCCACACCGTAATAGGGCTCGGTCCGGTTATAAGTATCTATTTTCCGTCCGTTGACGTCAATATAGGTTGTGCCGGGTATGGAAAAAACCCTGAGCCTCACGCCTCCCGGTAAGGGCTCAGAATGAATATCCAATGTACTGAGCACATTGTCCTCAAGTGTACTGCCCCGATTATAGTAGGTTGTAAATGCGCCGCCATACTTGGACAGCGGTTTTAACTCCTCCGCGAACACCAATGACGTCACCGTTACGGAAGCGGCTATCATCACCGCAGTCAGCACGGTACTCAAAAATTTTCCTCTTTTGGTACCGGTTTTCATAATAAGTTCAAACCTCCTGAATAACTGTTTTTTATTCCTAACCAGGCTGCTGCTTAAAGCGGGAGAAGCGTGGGAGACGAAATGCAAAATCATATTGCCGTAGCGTTTCTTTTCCTCCCGTTCCATGTCTCGCGTCACTTTTTCGTCACAGGCGTATTCACAGGCCTCGCTTATATTTTGCACCACAAGATATGTAAGCGGATTAAACCAATGTACAGAATTTACTGACGCGGCCAAAAGCTTCCACCAGGCGTCTTTTTGTTTATGGTGAGTCAGTTCGTGCCTCAATGCCAACTGATAGTCATAGGCGCTGATTTCCGCCTGTGGGATCACGATTATAGGCTTGAAAAAACCAATCAGCATGGGAGAGTGGACATAAGGGCTTACCACCACCTCCAAATTTTCCGCCCTGTCGACAGGATGGTTTTGGGTTACCTTCTTTTTAAATCTGAAATAGCCCAATAGGTATCTGCCAATCATGAAGATAAAACCCGCCGCCCAAATTCCCCACATCCATTGTCCGGCGTCCGGAACCGGCAGACGGTGCTGATCAGCCTTTTGCACTGTGGCTGCCGGGGCAGTTTCCGCCGGGGAGGTTTGGCTGGTCAAGGCGGTCTGCTGCACCGGCGTTCTTTCCTCGATGATTATACGCTGGGGCATAAGCCCCGCTACATTGACTCGCAGGGGCACAACAAACAACGCCAAAGAAAGCAGGCATATGTAATAATACCAAGTGCCACCGAATTTTTTCACCAGCCCGGTTTTAAACAGTATAAGCAAAAGACTGATGACGCTACCGGTCAGAGAAGCCATGATCAGCATTTTAATCATCGCGCTTCACCTGCTTTTCGATAAAAGCTCTAAGCTCTGCAATATCCTCCTGCGTTAAGTTTTCATCTTGAAACAGAGCGCTGATCAAACTTTTTGCCGAACCATTGTAAATGGACCGGATAAAATTCCGGGTCTGCATTTTCTGATATTCTTCTTCGCTGATTCCCGCCCAATACTCATGCGCATGAGAACGGCCGGTTTTAACCGCATGCAGTACGCCTTTATGAATCAGCCGGCCGGCAAGGGTCAGGATGGTTGTTACTTTTTTACCGGGCAGCTTTTCCATAATGTCCTTGGTGGTCACTCTTTCGCCACTGTCCCATACGATGCGCATAATCTCCATTTCTGCATCTGTAATATTCATCGTAGTAACATCTCCCTTCGTTTCTACAA
>DNIT01000014.1:4740-4949 GCA_003489345.1 Pelotomaculum sp. | reverse complement strand
TACAACTTGTTTTTATTTTACATCCTGTAGAAGCGAATGGCAATAGGTATTTGAAAATACCAAATATAAAATCATCGTATTGCAATAGGGTCTTTGACCGCTGAGGGGCGAGGGAAAACAGTTTCCCCACGCCCCTCAGATTGTCGTCCTTTCATTTTACCAAAGATGACAGCGCATGAAATTTCATTTACCGTTAAGAATTTTTTAAC
>DNIT01000014.1:4137-4623 GCA_003489345.1 Pelotomaculum sp. | reverse complement strand
AGTCGGCATTTCCAAACCTGGTGCGTAATATGTTGGAATTGCGTCATATATTGTGAATATCCCTGCTTGGAACCGTCAATTTTTTGCACCCGGCCCATGCCGGTCCAATCTTTGCCGACAATAACGGTAAATTCACTCTCTCTATCATCTCCATCTTTCCATAATATAGAATCCATGACTTACATAACTTTGACCAATTCCCCCACTACCCAGGGATCATCTTTTTGGGCTTGAATACCCCTGCGGTCTATAAAAGCTACATAATGCAAATACGATATAGGGATTGACAAATTTGGTTTATCTTGATAGACTCATAATCAGGTCTATTAATATAGACCTAGGGGAGGATGGCTATATGGAAAAATATAAGCTGTTTGATGCGGAATATAAGTTCGTCAGTATTGTCTGGGACAAGGAACCGATCAACTCCACAGAGCTAGTGCGGTTGTGTGCAGACAGGCTCGGCTGGAAAAAGTCTACTACTTA
>DNIT01000014.1:0-4031 GCA_003489345.1 Pelotomaculum sp. | reverse complement strand
TGGAAAAAGTCTACTACTTATACGGTGTTAAAAAAGCTTTGTGAACGCGGTATCCTGCAAAACAAGGAGGCGGTTGTTACTGCACTTATTAAACGTGAGGAAGTGCAAAAATATGAAAGCAATGCCGTAGTAAAAAAAACCTTTGAAGGATCGCTGCCGAAATTCCTGACCGCTTTCCTCGATGATAGGAAACTTTCCGAACAGGAGGCTGAGGAATTGAAGCGAATCATTGAGGAGGCGGTAAAATGAATGTTTTACAGGATTTATTTACCGCCATTCTGAACATGAGCATCACCGCATCCTATGTGGCTATTGGCGTTATCCTGGTACGCCTGTTGTTAAAAAAAGCGCCGAAAATTTTTTCCTATATCCTTTGGGCTCCGGTTCTTTTCCGCCTTGTATGCCCCGTTTCCTTTGCGTCGGTTTTCAGCTTTCTGGGACTGATAAATCTGAATGTACAGCAAGGTAAAAGAGCCGTGGAGTTTGTGCCGCAAAATATCGGACTGGTGCAGACGCCTGCAATACAGTCCGGCATTGACAGTATTGACAACGCGGTAAACACATCTTTGCCACTGGCCCTCCCCGCAAGCGTAAATCCCATGCAGATCTGGATGACTGCTTTAAGCCTTATCTGGGTTTCCGGGGTTATTGCGCTGCTGATCTACAGCGTCGTTTCCTATGTGAAAATCAAAGGAAAACTTAAAACCGCAACTCTCGCAGAGGACAATGTCTTTGAAACAGACGCCATCGGCACGGCTTTCGTGTGTGGCTTTATTCGTCCGAAAATTTATGTGCCTGTGAATGTCGGGAATGCCGATCTATCCTATATATTGGAACACGAGCGCATGCACATCCGCAGGCGGGATTACCTCATCAAACCCCTTTATTTTCTGGCACTTGTCCTCCATTGGTTCAATCCCCTGATGTGGCTGTCCTTTGTACTCATGAGCCGGGATATGGAGATGTCCTGCGACGAAAGCGTGCTGCACAGACTAGGTGACGGCGCAAAGGGCGGCTACTCCGGCTCTCTGCTATTGCTGTCGGTGCAAAAAAAAGGGCTTTTGACGGTGAATCCTCTGGCTTTTGGCGAGAGCCATGTGAAGGCACGGATAAAAAATGTGTTGAATTATAAGAGGCCCGCCTTTTGGCTCATCCTTATTGCCGTGGTTGTGGTGGCAACCTCATCACTTGCCTTTGCGGCAAATCCGAAGGAGGCCCTTGATCTGGAAAAAACGAAGGCGAAGGCTACGGTTTTTTCCACCCAGGAAACCGACCTTCTCAAGATTGGGGAAACAGCCTTTGAACACATGAATATCATTATGTCCTCCCCAAAAGAATCCTCCAATCCTCAGGATTATATCGATGCCCATCAGGCAGAGTATAACGCCATTCTCGCTTTGGATGTTAAAGCGTTGCCTTATTTGTTTACCGAGTTTGAAAAGGGCGGACAAACTGGACTCAAGGGCTATATCATGGCAAGGTTGTGCAAACAAATTCTTTTTGAGGAGGACGTCAGTTACGCAGCAACTAACCCCCAGGACTGGTATAACACCTATAAAGCGCATGTGCTTCGCATGCGGGAGCTTAAGTCAGCCGAGTTTATTAAAAACAACCACCCCAAGTCTTATATCCTTCTATGTGTGCTCGGCACTGAGTACGACGCCCTGCCGGTTGAAATCAGATGGCTGAAAGACGGTGAAAGTCATAAACTGGAGGAGTATACTATCCTGCCCAATGTATGGAACGGCGCATTTTATGACCGGGCCAGCTATCAGCAAGTATTTTATAAACAGTTCGCGGAGGCGGATGGCTCGCCGCAGGGCGTTCCCGAAGGAGCAAAAATCGTTGTCAGCTTCTTTCAAAACGCGCCTCATGAGGTTGTCGTTATACGCGACCCCTTTACTTTTGACAGATTTCCGCTTTACGCTTCCCGCCCAGCTGTGGATCTCAATATACCATTTGATACCACAGCGGATAAAAACGCCGCGCTCTATACCTTTCCCGTGGAATACGACGGCAATACTTTTCTTTACTACGTTCTTACCTGCAGATGGGAAAACGGTAACGAAATAGAGCTGGCTTTTGCCGTGCAGGGGTGAAATAGCATGGGATTATGCCGAAAGCGAATAAACACGGCGGCATCTTCTTTTGACCACATAAAACTGTCGTACCATAAATTACGATAGAAGTGGGTTAACCTCACGAGTAAAAAAGATGGCGTCAGTCTGTTTTGATATTGATGTGCGAAAGGTAGTATTATATAAGCCTACGACATCCATTTCAGATTTTAGCAAACAGGCCCGCGCATCTGATGTAACAGTGGGAAGTAAATAGGTTGAGCCCACTTCTGCAAGAATCGCATTTAAACTGCCAGGTTTACTGGTATACTCATTGCTGAGCCAGGTAAACGGTTGCGAACTCTTTCCATGGTCGTGCAGCATCCAAATTGAAAAAACTTGACCGGGCAGTAAACGATTAATGAGAGTGCCTAACGAAGGCACAAGCTTTCCGCCTGGGGGAGACGCGCCCAAATTCTTGATTTTCCCTATATCTTTGGACAAGTGCCGGTTATGTCCCATTAAAACCAATTTATCCTTCGGTCCCATTTGCGATAACATGAATTTTACATGGCAGTACATCAATTCTTCCCGGGCAGCCATCGCTTTGTTTAAAGCTTTATAATCGGTTGCCGGATTCGCTAGGCGGAAATAATCAAAACTATCCCGCATAGTTAGAATCCATTGCTGTAGCTGAGCATAGCGTTTTTCTCCAAGTATCTCCTTTAGCACAATCATCTTAGCGTTTATTATATCTAGTACATGACTTAAACGGTTAATTTCCTGTTCGATTGTCTCGTATGGGACTATAGCAAGCAGCTTTTGCAGTTCTGCAAGCTCGAATAGATTTTGGACAGGGCTTAACAGTTCCTGAACATCTTTATATCCTCCCCCTGCTGCTGCATTAACATCAAATCCAAAAAAGTGAATTCGCTTGGACTCTGTTAGACAGTTCTCATTAAAGTTCCGCAGGGCTTTTGCAAGACGTATTTGTTCGGCTTTAAATTCTTTCACGGGATAATTGTCCGAGCTGTCTTTGAGAATACCTAAAGGCTTATCACCACGGTCGTCCCTCACATCTCCGCGATAGCCGTAAGTGGCAATGCGATCAAGATATGACAGATCTCCAGTTTCAAGATAATGGTCTATACGGACACCGTCGGACCATCCAAGTTCCTCTCCCACGTACCGCCATCCTTGAGAAAAGAGGTAGCGCAGCATTAAGATCCGATACTCATTTTTCTCATGAATCCAGTGGTCTTCTTCTCCTAAATAAACTACACGTTTATCTGCCAGTAAGTCATCGAGGACAGAGAGCTTTTCTATGTCTGCATTCATACCGTCTAGAGAATCAAACATGGCAGCATTCTCACACGCCCAGTCTAAAAACTTTTCAATTTTATGTTTCATACCGAACCGCTCCCGGCAGAAAAAATTCATAATGCTTGATTCTTTGAACATATGGGTCTCCCGTATCCTGCATTTTACGTTTATTTAAAAATTTGCTGCAAGTAACAATATGTAAAATAACCGGAACGATCTCTGTCGCACCAGTCACTACAATCCCCTGCAATCCACGATGCAGCCAACGCATACCGTTTGCTTCTTAACGATGAACCTGCCCTACCGCGCCCCTCGCGGAAATGCATTGGTTTTAATCCGGTATTCTTTACAATGACAATCTAATCATATTATACTTCTTTACTTGAATCAACGAATTGCAGTAGTATAATCCTTTCCGCACCCTGGGCGGTTTGTCGGATTGGTTGAGGGAAGTCCTACCAGGGACATTTCCCTTTCGCCAATCCCTTGCAGGCAAGCAGCCCTAATGTCCCGTAGGACAAAAGGCCGATGGCGCTTTCAAACAAATGCGGCTTATGATTTGGCATGTCAATTATGAGATGACCTTAAAGGTATCAAATATTCTCTTGCCGCTTATAAGCATAAAGTCTATGTCAATGTTCTATGAAAATG
>DNIT01000184.1:13497-13744 GCA_003489345.1 Pelotomaculum sp. | reverse complement strand
CATAGTATAAACTTATTATATGGCATTTAATGAATATTAATTATCTATTGGTATTATAAATTATATTTACTATATAATTTATATTGGTTAAATAAGAATGTTCTATCAGGTTAGAAAAGATTAAAGCTAATAAATGAAGCGTAGATAAGGTCAGATCATCATAGTTAGGTGTAAATAAATAGCAATTTATTATCTGGTATTCGAAACACATGACAAAATGCAGCATTTTATGCACATCAGGCATCAA
>DNIT01000184.1:4817-13469 GCA_003489345.1 Pelotomaculum sp. | reverse complement strand
ATAAGAATGTTCTATCGGGCTAGAAATGATTAAAGCTAAATAAATAGCCATTTATTATCTGGAATTTGAAACACATGACAAAATGCAGAAGGGCAAAAAATATGAGGAAAATAGCAATTTATGGCAAAGGTGGTATCGGGAAATCTACCATTACCAGCTCTCTTTCGGCAGCAATTTCCAGTTTGGGATATAAAGTGATGCAAATTGGATGTGACCCGAAGGCAGATTCTTCTATAAACCTTTTAAAAGGCAAAAGCATTGTTCCCGTCATGTCATATCTAAAAGATCGCGATGGATATCCCGGCTTAGAAGAAATCGTCGCAAAAGGATTTAAAGGTGTGCTATGCGTGGAGGCCGGTGGTCCGACGCCAGGTTCGGGATGTGCCGGCAGGGGTATTATTGCGGCCTTTGATATTTTGGAAGAACTACATGCTTTTGAGGCGTATAAACCTGATTTCGTTTTTTATGATGTGTTGGGTGATGTCGTTTGCGGCGGTTTTGCAGCTCCCATTCGGGAGGGCTATGCCGATGAAGTACTGATCGTGACCTCAGGTGAAAAGATGTCTCTTTTTGCCGCCAATAATATCAATACGGCAGTAAACAATTTTGCAGACCGCGGTTATGCCAGGGTGCGGGGTATTATCCTGAATCGCCGCAACACTGTGGACGAAGAACTCCATGTCCGGAATTTTGCAGCTTGTGCAGGCCTGCAAATTATCGGCGATGTGCCCCGGGATGATAATATTCAGCTATTTGAAAACAATAACCAAACAGTCATTGAAGGAAACCCCGGTCTGCCGATTTCAAAAATATTCTTTTCCATGGCGCAAAACTTGATTAATGAGTGTTGACAACTATCATCCGCAGGCAAAATGAGGTAGAAATTGACTTGTATGATAAAATTTTAGGCGGTCTTTTAGGCGGTGCTGTAGGTGACGCTATGGGTGCCGCGACGGAAGCCCGCACAACGCAGCAAATCATAAAAATCTTTGGGCGTAAAGTAACAGATTTTGAAAAACCGCCTGCAGATGCCATAGGCGCCGGTAGCGAGCGGGGGCAATTGACAGATGATTTTAGCTGCGCCTATTTTATTGCCAGCCATATTATCCGGCATAATGGCCTGATCAATCAGCAAATCGTCAAAGAGGCCATCCTTGATTGGTCGGAGCACAAGGTGTTTTTTGAACGTTTTGCCGGACCCACCACACGCCTGGCTATCAAGAGATTCAGAGGGGAAGCGCCGGCAGATTCAAACAAAATGGAATTGCTCCCCTTACAGGCTACCAACGGCGCCGGTATGAGAATATCTCCCATCGGTTTATTGAATCCCGGTAATTTAGACCAGGCTATTGCTGATGCTGTGAGCGCAACTTTACCTACCCATAATAATCAACTTGCCATATCCGGCGCCTGTGCCGTCGCTTGCGCGGTTAGCCGGGCTATGCTGCCCGATGCTGATGTGTATCAAATAGTACAAGCGGGATTTTATGGGGCACAGGAAGGGGAACGCATCGGCCGGGAAGTGGGTAGGATTGCAGCCGGTCCTTCTGTTGTACGCCGTATGGAGATGGCTATCTCAATTGGTTTGGGACAGGGGACTCCCGAAGAAAAAATGTTCGAGATAGCCGATAGGATTGGCAGCGGTTTGCACGTTTCAGAAGCGGTACCGGCTGCTTTTGGACTTTTTGTGGCGAATGGAGGGGAGGCCATGGCTTCCATCATTAGTGGGGTCAATATCGGTTACGACACTGATACGGTAGCAACCATGGCGGGAGCAATGGCTGGAACTTTGCAAGGGGCAGGGGCTTTTCCCAATCATTATTTAACTCTTTTAGATCAGGTAAATGGCATAGATCTGACCAATCTGGCTCTCGGCATCAAGAAAATTGCCATAAGACGCCAATCTGCAAACGGGAGGGCTTGACCTTTGTATTTTAAAATACTGGGCAGCCTTTTTGGTGCTGCAGTCGGCAGCGCCATGGGGACTGCTACGGCATTCCTTTCCATAGACCGGATCCAAGACAAATTTCATGGTTTTGTAACGGGTTTTCTGCAGCCGGCTGATGATTCCATAGCCAGAGGACAGGAAGCAGGACAAGTCAGCGGTGATTTTTATCACACCTATCTTTTAGCAAAATGTTTGGTGGCGGCAGGCGGGCAGAGCAGCAAAAAAATAGGGGAAGAAGCACTTCTAAAATGGTCGGAACAAGCTCAAATATTTGAGCATTTTGCCGATCCTACCGCCCGCAATGTGGTAAGAAAATTAAAGACATCCATTCTGCCGCTGCGGCATCGACTATATATGAGCCATTATTTTGCTCTTTCCGCCAATGCTTCTGCAGTAAAAATATTTCCGGTGGGCTTACTGTGCCCGGGGCAGATGCAAAAAGTATTGGAAGATGCTATTGCCATTACCATGGCCGTTTATGATGATGCGTATTCCATATCCGGAGCCTGTGCTATTGCCGCGGCAGTCAGTGAAGCCATGAAACCCCGTTCAAAACTATATGATGTGGTACAGGCCGGTCTTTATGGCGCACGGGAAGGTGAACGCAGGGGCAGGGAAATTGCCAGGCAATATCCAGGGTCATCGGTATGTAAAAGAATGGAAATGGCCATAGAAATCGGCTTAAGGAGCGGTCCGGCTAAAAACAAGATGGTCGAATTGGCCGATTGTATTGGCAGCGGTATCGCCGTAGCCGAAGCTGTACCTGCAGTTTTCGGTCTATTAGTGGCCAATGGCGGCAATACCATGGAATCCATTTATAGTGGGGTCAATATCGGCAATGACACCATTACGGTGGCAACCATGCTGGGCGCTATAACCGGCGCTTTGCACGGGGTAGATGCGGTGAAGGAGGAAAACCGCCTGGTTATTGCGGAGAAAAATCAACTGGACATCCCTGGTTTGGCCGAAGACATGCTGGCTTTGATTGAACGATAAAGCGCTTTGCTGGGGAGGAACGGGATCTGAATGGCAGAGGCAGAAAAAAAGCTTTTTCTACAGGTGCGCAACCTTAAAAAAAGTTATGGACACGTCGAAGCCTTGCGAGGTGTCGATCTAGACGTTTACACCGGTGAGATCCTGGCTGTTGTTGGTGATAACGGCGCGGGAAAAAGCACGTTAATCAAGTCGTTAGCAGGAGCGCTTGTACCGGATAGCGGCAAAATAATCGTTGAAGGACAGACCTATGAGCAGCTAAACCCCAGGCAGGCTCTGGATTTGGGTATCTCCACGGTATACCAGGATTTATCCCTGGTAAATTGCCGGGATATTGCCACCAATGTTTTTTTAGGGCGGGAGCCGCTAAAATACAGGCTTTTTATTGACAAGAAGAAAATGGTGCAGGACTCTATTGCTCTTTTTAATCAATTAAAGATACATATACCCTCCATCCATGCCCTGGTAGGACGGCTGTCAGGCGGTCAAAGACAAGGGGTAGCTGTGGCCAGAGCCATCAAATTCGGAGGAAAATTGCTGATTTTTGATGAGCCTACCGCCGCTATGGGGATACAGGAAACAGCGGCAACTTTGTCCCTGATCAAAAGCCTGGGCAAGCAGGGCTACGCGGTCATTATCATCAGTCACAACCTGCATCAGGTTTTTTCCCTGGCGCAGCGGATTTGTATTATCCGGCAGGGACTGGTGGTGGACACGGTATCAACTGCCGATATCACTCCCAATCAGGTTGTTTCTATGATTACCGGGGCCGCGCAAGTGCCCTCTTGAATAGGTCGTAATGATGGCAGGAACGGGAAGGAAGTAAATAGTGAAGCATTTTATAGAGAAGTATTTTTCACAGCTATTATTAACGGCCGTTCTTTTAATCCTGGTCATTGTTTTATCTTGTAAAACCCCTTATTTTTTCACCTGGGCAAATTGCTACAATATTTTGGACCAAACCAGCATTGATATTATTCTGGCTTTGGGTATGGCTTTTGTGATTTCATCCGGCGGTATTGATTTATCCATCGGTTCTACCATGGCCTTTAGCGGTATTGTTATGGCTTTTGCCATGAAAGCCGGCATACCGGTATGGGGCTCCCTGGCAATGGGCTTGCCTGTTGGCATACTGGTGGGAGCCTGCAACGGTCTTTTGATTACCGGATTGAACTTGAGCCCTCTTGTGATCACCCTGGGCTTTATGTCCATTGGCAGGGGCATGGCCTTGATTTTAACGAAATCCTCACCCATCTTCGGATTTCCCAATACCTTTAAGTTTTTGGGTTCCGGGCATATCGGCCCCATTAATTTTCCCATTCTGTTGGCAGCGATTCTGGTGGTTATCTCCTGGGTTTTACTAAATATGACCAAATGGGGCTATTATGCTCTGGCTTTGGGTGGCAATGATGAAGCGGTACGTCGTGCCGGTGTCTCCGTGTGGCAATACAGAACCTCTATTTACATCTTTTGCGGCCTGCTGGCGGCTATTGCAGGTATGATCACCATTGCCCGTTTAAATTCCGCCGACCCACTGGCGGGCTGGATGGTGGAAACCGACGCCATTGCCGCTGTAGTTTTAGGCGGCGCCAGCTTAAACGGCGGGAAGGGCAGCATTGCGGGTACGGTTTTGGCATGCCTGGTTTTGGGCACTCTGGACAACGGCCTGATTCTGCTGGCTATCCCTTCCTATTATCAAAAGCTGCTCTGCGGTATCGTCATCATCCTTGCCTTGGTATTCACGGAATTGCGCAATAGAAAAGAGTCCATAAGCGTAAGCTGAAGAAATGGTGCGGTGAGAAAATGAATACGACAAAAATAATGGAACTGCCGGATGCAAAGCTTTTGGAGCAGGACATGCCTATCATGGTATTGCCAGCCGTGTCCGTCAATGAAAACTTGCAGCGGCTGTATGGCTCCGGTCTGACTTCCGGGTTCACATGAAAAACACAAAAAAACGACACCTGATAGAATCTGGCAATTTTACAGGAGGAACCCCTGATGGATAAAAATAAACTGGTTATAGGTCAGGGCGCCACCGCTATGGATATTGTGATCAAATGCGAGAATTTGCCCAGAGAAGACGGTTTTGGACGCATTTATGAAGAAAGAATAACTTCAGGGGGAAGCGGAGCCAATGTTTTAGTGACCGTCGCGCAGTTGGGAGCAACTGCCGCTTTAGTAGCGAAATTGGGTGATGATGAATTTGGACATCAGTTTCGCCGTGAATTGTTGACTGATGGAGTATCAGACCGTTATTTGCACGTAAAAGACGGCGGTACCACCATGCACACCTATGTTTTTGTTGCAGGACAGGGCAAACGCTCTATTCTGATAAACCGTGGCAACAGCTTTCATACGTTGGCTCCTGCAGAGGTGGATGAAAGCATCTTGGACGGCGCTTCCGTACTTTTTACCGACGGCTGCCCGGGAGGCCCCGCAGTTAAATTAGTGAAGGCCGCCAGAGCAAGAAATATTCCGGTATTTTTTCAAATGGAATGCCTTCCGTCTTTTATGGTGTCAGAATTTTGTACCGCCGGGCAAATTGATGAGTTGCTGTCGTATGCGGATATTATTTGCGCCGGCCGTGACATATACTGCGAATTGGCAGCAAAAGAAGAGTATCTTTCCGCTATGCAGGACATCTATCAAAAATATAAACCTGCTTTTGGCGCAATATGCACTGCCGGCGAAGAGGGGGCTGTTTGGTGTTCCCGGCATGGCGTCATATCCTGCGGTATTTATGACATTGACCCTGTGGATACCACAGGAGCAGGTGATAGTTTCAGCGGCGGTTTGATTTACCGCTTTTTCTTGCAAGGCGCCGGCCCAAGAGACTCACTTATTTTTGCTACCGCCTGTGCCGCCATGAAATGCTTGTCACCAGGGCCGCGCCTGAGGGTTTCTGAAGCGTCGGTTATCGATTTTATGGATACACACAGGTTGACTGACTTGTAAGCAATATTACAGAAGAAAGAAGGAAGAAAGAGTGAAAAAAAGAAGCTTATTGTTTATCGGATTAATGATTGTCTTATGTATGTTTGCCTTGACAGGCTGCGGCGGTAATAAACCGGCTGCTACCAATGATGCCAACGTGAAAGACAATGTGGATGTTTCCAAGCTGGTAAAAAATGATGCCTATACCGACATTGAAAAAAACACTTTAAAAGCCCTGGAACCCCTGCCGGATAAAGGCGACGGCAATGTGAAGGTAGGCGTTGTGATGCCCACCATGTCAAATCCCTTTTATGTCGCTGCTAAAGCGGGTTATGAGGATGCCGCCAAAAGCTTGGGGATTCAGGTTGAGGTAGTATCAGGCTCCAAGGAAGATGACGTGGAAGGGCAGCTGAACGCTTTTAAAACCCTATTGGGTAAGGATTTCGACGCCATTGTGATTATTCCGATTAACGGTATGAACTTGATTAGCGGTGTAGTGGAAGCCAATAAAAAAGGAATTCCGGTTATTTGCAGCGGCACCACGCTGAATGCAGCTGCCGCCGCCGAAGCAGGCGCTAAAATTGCCGCTCACATGAGCAATAACTTTACCGAGCAAGGCCATTTGGCCGCAGCCTATATTTCTGAAAAGATCAAAGCCAGTGGAGCGCAAACCGCTAAAGTAGCAGTTATTGAAGGCTTGGCCGGCGCGTCCCAGGGGGAAGCCCGCCGGGACGGGGCTGTTGCCGCTTTTAAAGAAGCCGGCATGAACGTTGTTTCCATTCAAACCGGTGATTGGGACCGTCAGAAGGCTTATAATATTGCTACCAACCTGCTGCAATCCAATCCTGACTTGAGGGGGATTTTCTGCGCCAACGATACTATGGCTTTAGGCGTAGTGGAAGCCATGAAAGTTGCCGGTAAAAAGGACCAGGTTTTCGTAACCGGTATAGACTTTTTGGATGAAGCCCGCCAATCCTTAAAAGCCGGTGAATTAAATGCTTCCGTAGCCATGGCTCCTTATATGGCAGGCAAAGGCGTCTTGACGCTGGTTCTGAAAGTTCTGCAGGGGCATGATATTACCCAGCAAAATTATTGGAGTCCTATCGCCTTGATTACCCAGGAAAATGTCAATAATTATGACGATTGGAAATAGCTAGCCTTTAGACAGGTAAAGGGCTTACAGCATCACTATGCGGTATGCCCTTTCCTTTTTTTTGGGAGAAATGAGGATGAAAATGAAACCGCAATACCTGACTATAACAGAATTGGCTCAAACGCCTGTGAAAAGCTTGTATACCAGAATTATGCCTCGTAGACATTTGAAATATTGCGCACCAGGCGTGGAAGGGATGGGAATGTTACAATCATCTCTTTTAGTACCGGAATCGGCATTGCTGTTTGTAGCCCCGGCCGGCTGCGCACGTCATGTGGCAATGCATTCTTACCGCCTGGGTTTAAAAAACCGTCTTTTTCTATTGCGTGTTGATGAAAACGATATTGTAACCGGGGCGCACCTGGACCGGATTCCTGCCGCAATGGAAGAAATCATGTCCAATGCTTGTCCCAAACCAAGAGCCCTTTTCCTTGGCAGTTCCTGTGTCGATACTCTTTTGGCCTCGGATTATAAGGCAATCGCTAAAAAGTTGGAAGCAAAATATGGTATCAGGGTCAGAGCCAGCTATATGGACCCCATTATGTTTGATGGTAAAAAGTCACCCGACCGCAAAATTCAGCACAGTATGTATGATTTTATTGCAAAAAATGACGCCAAAGAAAAAGCTGTTAATATTATCGGAAGTTATGCCCCTGTAAACAGAGACAGCGAATTCTATTCCTTGCTGGCAAAAGCCGGGTTTGATACCGTGCGGCATATTTCGGAGTGTACGACTCTGGAGGAACTGGATCGCATGGGACAATCCACTTTAAATATTGTGATTAAGTCAAGCGGCTCCATGGCAGCGGCAGAAATGGAGAAAAAGCATGGCATACCTTTTATCTCCCTGCCGGTATCCTATAACCTTGATACCATCAGAAATTCTTACCGCAAGCTGGGAGAGGCTTTAGGAATCGAGATATATGATGATATTTATTATGAACAAACCAAGCAAGTCATCAAAGAATTTCGTCAACATCTGGGTTCCCTTCGTATCGCCATTGGTAAGACCATTAAAGGAAATGTCTTTGATCTTGCTCATGCGTTGATTCAATATGGATTCAGGGTATCCCATCTTTTTATCAACAAATTTACCCAAGGGGAAAAACCTCATATTATGTGGCTTGCGGAACATCAGCCGGAAATGGGCGTTTTTTCCGGCGATCATCCCACTATTGTCAATCTGCGGGAAGAGCATTTGCCGGTGGATCTGGCCATTGGTTTGGATGCCAGCTATTTTTGCCCGGATGCCGCAGAAGTATCCTGGGACGTGCAGGATCAGCCCTATGGGTATCGTGGTATTGTTTCTTTGTTGGAAAAGATGACAAGTGCATTGAAAAAGACTTGAGAAAGGTCGATCATGTATTGTTTTTATGACTAAAGCTTTTAGATGGAGGCTGTTAATATGCATGGATTGTTTTTGCATTTACCCCCTTTTGCTCCGGATTATTCCGGTGTCGCTTCCGCCTTGTTTGAACTAGGGGGTATTATTGCCATTCATGACGGCACCGGCTGTACAGGCAATTATGTCTGTCATGATGAACCGAGATTTTATGGCAGTAATAGCGCTGTTTTTACCTCCAATTTGCGCGAGTTGGAGACCATATTGGGTGATGATGAA
>DNIT01000184.1:2194-4719 GCA_003489345.1 Pelotomaculum sp. | reverse complement strand
AAGCTTGCCAATGCTGCAGGTGACCTGCGGGCTAATTTCATTGCCATTTTAGGCAGTCCCGCTCCTATGGTAATCGGTACCGATTATCGGGCTATGGCGCACATTCTGGAAAAAAGGACCGGCTTGCCCGTGTTGGTTTTTGATACCAAGGGAATTGCTTTTTATGATCAAGGGCAGTCGGATGCTTTCCTTGCCTTGGCCAAACGTTTTGTGGTTGAAATTCCCCAGGAAAGGGAGGAGACGGCAGAAATCAACATAATTGGCGCCACCCCTTTTGATCTCGGCAGTGAAAAGCATTTAGAGGACTTAAAAGATTTAATCAGGGCTTGCGGCTATGACAAAATCACATCCTGGGGTATTGGCGGACGCTTTCAGGAGCTTCCTTTGACTTCTGCTGCTAAGCTGAATTTGGTTATCAACCGGTCCGGTTTAGCCGCTGCCCGTTATTTGCAGGAGAAATACGGCACCCCTTATGTGGTCAAGCTTCCTATTGGACAATGGGCTGCCATGAGCCTGCATGAAAAACTGCGCAGGGGAATGACGGGCGAAAAATATGAAGCGCCTGCGCCAAAGAGCAGCGGGAAGACCGATGTAAAGCGTGCTCTGGTCATTCATGAGCAGGTTATGGGCAATGGCTGGCGGGATTGCTTGCAGATGGATTTCGGTATTCCTCAGGTTGATGTGGCGTCTTTTTTTAGTATGGACGAGGAGTTATTGCAGCCTAATGACGTTCATTTGGTGGAGGAAGAAGATTTGTCAGCTTTAGCAAGGGAAAGGGCTTACGATTTGATTATGGGAGATCTTCTTTTTGAAGAATTTTTGGCTGATTTTACTCCGAACTATCTAGCTTTACCTCATTTGGCTGTTTCCGGTTGTCTATACAAAGATGATTCCCTGCAATTTATAGGAGCATATGGCAGTGCTCTTTTACAGAAGAAACTTGCTTTTTGGGTTTGAAGGACTCTGCTAACAGGGCATGCTCCTGTCAGGGTCTGCTTTTCGTTTTTTCATAAAAAGTATTACCAGCAAAACGAGAACGGCACATATAAGAAGTGGCGGCTCATCAAGCGTTACGGTAGGGATTTGTTCATTGTTGTTTAGAATTCTTTCCTGCAGATCCAGCAGTTCCCGTTCCTGCTCCGGTGTCTCAACCACAATAAATGCTGTCTGGGGTGTCAGGATTCTTGTCCGGAAGCCGGCTCGAATCAGTTCCAAAGGGTCCGGTTTCCCGTTCAACAAATATCTTTGCTGCGCCGCATCAAGAAGAACAGCGTCCTGATACCGGTTGCCTGTCAAAGTAATGCTGTCCGGTTCCATATCGCCCAGCACCAATTCGCACGCGTCATTATCCGCTACATAGATTCCGTTGAAGTCAAGGACAGGCTCTACAACAGGGTTCTTTAACCTGCTTCTCGCCTTGTTGTCTTCATAAGAATAGGGCGTTAAAGTCAGGTCGTGATTCAAAGCGTAATAGAAAGGGCTTTCAGGAAATCTGTCGGACAAAGGATAAATATTTTCAGGGAAAACAGCTCCGGGCATATTATCGGATACGGCAATGATAACCGGAAAACTCTTGCTGTCTTCTTTGCTTAAAATCATTCTGACCGCCCCACCAAAATTGAACCCGCATTCGGTTTTCAATGTTACCTGCTTCATATCCGCAAGAGAATGGGATTCAATTTTGTGGGAAGCAAAAATCACTTCCGCCCGGGTGATTTTATTGGCCTTTGCATACGCTTCAATTTGAGCGGTCAGCCATGCCATGTCGCTGTTTTTTGAGCAATCCACAACAAAGTGGTATGCGGGCGTTCTTTCAACACGCTTCAGACCGGCTTTTTGCAAAGGCGAAAGCAGAACCGCTCCTTCAACAGCCGTTTCCCTTTGCGCAGCGTCTTTGCCCAGTAAAATACTATTGTCATCCAAATCAATATTGAATGGATAACTGTGAAGAATTTCAAAGCCGGTCTGTCTGACCTCATGTTCGCTGAATGGAAAGACTCTGAGTTCCAAAGTATTCCTGCCCGTATAGTACAGCAGGCCCGGGTCGCGGCGCGTGTTTACAATTTTTTGGTAAATGAACATGGCGGCCCGGCGGTCGGCAAGAATACCCTCTTTTCTTTCTCCGAGTACATCAAGGTAATAGTCGCTGATGTATGCGCCTTCCGGCAGTTTGAAGGTGGTTACATACTCTCCGTTTCCCTCCCCTGTGGGATTTTCCAGGGTCAAATCAACCCGTGACCTGTACACGCCTGTTTCCCCGTCAAGCTCTGTTGTACTTTGCACGGCTGCCAGCCGCACCCGGTTGTTTACCATATCCGAATTGGCAAGACCGGCGTCAATCAGACTGTGTCCCGCGTCAAAAAACAGATTTTCAAGGACCAGGATGTTGTGCTGTGATATGACCTTCCCATCCAGAACGAAATTGGTGTAAAAAGCCGATAGGATGGGTGTGTTTCCAGAGTCAAAACCAACTATGCTTCTTGTTACATCATAGCTGCCCTTCACATTTTTTAATGTTCTATGAG
>DNIT01000184.1:942-2146 GCA_003489345.1 Pelotomaculum sp. | reverse complement strand
TCCAGAGTCAAACCCAACGATGCTTCTTGTTACATCATAGCTGCCCTGCACGTTTTTTAATGTTCTATGCAGGCGTGCCAAATCAATCGTTTGGACAACCTCAACACTGTTTTGCTCCAAATACCGCACGGCAGCTTCAAAATTACCCTTATCGCTCCAGAATGTGGATATCATGCAGACGGGCAGGGTGATGATCCCGGCACAAAAGACGGCTATTATGCGAGGCGTTCCCCATGCCTTTGACAGACCGGCCCATTCCTTGATGATATGCCAACCCTGCCAGATTGCCGCCAAGGTGGGCGCCAAAATGAAAATTCCCAATCCATAAAAAATGAGCCCTACCGCTCCCAGGGGGAGAATCGGTAGGAAGACGATGAAAAAATACAGTATATAGGTATAACAAACCGCTTTCAGATAAAACACCAGGAGCCTGAGCTTTTGGTCCTTTACTGCAGGAAGCAGCATGAGGAATCCGTTTAACGCTGCCATAATATAGAAGGCAGGGCTTGAAAAATCGCCGAACATGCCGACTGAATCGGCACTGGACCAAAGGCCCGCTTTGCCTTGATTAATTGCCAGACCTCCCAATGGCAAGAGCAGCGATACAAAAGTTGTAATTATATAATACCTTTTGGCGGAGGGGCTGTTGCCTGCACAGTCAGGATTTTCCCGCTTCCAGGCAAGCACTATTTTCACCGACAGCAGCATGATTGTATAAACGCCTGCTATGATGAAGATCAGAAGGATGGTGTTTAAATTGACGCCGTTTATCATATTCATCGCTACAAACCAGATAAGCGGAACGGCAATGAATCCGGCAAGATGACCGGCCGTATCATTACTCTTTGCAGCGGATATGGTGTTAAATGCCATACCGTATAGGCCATACAAGACAGGGAGCATGCATAATACGATCAACACCAGCCGCGAGCTGACAAAACCTGTTCTGTAAAATAAATCTTCATTAAACAGCAGCATGCCTGCTGTAAACAGCACATAAACAATTGCAATTGCTGTGAATATCCATGTGTCCGCAGAGGATTCCCTGCGTTTTATGAGGGCGTAAATGGAAAATATCACCATTAACAGCAGGGTTACGGCGCCCGAAAGTGCTATCGATGCAATATCTAATCCTCCGGGGCTAAGGATAAGGTAACCCAACAGCATCAGCTGCGGCAGGGTCACAAACAATAATATGTAAACG
>DNIT01000184.1:467-634 GCA_003489345.1 Pelotomaculum sp. | reverse complement strand
GTTAGAAACCATAGCGCCTTGTGAAAGCCGTTAAAATGCTTTGCGAACATGCAGGCATTCATTAAAAACAGCAAAACAATAAAGTGGTAACCCATACATTCCCGGCCAATGATAAAGGTAGAGTCAACAGTGGAATATCCGCTCCCGTTTGTGTATACCAGCGGAAT
>DNIT01000184.1:0-144 GCA_003489345.1 Pelotomaculum sp. | reverse complement strand
CCTGCAGATTTCTTCCAGTGTGGAAAATCGAATGGCCCTTGCTTTGTTGTTTTTAAGAATGGATAAATTTGCAGGCGTAATATTCACCAGTTCCGAGAGCTCTGTCAGCCCAATTTTTCTTTTTGCCATCATTACATCCAGATT
>DNIT01000078.1:10019-14805 GCA_003489345.1 Pelotomaculum sp. | reverse complement strand
AAAATCCTAAAGGGAAGCTACAAAGATATTAAAAACTTGCAGGCTGATTTTGATAATTGGTTGGTTTACTATAATACTGAACGACCTCACAGGGGTTACCGGAACCTAGGTCAATGCCCTGTTGATACGATAAATAAATATATGGCCCTAATGAGCGGAAATTCTGCTTCTCCAGAAATAATAAATGGTTAAAGAATCAATTAATATGTGTACTGCGAGAACCTGCTATGCAAATGAAAAAGAATGAAGGTTGGTAAACGGATGTGTAATTTTACCCCAGAACAACTGAAGCTGCAAAAAAAAGTACGCGCTTTTATTAAAGCATACATTGATCCCATTTCCAAAGAGTGCGATGTTACAGGGGTACTTCCGTCATCTGTTTTCAAGGCATGGGCGGATGCCGGATTGGCGTGCCTGGTTGCGCCAAAAGAGACTGGCGGTCCCGAACTTGATACTGTTACCTGTACGATGATTATGGAAGAACTTGGCTACGCTGAACTTGGCGTTGCTACTGCTTTTGGCGCCAACAACCTGTGTTCCTATCCGGTCTTATTGGCCGGAACGCCGGAACAGCAGAAAAAACATTTTGCTCCCCTGTTGGCAGGTAATTATGGCGCTTTCGCCCTCACTGAACCGAAAGCCGGGTCGGATGTGGGTGCTATCTCGACAACTGCCAAAAGAGACGGGGACGAGTATATCCTTAACGGGACCAAGTGTTTTATTACCCAAGGCGGGGTTGCGGCTACCTATGTCTTATTTGCGTCAACGGATAAAAGCAAGGGCTCTAAGGGTATGAGCGCCTTTATTGTAGAGCGGAATCGTCCCGGACTCAGTATCGGTAAAGTGGAAGATAAAATGGGAATACACGCATCCAATACAGTGGAACTGATATTAGAAAATGTTAGAATACCTGCATGGTATTTGCTCGGCAACGAAGGTGACGGGATGAAATTAGCCATGATGTCGCTGGACGCAGGCCGGTTAATGGTAGCTGCGCAGGCTGTCGGAATCGCTCAAAGGTCCTTGGATGAATGCGTGGATTATATAAAAAAGCGCGTGGATAGCGGTAAGCCGCTGTCTGCTTATCAGTCTGTCGACTTTAAGATAGCGGAGATGGCCACTGCCATAGAAGCTGGAAGACAACTCGTTTACCGCGGTGCAGAATTAAAAGACTCCCAGCAGCCCTATTCGAAGCACTCCGCTATGGCCAAATTATTTTGTACCGATGTGGCTGTGCAAGCAGCGACAGATGCCATGGAAATCATGGGAGCGTACGGGTATACCAAGGATGCATATGTTGAAAAGGTTTGGCGTGATGTCAGAATCCTGCCCATTTACGAAGGGACCAACCAGATCCAGAAAATCGTTATTTCTAAAGCAGTCCTAAATAAACAATAATCCAAATCTATTAGAGTAGGAGGAGCATTTTTGGATTTCTATTTAACCCAAGAACAACAATTGATCCAGCAAATTGCCCGCGATTTTGGGAAGGAACAACTGGAGCCCCATGCTGTTGAAACGGATCGTAAATCCCGTTATCCGGCTGCGGCAATAAAAGCCATGGCGGAGCTTGATTTTTTGGGGTTGTTTTATCCAGTGGAATATGGAGGCGCCGGCGCAGATTTCATAAGCTACATCCTGATGCTGGAAGAGATATCCCGTTCATGTGCCTCAACCGCTGCTATTGTGGCAACCCATTGTTCGCTGGCGGCTTATCCTATTTATAAGTGGGGTTCAGAAGCTCAAAAAGAAAAATATCTGCCTGCCATATGTACAGGGGAAAAACTGGGTGGTTTTGCGTTAGCCGAACCCGGTGCCGCACCTGCATCAGGTCCGGATAAGGTTGTAGCGATTTTGGATGGAAATCACTACGTACTGAACGGGAAGAAGTACTTCGTATATAATGGCGGCGTTGCCGACGTATACATAGTTTTTGCTCTCACTCAAAAAGATTCTGCAACAGACCTGGAGGGGCTGAGCGCCTTCATCGTCGATGCTTCTACCCCAGGTCTTTGTGCCGGCAGGCATATTCCCAAAATGGGCCTATGTGGGTTGCCGACTACGGAAATGATTTTTGAAAACGCGCACGTTCCCAGGGAAAACCTGCTGGGCACTGAAAACCAGGGCTATGAAATTCTAATTGAGACCCAGGCATGCGCAGGTGTTTCAGCCGCCGCGCAAGCTGTGGGCATCAGCCAGACAGCGCTTGATGCATCAGTCAGATACGCAAAAGAACGCGTGCAATTTGGAAGCCCGATTGCTAATTTACAAGCCATACAATGGATGTTGGCGGGCATGGCGGGCAATGTGCATATGGCCCGTGTAGTGACTTATCAGGCTGCTTATTTGATTATGCAGGGTAAGTCTTTTACTGTCGCAGCAGCCATAGCCAGGATGCTTACCGCTAAGGCAGGTGTTGGCGTCTGCAATACAGCGGTACAAATTCATGGAGGCTATGGCTACGGCAGAGAAATGATTCTTGAAAGACTGTTACGCGATGTAAAAGGTACAATGCTTTTCGAAAGTATCAGTGAATATCCACAACAAATTATAGCTGAAAAGTTGTTGCGTTAGTCTTTATCTTCTATTGTTGTATTCAAAGCCTTTAGTATTTGAATATAATTATTCTTGTCTATAACATAATCTTTTTAATCTATGGAATAACTTTGCAAACTGCCCCGTAAAATATGTAAACTCCCAGATGATGTTTTATTCTTCATCAACCGGGAGTTTAAAACACCTAGAAAAAGATAGCATCGATAAACCTTGGAAAGAAAGGGCTACTGAAAGATAAGGCTATTCCTTGAATAGTTCAGGATCCATCAGTTTAGGACCGCCGTCAGGTATTATTAATTTAAACTCACAGTGGTCAAGTATCTGTGTTTGAATATCTATACCGGGAGCAACCTCTTCAAGAACCATGCCTCTTTTATCTCGTCTTATTACGCATCTTTCTGTAATAAATACAATATCGTTGCCTTTTTTCAGCGATTCCTCAGCAACAAAAGTTGTCTTATCACATTTTTTGATAAACTTTTTGAATTTCCCTTCATTTACAATTATCATTTTGCCATTTTCAACTTTGGTTTTTATCCCAACGGCTGTAAATGTGCCTATAAAGATCAGATGCTTTGATGACAAAGAAATATTAGCAAATCCGCCTACCCCGCCAATTTTTCCATTTAGATGGCTCGTGTTTACATTACCTTTTTCATCGACCTCGCTCAATCCAAAAATTCCCGCGTCGAGGTTTCCGCCGTCAAATAGGCTGAAATGATCACCATGATCACATAAGGCTTCTACATTCCAGCTGCATCCAAAATCCCTTCCCAAGGCAGGGACTCCTCCTATGCATCCTGTTTCAGTAATCATTGTAACCATATCGCTTTGTCCCATTTCATTCAGGACATTTGGGATAGATGTTGGCATGCCAATTCCGAAATTTATTATGTATCCAGGTTTAAATTCCTTTATAGCTCTTCTGCACATAACTTTCACATCGTTTAACGGCATTGGCTTAATTTCTTCCAATTCGGCAATTGCTTCACCTGTGAATGCTGGATTATATCCTTCTTTATTGCTTCTGATCCAGTTCTGCATAATTTCGTCAGGCTTTTCCGCAACCACAATATAATCAATATAGATGCCCGGAACCTTTACCATGCGAGGATGTATTTCATTGACTTCAACTATTTTTTCTACCTGACATATTACTTTTCCACCGTTTGCTTTTACCGCCTGTGCTTGCGAAAGTAGTCCAATATTTATAGGCTCCTTTTCACAGCTTATATTTCCGTGTTTATCAGCTGTCGTAGCTCGCATGAGACCTATATTTAATTTGGGAAGCGTATAGTAAAGGTATTCTTCACCCATAAAATCAGGAACATATTTAACGAGATCTTCACCTTTATCCATTGTAAGTTGATTTAATTTACCGCCGTCATTTCTCGGATCCATAAATGTGCCAAGTCCAACCTTTGACATGGCACCATTCATGCCTCTGCCAATCTCCCGGTACATCTGATAAAAAACTCCAAGCGGCAGCATCCAGCCCATAATTTTATTATCAGTTATTTTCTTTGCAAGATCCGGACATACACTTACGAATGATGAAATACTTTTCGTCATCATTCCTTCATGCAAATATTGAGATTCTGCAGTCGGTGAAGTAAAATTACCTCCTCCAGATGCTCTGATAGAGGTAATGTTCTTTGGATGTCCTTCACGTAAAAAACGTTCCTCTATAGCATCCACGATTTCCTGAGGCCATCCGGTAAGACCATCGACTCCTGTAACTATTACATCCCCGTCATTAATCAGATTTGCAGCTTCTTTTGCAGTTATTATTTGAGCCATATTATCACCCCTTTACATTTTCGGTTTTATTGTACCATTCTTTGTACTATTATTACACATCTTAATAGTGGCTATAGTAACCTGTGAAATTTGCCACAATCATTTCCCTGAAATACGGGGTCTTTTTGCTAGCCCAAAACTGCAACTGATAGCTGCCCCCCTTTTAGCTAATCCAATTATATCCTGGCTAAAAGCATAATCTATTCACGATTCAGTCATCCTTTCTGTACGTGACAGGCAGTCGCACCTGTTCATACAATGCTGCCACGGTTGGAGACGGTCTCATCGTATGGAAGTAAGCCGCAGCACAAACTGTAGCTGAAGGAAGGGGTCCGGGCAGTGTAGCTTCAAGACTTAAATATAGGAGAGGAGCCCTTTATTTGTCAGGAACTTTCTGCGACTGCTTTCTTTTGTTTCTGCTTTGGTTTTT
>DNIT01000078.1:620-9905 GCA_003489345.1 Pelotomaculum sp. | reverse complement strand
TGTTTCTGCTTTGGTTTTTCTTTGCCTTTTAATGCCGGCCATCTGAATATTCGGCTCAGTCTGGTGTAGATCCACCTGGATTCCTTGGTCAGCAAAGGTCCCAGCACTGCTAAAATAAGGACATAAAGAGCCGCAAAAGGTTGCAGGATAGGCAACAGACCTCCGGTCATGGCGAGTTTTGCTAAAATAATGGAGAATTCACCGCGGGATGTTATGGTCAAGCCTACATTGGTAGAGGCCATTTGCGAATACCCAGACATACGGCCGGCGATCATCCCGGAGATAAAGTTGCCGATTAAGGTCAAGACAACGGCAGCTAAAGCAGGCAAAACAGCTCCACCCAGAGCAAGGGGATCGATGCTGAGCCCAAAACTAAAGAAAAATATGGCCCCAAATAAGTCTCGAAAGGGAACCACCAGCTTATCAATCCGTTCCCGGTGCTCCGTCTCGCCAAGCACCAGTCCCACCAACAAAGCCCCAATAGCTTCTGCAACATGGATGGTTTCCGAGAACCCGGCAATGATTACAAGAATGGCAAACAACACCAGCATAAATACTTCATCAGAGGGAATATTTAATATGGTGTTTAACTTTGAGAGAAGTCTGCGTCCCAGGAAGACAATGCCAATAATAAATCCCAGCGCCAGTCCCGCTGAAGCCAATACATTCATGGTAGACGTGGCCCCGGTTAAGACAAGGCCCGATACGACAGAAAGATAAACAGCGACAAAAACATCCTGGAACATCATAAGTCCAAGGATCATTTCCGTCTCCGGCCTAACCGTACGCTTTAAGTCAACAATCATTTTGGCAACGATGGCGCTTGACGAGATTGTTGTAATTCCGGCAACGATTAGGATTTCCTTAAAGGGCCATCCCAGCAGGAAGGGCAGCAGCAATCCAAGGGTCAGGTTGATTGCCATGTAAATAATTCCACCCCGAATAATGGAACGGCCCGCCTTTACCAGTCTTCCGACAGAGAACTCGAGTCCCAGATGAAACAAAAGAAAGAGTATACCCAAACGTCCCAGGAATTCAATTAAGGGAGCACTATCGATGAAGCGAAAATCAAGAACCCCAAAAGATGGCGTTTGTGGTCCAACAAGCATCCCGGCCAGTATTAACAGCGGTACAATTGAAAAGCGCAAACGAGAGGATAACAGGCCGGCAAGCGCAATAATGCCCAAGGCCAGCCCAACTTCAAAGAGCAAATGCTGCTCCACTAAAGACTCCCGTGCTGGATTAGGTGCTTACAGGCTTTTACCTTTGCCCGTTCACCCAATATCACCAGGGTTGCCCCTTCCATGATTATTTGCTCCGGCCCGGGATTGATTATTTGGAGCTGATCACGCTTCACAATAGCAATAATAGTGGCGCCTGTTTTTTTGCGGATGCCCAAACCGCCGATGGTCATACCGACCGATTGGGCGCCCGGCTCAACCTTATACCATTCGATAAACATTTCATCAAAACACACGTCAACCGATTCCAAATCCCTCGGCATATAGGACATGCCGCCGATAATACCTGCCACCCGGCGTGCCTCGGCATCATCAAGAGTAACCATGGATATGCTTTCTTCAGGGTCATCGTTATCAAAGTGGTAGATTTCACGCCTTCCGTCATCGTGAACAACAATAACGAGCTTATCTCCGCTACGTGTATTGATTTGAAACTTTCGTCCGATTCCGGGAAGGTCTGACTCGCGAATTGAATCCATAATACCCCCCATTGGTATGATCGTATTTTGCTTTGTTTTATTTCAATTATACAATAAAATTATAGCTGAAACACTTGTATTATATATTGTGCCATACGCTAAAGACAGATGGCACCCGGTTCAATAATCATGAAGAAATATTATTAAGAAGCAAAACCCCGGCGCTGTGGCCGGGTAGGATACGACGTTGGGGAATGCTCTTGCTGATGTTGTCGCTAGATTTTTATCACAACGAGTTTTTCTTCAGTCATCTCTTCTATTGCATAGCGAGGCCCCTCTTTACCTGTGCCGCTTTCCTTCCAGCCGCCATAGGGCATAAGATCTGTACGGAAGGTAGAAACATCGTTTATAATTACCCCGCCGGCTTCCAACTCCTCAGCGCAGCGGCAGGCAATCTCAAGGGAATTGGTAAACACGCCTGCTTGCAGCCCATAACGGGAATCATTGGCCAGCGCAATGGCCTCATCAATTGTATCATAGGCAATAATGGAGAAAACGGGAGCAAAAATCTCATTACAAACGCACTTCATATCAGGAAGAACATTGGCTAATATGGTAGGTTCCAGGAACGGTCCGCGGCGGCCGCCGCCAACCAGTATCTCGGCGCCTCCGGCTACGGCTTCATGAATCCATTCCTCAGCCCTTGTTGATTCAGTTTCACTGATCATGGAACCCAAATCGTTGGCCGGGTCCAAAGGATCGCCGACTTTTAAGGTTTCGGTCAGGGAGACGGCCCGTCTGCAAAACTCATCATAAACCGGACGGTGCACATATACCCGCTGCACGGATATACATACCTGCCCCGCGTTGGCAAAGGCAAAGCGGGTACAGGCCTCAACCGCTGTGTTTAAATCCGCATCACTGTGCACTATCGTGGGTGAGTTGGCGCCGAGCTCCAGGGCAATAGGCCTTAAGCCAACTGCAGTCTTAAGCTTTATCCCCACCTCAGAACTTCCTGTAAAACTATAGTAAGCAATTCGATTGTCTTTGGCCAGGGCGTCGCCGACCAAAGCGCCGGGTCCTATAACCATATTCAAGCAGCCTGCCGGCAAGCCGGCCTCCGCCATGATCTCGCACAATTTGGCCCCGATGAAGGGAGTCGCACTGGCCGGCTTATAGACAACAGTATTTCCAGCTGCAATGGCCGGGCCGATTTTATGACAGGTGAGGTTGAGTGGAAAATTAAAGGGTGTAATGGCGCAAACCACCCCCCGGGGAGCGCGTATGGTCCAGGCCCGGCGGTTTTCATTGCCGGGAGAACCGGCGATAGGAACGATTTCTCCCTTGATCCGTTTGCTTTCTTCTGCGGAAATCAATAGCGTCTGGGAAGCGCGGGCAACTTCTCCCCTTGCCTCTTTAATATTTTTCCCGACTTCCTGGGAAATGATGGATGCCAGTTCGTTTTGCTTGTCCATTAATAATTCGCTTGCTTTTTTTAGTATCTCAAAGCGACTATAAGGAGATAACTTCTTCATCCTGAACGCATCCAGCGCAGCGGCAACAGCAGCATCAACCTCCGCCGGTCCGGCCAAGAAAAACTCGGCCATGGCTTTACCGGTGGCCTTGCTTATTAATTTTCCCTTCTGCTTTGTCGTGATCCAGTTTCCATTGATAAATGAACAGACTTGTTGCCCCACTATCCCAACCCTCCAATAACTTTGAAATTTTTACTGCAAAAACAACAACCGCACAGCACGTGCGGTAAAAAGCATAGCAAAAACATGCTCCTCTCCACACGGGAGGCTTGTCCGTTTCAGGCAATATCCACTGGTCCGGGACCATCGCACTTCACACCTTGGGGCTCCGGACGCGGAGTAACAAAAAGTAAATTCTATGCATGTTGAATAAAACCTTTATTTTGTCAAAATATTTATGACTGCAAATTTTTTCCTTCTGCCGTCCTTGTTTTGGTTCTGTCCGGCTGAGGATAACTTTTACAAAAAGAAAAACCGGCCCGCCATTTGAGACGTTTTTTATTAATTAATTACAATCGTATGTCATAGTATATTTAGAGACAAGGGTAAGTCAGAAATTCATTTTTAAAGGGAGGGAGCATATGCCGGTGGGCGAAAAGGAGTACAACTTCCGCATAGAAATCGAAGATAGTATTGTTGTGATCATTTGCGGAGAAATTGAAACTGAGACATTGAAAAAATGCCTTAAAACAGTTGAAGAAACAAAGGGCACTAAAAAAATATCAGAAAGTGAGGAGAAAGAATAAAATATGGGCTTATCCAGGGGATAGCCAATATCCCCCGGCGGGTATTTTCTCCATTTAAATAATGTGTTTTTGTTCAGGATCCGGATGAAACCAATCCGGTTTTTTTATTTGTATGAGGAATATGGTATGGACAATCCAAAGGGACGTGGCATAGAAACCAGTCAACGGATGAGGAGTGTCAATCCTCGGAATAATGTCGAAATTTATCGAAAGATTTCTGGATATTTTAACTAATATTGCGAGGTGATATCAACTTTTTGTCGAAATAATTAAGAAAGACATCTTGGGAGTGAGGGAGACCCATGGATACAGAATTTGTTTGGTTTCTGGTGCAGGGCATACCCGAATTAACTGGCACATTTGCCTTGGCATTGGCTATTTTAAGGGTTCCGATCCGGTGGCTGCTCGTTATACCCGCCGCGACTGTCGTTTGTATCGCCATCTATCTGATTAGGACAGCCGGCGCATCTTTTGGGGTGCACACAGCGTTCTTACTCCTTTCCATGGTTGTGCTGTTGTGCAAAGCAACCAAAGCAAAATTATCAAGCGCATTCATTGCTGCTTTTGTCAGCGAAGCGATGTTAGCGACAGCTGAGTCATTAAATAACATCCTATTTTCACACTTTTTCGATTTAAATATCAACACCCTGCCGGACACCAATTGGGTTCTGTGGAAAATGATTGGTTTTCCCCAGGATATAGTTTTACTGCTGCTGGCGATCTTGTACGCAAAATTTAAAAAGCCCAGGGAGGGTATGTGGAGAGTATGAGTTACATGACCGTCAGCAGGCGCTGGGCAAGCTACTTGCGCGCCAAAACCGGCGTTTCCCGGGAAAAAGAAATGGTTCTGGCCTATGCCGCCGACATCATCATCATCAACTTGCTAAACCTCGCCGCTATACTGCTGATCGGCTTTTTGCTGGGGATTTTACCGGCCACGATTGCCATCCTGGCTACCTTATTTTTGTTCCGCCACACCGCCGGCGGCGCGCACTCCGATTCCCCCTGGCGCTGCGCTTGTATTACAATATTGTCGACGACCCTGATGTCTTTGGGCGCTATACTTTTTTCCAAATACAGTAAAATTGGTCTTGATATCTTCTCTTTAATTGCATTATTATTGAGTTTTACCGCGCTCGTTACATTGGCTCCGGTTGACAACCCCGCCGCGCCAATTGTTTCACCGGTCAGACGCAAAAAACTCAAGAGATACGCCCTGGTGGTCTTTTTGCTGGCTGCAGCCATCACGCTCATCTTGCGCGACAGTGTCTGGGAACTCGCCCAAGTGGTACGGGCAAGCCTCGCTCTTTGTCTCCTCTGGGTCAGTTTTATGCTGACCGGGCCCGGACATCAATTGATGCATTTAATTGACCGCACCTTTATTTTGCGACAAGGGGGTGAAAAAGATGAAGGGTTTGGCTAACAGGCTGTTTTTTTTGGCGGTAACGGTGATGACATTCCTTGCCGTGATAGCTTCCGCCAGTGCTTGCGGTTTACATCAGTACCAGCCTGAAGTCCCTGAATCGCTCAGAAAATAACACATAAAAAGGGGTGGGCAACCACCTCTTTTTATGGTATCTGGTTAAAGGGGTCATAGTTTTATGACGGATATCAAAAAAACCAGAGAGTGGGAAGTCTTTGAATATATTGTCGGGGCTCAGATGGCCTGCATATTGATTTTTTTTGTTTCCTTCTCTTTGGGCAAGGGCTTTAGCACTTCCTTTAGTCTTTTTCTCACTATTATTTCAGGAACAATATGTGTGGTGGCAGTTTTTTTGTATAAGTTTTTGGAAAGATTGTTAAATCAAATGAAAATTCTATATATAAAAATGGCGTATGTTATGTTTCCCCTTCTCATTACGGCATTTATCTTGCTGCAGGTTCCGCACGACCCATATGGAAAACAGGTGGCAATACTGCTGCCTGTTATTGTGGCTGCCACCGTATTGGGCAAAAGCGGCGGCCTGTTCATTGCTTTTTTGGGTTCCGCCTTCCTGACCTGGAGCAGCGTGTTTTTCGATCATGAACCCCTTATCCAGGCATTTGAGCAAAATCTTATTCTCATCAGCGTAACGTTTTTGATGGGCTGGTTTATCGGCAGCATCACCAATCTTGAAGCGGAGAGCCGGAGGCGGCTGCAGGAAAATTTGGACGAATTACAGGGAGAAATCGAAAGGCGCAAGCTTGCAGAGGAACAGACCTTTAAATTATCCCGCATTGTGGAACAGAGCCCGGCAATCATTGTATTAACGGATACAGATGGAAATATTGAATTTGTCAATCCGCAGTTCACCCGGGTTACCGGATATGCAAATGAAGACGTGACCGGTTTCAATATCAGCCGCCTGGGCAGCGAGCCCGCTGAATTCTATGAGCAAATATATGAAGAGGTACGGGAAGGGAAAGAATGGAGCGGTGAACTGCTGATCAAGAAAAAAAACTCCGATTCATTCTGGGAGCATACGTATTTTACTCCTTTTAAAAACGCCGCTGGGATGACAACCAATCTCCTGAAGATATCAGAGGATATTACAGAAAAGAAGGGCTTGCAGCTGGAGATGGCCCGTTTGGACAGATTAAACCTGGTGGGTGAAATGGCTGCGGCAATCGGCCACGAGGTCAGGAACCCCATGACAACGGTAAGGGGATTTTTGCAGCTGCTTGGGAAAAAAGAGCTTTACTCTACCGACAAAGAATATTTCACACTGATGATGGACGAACTGGATCGGGCGAATTCAATTATAACCGAATTTTTATCTCTGGCTAAAAATAAGGCGATAGAAAAAAGGATGCATAGCCTGAACAGCATTATTCGTTCGATTGCTCCTTTACTGCAGGCCGATGTTGCTAAAAGCGATTATAACGTTGCCTTCAAGCTGGCTGAAATTCCGGATCTGTCTCTTGATGAAAAAGAAATAAAGCAAATCATCTTTAACCTTGTGCGCAACGGGATCGAAGCCATGGAACACCGGGGTACGATTACGATAAAAACCTACCAGGACGCGGGGGAAGTTGTTTTGGCAGTTCAGGATCAGGGTCAAGGGATCCCGGATGATGCCCTGTCAAAAATTGGCACACCCTTTTACACCACCAAGGAGACCGGCACCGGTCTGGGCTTGGCTGTTTGCTACAGCATTGCTGAACGCCATAATTCCAGGATCGAATTTGAGACCGGTCCTGACGGTACGCAGTTTTTTGTCAGGTTTAAAGGCGCCTGGGAAGCTGATTAGCCGCAGTTTCCGTATTTCCCGCTCGAGCTTTCTTTACAGAATCTGGAGCCGTGCTCACGCCGGTTACAGAGAAGTCCCAGAACCGGCATCCTACGCCATATACCTGCTCAATGGGGGCGCTCCGCTGACATATAGCCGGGGCAATTTTGGTTACCCCCAGATATTGCCAGGATATAGGCCTGGTTGTCCAGCCGGGAACGAAGGGGGCAATAGCAAAATTCTTCAGGTAAGCTAATATTCAGGTGAAATAGTTTTGCCGCCGGGGAGGCGGCAATTTTGCTAAATTTTCATATCCTAAAAGGCAGGTATAGTATAATGTAGTATTACCAACTTTAAAAAACGGATCCCACGGGGTGTACGAAACTTGGAAAAAGCTTTGTTGATTTTGGTTAACGGTATTAATTATTTGCATGATTCTGTAGTAAACATTTTTAAATTCCTGGGCTTTGGTTTAACCGATAAAGACCTTCATTTCTGGTTTGTCGGGATTATTGGCATAGCGATCTTTGTACTATCCGATTTGCTTTTCAGGTATGTTACCAGATGGAGTATCTCAGTTATTTCTTTCATTTATACCTGTACGGTCCTGATCGTGGTCGTGTTTGGACTGGAAATTGAGCAAAAAATAACCGGCAGGGGAGCCATGGAATTTGCCGACATCGTTTCCGGACTATGGGGGTTTATAGTCATGCTTAGCGGGCTTTTGGCGATAAAAGCAACACTCTATTTGACGAAGAAGCTCTACCAAAAATTCAATAGTAAAGAGAGATAGCGGTTGCAGCACAACCGACAGGCCGATAAAGGCGAAACGTCCCCTCATGCACATTAAGTTGGGTCACGCTTAGCCAAAACTGAACAGATTAAATAACCAAAGACTATACCGGCTACAACATGCGGTATTGGTGACCCTAAGCTATAGTAAAAAAGTAGCCTTAGAAATTTCAAATAGTTATAAAGAGGGGAAAAATAGACAATTGGCATTGTTACTACCAAAAGGACCGGTATCCCAATCGCAACAAACTTTATCAAATCAAAGCGCCAAATACCATTTTTAAAAAAATTGCTGATAAGCTTAGGTAAACCCATTAGAAACCCTATAACAATAGGATATACCGATAGATAGATTTGATAAGGAAGAGGTTTATAGGTCTGAGCTACTAAATCCTTTAGTTGTTGCTCATATTGTGAACCTTTTAATAAAATAAGGCCGACTAGAAAAGTATAAAGTAAGTATCCAAAAAATCTCATAACATTATTTGCATTCATCATTGCCAGTCCTTTCTAATATTTTAAAATAATAGTATTCGCACTATCAGGAAAGATTCCTTCTGCTACACTATAAAAAAGGTTGAATCTGGGTGCTGAGTTGGTGGGGAGATTCCCAAAGCACAGATTTCAATATGTCAGCACGCCCATGAATGAGCGCTGGCTCCAGCGCGCCGGCCGGCATCCGAAGCAGCAGCGCCTGGCCGGGTATAAAGAAATTAAAAAAGTACCGAAAACAAGCCCTAAGTGGTGCCCAAGACGGATAAAAAACAAACAAACCCCCTATCGGGGTTGTATGGAGTGGCTCACCTATAGCTTATCAGTAAAAGATCATTTTATTTTAAGATTCCTAAGGATTCTTTTGTACCAATCCCAGTGAAGAACAAAATGATACACAGTCAAAGCAACCAAACCTAATGATGCCCATTTATGAATTTCTCCCAGAAGATGATGGATTACCTCGAATTCTATTTCGTCTGGGAGGACTAACCAAACAAAAAGGCCGGTAATTGCGGTTACGAGCATTAAAATTAATAGGGCTGTGTCTACAACGAAGTGTTTAGTTTGCATCTTTATTTATTTCACCCCAGTAAGATTATTTATGCCAGGGAGGTAAAAAATATGAATCCATAGTGGATTGAAACCAGCGACGAACCACGGAGCATGAAAAACCTGCGGGATCTGTAGGAATCAGTAAATTATTCTCGAATTATTAAAAAGGAGGGAAAGGGGATGATGCCTTCATTATGATCGGGGGGTTTGAAGCTTTCATAGCGGTTGGCATAGTAGCTGTTTATGTTTTCGTTGCGGTAGTGGTGTGGCGATTTATGAGAGCCCATGAGTCAATT
>DNIT01000078.1:0-528 GCA_003489345.1 Pelotomaculum sp. | reverse complement strand
TCTATCAAGAGTATAGCTGAAAATATAAAGAAGGAGCCGTAAGGTTCTTCTGTTAAGTTATTTTTTTATTTGCTGCAAAAGCAGGCTAAGGGTGAAAAGCCGTATTGAAAGGAGAGCCGTCCGGAGGGGCGGCTTTAGATTTGTATCATCCTGGAAGCCCATGGAATATTATGTAAGCAGGGGTGTCAATATGTCGCCTAACGATATGCTCCAGGTCCTAGCCGACATATGGGCCACCTGCGTTATTGATTATCCTGCGGCCGACCATGCAGAAATTTTGAGACACATAGAAGCGTTGCAGATGATTATATTTGGGCTGAAGAAGTAACTAAGGACCGTAAGCAATAAATAAAAAGACCTGAAAAAATGGATGCAGCAACAGCGGCAATCTACGGAATGAGCGCCCAGGGTAGCACGGCAGAGTTTATTGTTAAAGGTGTGGAAACTAAACCACCATATAAGCTAATGCTGGTGACAAGTGGTAATGCTGATACCTTAAGCGATCTAGTGAACCTCCCCCGCTTGTAG
>DNIT01000167.1:2793-5017 GCA_003489345.1 Pelotomaculum sp. | reverse complement strand
TGATGTCGGCCTTCTTCTGGTCTTACACTTTAATGATGATACCCGTCGGCGCTCTTTTAAATAAGTTTGGTCCCAAAATGTTGATGTTCTACTCCTGCCTGGGCTGGGGTCTGGTGACGGTGCTGACCTCTCTGGTAAATAGTTTCGGTTCTTTTTTGGCGGTTCGGATTGGGCTTGGCATCACGGAAGCTCCCAGTTATCCCGCCGCTCCCCGGGTGGTGTCGGTATGGGTGCCGAAACGTGAACGCACTATGGCTTCCGCCTGCTTCGACTGCTGTGCCAGGGTGGGGAACGCCTTCGCGCCTCCTCTGGTGGCCTTGATCATTGTCGCCTGGGGCTGGAAGGCATCATTTGTTGTGTCCGGCGCAATCGCGGTAATTTACAGCTTCATATGGCTATACTACTACAAGGATCCTGACGAGCATCCGAAAGTGACTGAATCTGAGTTGGCCTACATCCGCCAGGACGAGATCGTAACCGAGGAAGGCCAGGTTGTGGTGCAACCAATTCCGCTCGCAAAGCTCTTCACCTACCGGGTGATCCTCCAGCTCTGCGGCGGCTACGCCCTCTACATGTATTTCTGGACAACCTTCAATTCCTGGATACCCGCGTACATGATGAACGTATGCGGTCTGAGCCTGAAATCAATGGGTTTTGCAGCAATGCTGCCATATATAGCCGGTGTGTCGATGGAGTTGCTCGGAGGGTTTGTTTTCGACCGCTGGTTTAGAAGAGGCGCAACGATAACAGCCATCCGGCGTACCGGGATGGGCGTGGGAATGATCGGTGGAGCCATTTTCCTCTACCTGGCAACACAAGCTGCCGCTACTTCGGCGGTAATGGCTATATTGTGGCTGACCTGCTCCATGGGTATCTTCTCCTTCGGCGCCTCCAACGTCTGGGCGATTCCTACCGACGTGGCTCCTTACGGCCAGGCCGGGGGTGTCGGCGGGGTCTATAGTTTCGTCGGCAACTTTGGTTCCCTGCTGGGCCCGATAGTCACAGGAATCATTGTCGATACGGCTTTCGGCTACAACGGCGCCCTGATTGTTATGTGCATTTTATCAGCATTGGGCGCGCTTCTATATATGACCTGCAAATACGAAAGGCTGGAACCAAAATATTAAGTCTTGATATGGCTTACACCTCTTAAGGACTGAGGTAAGCCCGATGGCTTGCCTCCGGTCCCTTTTCTCCTGTTAGTCTGCTAGAGGGGGGAGTAAATGAAAGCGATACTGATCGGAATGGCGGTAATGGCATTGGTTGCTATCAGCTACTTGCGAGGGCGTTCCAAGTTGAGAGAGGTGGAACAAGTAGACCGGCATTTTACCGAAAAATTTCAAATTGAGGAGTTGCTGGGATCTGTCTCCTACCAAGGAGGGTTTCCCGCGATTCCCCGGCTGACTCCCCTCAAAGTTGGCCTGGCCGGCAATTCTCTGGTGCTTTATTCCTTAAAAGGAGAAGCCGGTTCGATACCTTATCGGCAGATCAGGAAGATCGAGCATTTTACAACTCGCACCAAGGCCAACCTGAAGAATAAGAGCGTTGTTTTCTGGGGTCCTTTCGCGCCGATGATCTTTAAAGACAAGTACAGACACTTCACCCTGATCAAGTACACCGATATCGATAATGATGAGAACAACCTTTTGCTGGAATTGAAAGACAGCGGTACCTGCCGGGAGTTTTCCAGGCAGGTCAGCAACAGTTGGAGCAGTTTTAAAAAGAATTCACAGTGAGGAACAACGCTGATAGGCGAATTACAACTTGCCTCCTGATAACGGCTGGTATTCCATCCCCAATGCAAACAATGATGAATCGCGTTGATTCATTCTTGTATCATGCGCCTGACCTAGTCGACTGTTCCAATGGCGATATCTGGCTGGAGGTAATTGTGTTAATCCTTGCAAACGTAATGTTTATACGGGGTTCAACGGAAACCAGCAAAATTTTTAAATTTAAAAGCCTCATTTGGTATGCTTTTTGCTCTTATACATGAGCGAAGCAATTAATATGGAGGGATTGGGGGAGTAATAAGTCTATCAGCTTCACAGAATTACCAAATAATAAATCAAAAGGGGGATTTCTAAATGGGTACCATCAATGCTTTTAGTTACGATCATCCTATCAAGACGGTTTTGGAAGCCGGAGCCATCAAAAACAGACTGGTAGATGAAATTAAAGGCCTTGGTACTGACAGGATTTTACTGGTAACAGACCCCGGCGT
>DNIT01000167.1:0-2523 GCA_003489345.1 Pelotomaculum sp. | reverse complement strand
CTTGTAGCAATCGGCGGCGGCAGCCCCATAGATGTTTCCAAGGCTATCGCATTGCTGATGACCAACGGCGGGGACCTGGAGAGCTACGAAGGTCCTGAAAAGTATAAAAATCCTCCCCTGCCAACCATTTGCGTGCCGACTACGGCAGGTACCGGCAGTGAAACCACTGCCATGACCGTTATCACTGTTAAATCCAGGAATTATAAGATGACCATCCTTGGCAAGAGCATGCTTCCGAGCGTTGCTTTGCTTGACCCGTCGATTTTCTCTAAAATGCCTCCGTTTATCGCAGCTTCCACAGGTATGGATGCGCTTACCCACGCGATCGAGTCCTATATCAACCTCGCCTCTAACTCCTTTACCAATGCCTTTGCAGTAGAAGCGATCAGACTGATCGGCAAATACCTGAGGCATTTTGTAGCCCAAGCGTCCGATTTGGAAGCGGCGACCGGAATGTTGGTAGCCAGCAACCTGGCCGGGATTGCCTTCGACATTTCCAGACTTGGCAACTGCCATGCTATGGCCCACCCGCTGGGCGGTTTCTTCGATGTTCCCCACGGCGTCGCCAACTCCATCCTGCTCCCGCATGTTATGAAATTCAATATGCTTGCCGACCAAGGAAAATATAAGGTCATTGCTCAATTGCTGGGCGAAGATGTCAGCAGGATGACCGATCTGGAAGCAGCACCCCTGGCAGTTGAAGCTGTGGAGAAACTATCCAGGGATATAGGGATCCCGGAAAACCTGGGGCTGTATGGCGTTACGGAAGACAAGATTCCAGAGATGTCGAAAGACGCCATGCTCAGCGGCAACATCAAGATTAACCCCAGGGTTACCAAAATTGCCGATATAGAGGCTCTGTACAGGGCGGCGCTGAAATAAAAATAGTAAGGTTGCCATTGGAAGTTATCACGAGAAAGTAAGTTTAGCGAGGGCAGTACACGGCCCGAAAGCCTGAACTGCCCTCCCGATCCAATAAAATATGGTCCATAAGAAGAGGAGGTTTTCGTTTATGGCGCTTATGCTGCCGACCGCCAAAAGGAAAGATGGCGACGAGGTACCATATATTCCGCTTAAGATTTTTAATTTCAAACTGAGGTTACCGTTTGTTCACTGGGGAATTGAAGGTTCTGAGATTCTTCAGGCGATGGTTATGTTTGTCACCGCCATGGGGATCATCCAGGTTATGAAGGACGTCTTTGATATGCCCTTCGAACTGGCCATGACCATTGTTGTCTTCCACGAGTTGATGTACTGTCTGCACCAGTTGCTGGGCGATCCCATCGTTCCCGGCTGGATCACGCCGGCGCTGCCGCTGGTTATCGCCTATTTGAACAAGATTACCGTGGGTACCGACCGTATTGAAGGATTGATTGCACTGCAGGTAATACTGGGTCTTATCTATTTTGTCCTAGGTGTCACCGGACTGGCCAAAAAACTGATCGAATACACGCCCAAGGCGATTCAATCGGGTATTTTGCTGGGAGCGGGGGTCTCGGGGCTTATTGGAACATATGTATTCGCCCCGACCGGAACCGGTCTCATGAAATATCCATTGAGCATCACTGTGGGCGGGTTATTCGCACTCTACCTGATATATTCCAAGGGCTTTACTGAAAAAGTCCGCAGCGGTCAGATGGACGGCAAAAAATTCCTGATGACAGTCGCCAATTTAGGCATTGCGCCTGGTATTGCCGCCGGGATTATCGTCGGTTGGATTTCAGGCGAGCTTCCTTTGCCGGTTATGCAACCGGGACTCTTCTTTATCCCTCGATTTAGCGAAGTACTCAGTAGTTATTCAGTTGTCGGATTAGGCCTGCCGTCAGCCCAGATTTGGATCGCTGCCATACCGATGGCCCTGGTTGCCTATATCATCGCTTTCGGCAACATGATCCTTGGTGAAACGGTCATGAGAACTGCCAACGAACAATACAGGCCCGATGAAAAGGTCGATTCGGACCCCAACCGTATGAACATAGTTTGCGCTATCAGAAACTTTGCTGAAGGTTTCTTCTTCCCGCATGCCGGGCTGGGCGGCCCGACATGGACGGCGATGCAGGTTACTATCTGTGAGCGTTACAAGGGCGGCCGCAAGGCTATGGACTCCATCTTCTCCGGTATGGGCACCTTCAACTATATGAAATTTGCCAGTTGCTTGATCCTGCCGCTGGTGTTGATCTTCCAGCCGGCGCTCCCCATCGCACTGTCGTTGACCATGATGATCCAGGGTTTTGCCTGTGTCTACATTGCCATGAACATGGTTTCAAATAACACCGAGCGTGGTATTGCCGGCGTATGCGGCGCTGCGCTGGCGGTTCAGGGCGCAGCCTGGGGACTGGGAGTCGGCATCTTGCTTTGTGCATTATTACTCGGCAAAGGGGCCTTTATTCCAAAAGAAGAGGAGAAAGCGCCTGCAGAGCCGGCAACTGCTCCAGCATCATAAAAACCTGATTGGAGTGGCGGGGGTGGAAAAAGGCAAAAATGTTACGGGGTAATCTTGCAAAGGGGCAGGGCCATTACGAG
>DNIT01000083.1:6239-6919 GCA_003489345.1 Pelotomaculum sp. | reverse complement strand
TATTTTGCCCTGAATGCCGCCTCCTTCGTAGGAAAGCAGCTTGTGGGCGTAACTCATATAGCCGAACAAGCACAGCATCAACACAGACGCCGCCGCCAAAAGCACGCGCAAAACGACAAGCGCCGTCCCGCCGGAAAGAAGAAAACTGAGCCCAAACAACACCGCCAGAAAGCCGCCTGTGGCGCCCGAGGCGATAAGCAGCTTGACCGGAATCCAGTTCGCGTAATCGAGCTTTTCTTTTGCCTTCATGATTCGTTCCCCTCTTCAGATCCGCACGGCTGATGAAATATTCCCGAATCAAATTAGATATTTCTAACCTCATTTTAACACTGCCCCACTTAATCTTCAATGCGAGAATGAGAAGTATATCGCGCCCAAGTCATTTGGCCTTGTGTGACGATGAGTATTATACTTTTAAAAAAACGCACTATCCAGTACTAAAAAACACATAGTCGCCGGGTGGAAGCGCCGCAGGCACCCAAGACGAATATGTGTGGGCGACTGGCCGGAAATTACGGCCAGTCGTTTGTGCGCGGCAGAGACTTTTAGCCTCTGCCGCGGTGTGGCTCTGCATATGTCTTTTACAGCAGTTTGGCGATAATCACCGCAGCCTCGGCGCGGCTGGTATAGCCCTGGGGCAGGAAGCTGTTGTCGGGATAGCCGCTCAGGTAGGCGTTGTT
>DNIT01000083.1:5839-6015 GCA_003489345.1 Pelotomaculum sp. | reverse complement strand
GCCTGTTCGCGGGTAATCCTGTCGTCGGGACCGAAAGTATTCTGGTCATAGCCGCTGATGATATGGTGGGCGGCGGCGGTGCCGATGCTCGCTTTCGCCCAGTGGGCGACGGTATCCTGGAATACCGGCCCGTCCTTGGGCTCCAACTTTAACGCTTTGACCAGCATGACGGTGAA
>DNIT01000083.1:2015-5753 GCA_003489345.1 Pelotomaculum sp. | reverse complement strand
TTTAAGGCTTTGACCAGCATGACGGTGAATTCAGCCCGGCTAACGCTTTTATCGGGCTGGAAGCTGCCGTCCGGATAGCCACTGATCACCACGGCGTCGATTAATTTTACAATGCTGTCTCTGGCCCAGTGACCGGAAATGTCGGGCGGTTCTTCCGCCGCGGGAGCCTGCACCACGGGATCCGCCGGAGGAATGACCGGTTCCGGTTGCATAGCTTTAGGCGTGGCGATGACGGCGAATTTGGTAAAGTGACTGACCTGGCCGGAAACGGTGCCGGCATCCAGGTTCACCTCAATGCTATCCAGTTCCACCCATTCCCCGGTTTCTTCATCGAAGTAGCAGATTTTGATCTCGTATTGATCGGGATCGACCTTGGACTTGTCGAAATCCATGGTGATCGTGACCGGCTGCGAGAAGTCGCCGGACTTGTTTTTGACGATCTCCACGATCCGGCTGAGCAGCTGACTGTCATCGGGCAGGGTCATTCCGGAGCTCAGACCGGCTTCTCTTATCTGTACGCGGACATCGTTTTCCACTGCACCGGCCGGGAAGGACAGGGTGACGCCGTTGCCGGACACATTGTTGTTGCCCGAGGAGGTGACCAGGGTGCCCGGGGGAGTGGGATTACCGCCGCCTCCTCCGCCGCCGGAGGAAGCAGCGGTCACCGTCAGATTATCCGTGGCGGCCGTCTGCCCGCTGCAGGTTACCCTCACCGGCTTATTGTGGTGCTCCGCCACGGACAGCCTGGTCCCGTGGGCCGGATCGGCAGTGATGCCCATGTAGATAAAATCCTCGTAGCCCACTTCTAAGGTTGCTTCGTCACTATAGGTCAGGGTTACCACCAGACCGCTCAGGTCCAGGGCTTCCCCCTCGGCGTAAGTCAAATCAGCCGGCTGGGTCTTAATGGCTATGCCGGTTATCGTAGGGGCTGCGGCTTCCTTGACCCAGACGAAAGTAGCATCATCGCCGGAATATTGAAGGTAGCCAGACTTGGTGCTGGAAGCATCATTATTGCCAACCGCCTTGTTGTCGTATTTGACTTTAATGTAACTTGCAGCCGAAATCGTGCCGTCGACAGTGATCTCCGACTGCTCCGCGGAATAAGCCCCCGTGCAGTTGATTGCCCTTACATTGCCGCCCAGGTACAACTTGGCGTAGGAGGCGCGAACGCCTGTATTATCATCGACGCTGGTGCCCGATGCCGTCACATTGCCAGTGACCACCGTTGCTTCGCTTTGAGCGCCGTGGATACGGATGCCGTTAACGCCTTCTACCTCCCCGTCTATAAAGATATTACCGGCAACGCTGTTAAAGAAGCCATCCACACCGTAACTATCGGCGGTGGAAGAAGTCGATATTACATTACCGTAAACTGTAATGTCGCAGCCGTCGGCAACATCAATGCCGTTGGAGGCCCCTGTTACATTTCCATAGACTGTAACCGTCGATGGGTCGACCACCAGTCGTGTCCAGATGCCGTGGCCCTTGCCGACGACTTGACCCGGACTTTCCGGACTGCCCACCGTTACGCTGCCGCTGCCGCTTTCTCCAATATACACCCCGGTTCCCATGCCGGAGGATACGACGGCACTGCCCACATACACGGTGTTTTCAGGATAGTTAATGTTAACCGCGTGATTGGCCCCATTTCCGGTAGCGGTAACGGTGCCGGAAACGGAGATGTTGTTGCGATAGCTTGCATAGATTCCGGCAGCGGCTCCGGTTACATTACCGTTGATGACAATGTTGCACTCGGTGTCCGCATGGACACCAACATTTTCGGCGGATGTGATGCTTACGGTTGTTTCCTCTGAGGTCGTAAAATCTGATTCGTTCACGCTGAGTCCCGCCATCCGGGACGCAATATGCAAATTGCCCGTTCCTATTATGTTTACCTCCGACAAGAGCTGTATATCAAGTCCTTTTCCGCTATTTGGACCTGAGGTGCCTGCGCTGTTGTTGATGGCCAGCGTCTTGCCGTTTAAGTCCAGCGCAATCTTTTTCCGGGATATAGCAATGCCGTCGTCGTCGGTAATATGGGACAGCAGCTTAATGGTGACGGCATCGGTGTTTTGTTCCGGTACCGCGGCCAGCGCCGCGTCCAGGGTAGGATATTCAACCCCGGTTTCGACGATTTCGCAGACATTGCCGCCCGGCGCCGGCGTATCCTTCACCCAGACAGCGGCAGTCTCATCTTCACCGGGGAAGCTGTATTTTACATAGCCTGGTTTGGCGGGGTCCGGGCTACCGTCATTTTCATTCCGCCAGCCTTCCCCGATCTTTATATACCTCTCCGCCACTATCGAGCCGTCTATGGTGACTTCCGAGTTGATGCAAGAGATACCCCCGCCGGAAGCGCCATATGCGGTGATATTTCCGGCTATATCAACTGTACTGCCGTCAGCGGCGTATACGCCAATCCCATTCTCTCCGGCCTCAGCATTGGTGACGCTGACTGTGGCGCTGGAGGCATACACTCCGTAAGAGCTGCCGCAGACATGCAATGTGCCGGAGCCGTTCAAGGCAAGACCGCCATTTGTCACCTTAAGCCCCGTACCTGATGGAGAAGGATTATCGACATTGACCGTATGATTGTTTAAGTCAAAGGTAATATCCTTATCCCTGATGTCAACGCCTCCCGCGTAGCCAATATCGGAGAGCAGCGTGACGGTTTCCCCGCTCTCTACGTTTCTTAGCGCCCCATACAGGGTAAGATACGCTTGCTCGCCAATTTCGCAGACAGGTTGCGGCACAATATTTTCCTTTATGCGTATTTTGCCGACATCGTCTGTGTAAAGACGGTAGGCCAAATCCTCCGTATATTCATGTTCGCCCCTGGTCCTTACTGTTGTCAAACTGTCACCGGTAAGGGCAGTTTTGAATTTCAGGTAATTGACTCCAAAAACGCTGCCTTCTATGGTGATTTCTCCGTCATTTTCCACATAGGCGCCAAAACCGTTCTGCTCATCATTGGTCGTGGCCTCGACATCACCAAAAATATGGACTTTGCTGACATTTTCCGGATTTCTAGAATTGCTGCCGGCGTAAGCTCCATAGAGTACCCCTTGCACCTGAGCGGCTTCCAGTGCCGTGCCCACCGTAATGCTTCCTCCGGCTGCGGCATAGACGCCAATCCCTTCAGCGCCGCTTGCCGTAACATTCTTCATGACAGTAATTTCCGCTCCCTGGCCGGCCTGGGCTCCGTAAGTGCCTCCGTCGACCACGCCGCCAACTGCGGCGGAGCTATTTTCACCGGCATACACGCCGCATCGTTTTCCTGTTGCGTCACCTGTGATCTCTACTCTGCCCCCCCCGACTGCAGCCGCGCCGGAGCCGGAGCCATCTTCGGTCCCTTCGACGTTGCCGCCGACCTTAACCTGGCTATTTATGCCGTCAGCCATAGCTCCGTAATCCCCGCCCCGGGCATCTCCGGCAATGGTAATGACACCGCCGCTCACGGCATAAGCGCCGCAATCAGTCGTGTTGTTCATGTAGGAGACGGAGTTCCCGTCTACGTCGATTTTACCGGCATGGGTATATGTGCCGTAAAGAATTCCCCTCGCGTCCCCTTTTACCGTGACGGAGGATAAAGATATACCCTCCCCGGCAATGTTAACGCCAAAGTATCCCTCGGCATCGCCGTATATGTCAATTTTCCCTGCACCAGTGACATAGGCGCCGATACCCCCTTCGCCGGTGTTTGCTTTGGCACTGCTCACAACGGCCTGGCCGCCGCCG
>DNIT01000083.1:0-1893 GCA_003489345.1 Pelotomaculum sp. | reverse complement strand
CCACAACGGCCTGGCCGCCGCCGGAGACATGCACGCCACGGGTGGTGCCGGTAACGTTGAACTTGCCGGGCGCAGCGGTCGTGTCAACGTAATCCACATTGGCGCCATTGTCCACACGAAGCCCTATGCCGTCAAGATTGTTGACATTCAGTGTGAATCCGTTCAGGTCAAAGGTAATATTTTTGTTGTCCATGGCGATGCCACCGCTGTGCTCAATGGTTTGCAGCAGCCTGACGGTCTTGGGCGTCGGGTCCGTAATCGCCGCCAGGGCCTGTTCCAGGCCGGCATATTGAATCCCGGTTTCGACGATTTTGCAGACATTGCCTGCCGGTGCGTCTGTGACCGTTAGATTGTTGGTATAGACGGCATATGTGCCATAAGTCACCACCACCGGCCGGTCATGATGCTCCGCCACCGACAGGGCGGCTCCGTGGGCCGGGGCAGTTGTTATGCCCTTCTCTGCAAAATCGCCGAAGGCTACGTCTTCACTGGAACCGCCGATATAGCTCAGGGTTGCCGCCAAGCCGGTAAGATCCAGGGGTTCCCCCTCTGCATAAGTCAAATCGTTTGGCTGGGTCTTTACGGCTATGCCGATTACCGCCGGGGAGGCGGACGCGTCCGGCGTCCTCACCTCGACTTTGGCCGGGCCGGCGACGTTGCCGGCCGCGTCTTCGATGACCACGTAAGCGTCATATTCAGTGGCATCCGCCGGCAGGGCGACCGTAAAATTGGTATCCCCGGCGGTGTCCGCTTCCTGGCTGCCGGCGGCAAGGGCCGGTTGACCTGCGCTGTCCTGTCCGGCCATGACCTGCCCCGTGTCAGGTGCGGCGGCATCATCGGCTACCACCACATAATAGGCGGTTACGGTTTCATGCAGCGGTTTGATTGTCAGTTGCACCTGTTTACTGCCGGCCGCCTGGGCCGTCCCGGCCTGGGGATAACCAGGTGCAAATTCCACCCGCTTATCCAATAAGGTAAATGCAGCGCTCTCGCCGGCTACCATGGCTTCCCCGGACCCATTATACACGGCTTCACCGACCGCAGGGCTGATGGTGACCGTTTCCGTCCCGCTGGGGGGCCCTCCGGTCAGGTCAATGTAAAAAAAGAAATCTCGGTCACCGGGTTCCGGAGGTTGGTTACTGTTATTGTTAATAGAACGAATCGCAGCATCGGTAACCGCCCCCCCATTGCCGGCTACGGTGAGGGCGAAATCACCGGCACTTACAGCCCCGGTTCCACTGGTTCCATCCGTGCCGGTATATATTCCTTCGCTAAAATTGACCAGCACGCGAATATAATTGGGAGCCAGCAAATTATCCATCTGGGCGCCGCTGATCGTCGGCGCCGCCGTAAAGGCTGCTCCCGGCCACAGCGTAAGCAGCATGGCCATTACCAGCAGAACGGTAACGGCTTTGGATTTTCTCTTCAGGCGAATCATCACCCTGTCACTCCTTTCTTCTTTACAAACAATCTTTTTCACACCGGTTTTGCTTGGCGAAGGCTTGCCCTTCGCCAAAGAAGCGAGCTGTCTTCCCAGTCCACCCTGTTTTCCCTGTTCCATTCAGCTGTAAAATGAAATAGTCCTCTCACCCCGCCTTAACATACCTGGCCCGCAGATTTACGGCCTGATTGTCGCTAATGCCAGTTTTAATTTTCTTTTCAATTCTACAGTACAGCCATCAAAAAAATATAAAATAAAAACAGGGGCTCCTATGTGCCGGAGACCCTGAAAAATCAACGTGAGAACCGTTTTTTACTTCGTTTTTTCATGGTAAAATTAGAGCAAAAATATTTTGAAGCTTGGAATGTGGAAGCTATATTTTACAAACTGTACTCGGAAAGGCCGATGGTATGAACAGCATTCCCGTCTTAAAGAGCAAGCTGATTATGCCG
>DNIT01000202.1:23429-32644 GCA_003489345.1 Pelotomaculum sp. | reverse complement strand
AAGCGGCAATTTATCGATCACATAAAAAAATTACACCAACTTAGTTCTTGTCCTAAAAAACTTAACAGCCGCACTTTGCGCAGAGGCTATTATTTAACCAGGTGCGATTTATATACGTAAATTCTAAAAATAAATAAACAAACTGATTTTCGACGCAATTTTGCATTGCCTTCATTATTATGGTAAAATAGGACTTACCGTCAAGGTATTAAAGGAGGATCGCCCATGAAAAAAGGCAGTATTGAGTTAGAGAGCGGTAATAAAGTGATTATAGAGTTTTTTGATAAAGCTGCGCCGGGAACGGTTGCAAATTTTGAAAAACTCGCAAATTCCGGATTTTATAACGGTTTGAATTTTCACCGTGTAATACCGGGTTTTGTTGCCCAGGGAGGCTGCCCCAAAGGTAACGGGACAGGCGGACCAGGTTACCAAATCAAATGTGAAACAGCCGGCAACCCCCATAAGCATGTTAAGGGAGCCTTATCGATGGCACACGCAGGAAAAGATACGGGCGGCAGCCAATTTTTTATATGCTATGACGCATTCCCCCACCTTGACGGTGTCCATACCGTTTTTGGCCAGGTGGTAGAGGGAATGGAATATGTAGATAAAATTAAACCAGGCGATAAAATGAAAGAAGTTAAGGTCTGGGAAGAATAGTAGTAAAGTTTTTAAAAAGTAGACGGTCTGATTAATCCCGGACCCGGGATTAATCAGACCGTCTTTTAATAGACTGGCGTTAATGGTAATAAATTAAGGCACAGTGTCTTTTTTATTGGGGCAATATTTTTAAAGAAGCTCAAAGCTTTCGCCCGGGGCAAGAACCGTAACCTTACTTACTGTAGCAGACTCCACCTCCGCTTTAAATCTCAACGGGTCCTGTTTGATCAAAGGCCAGGTATTGTAATGCATGGGAACGACCATTTTGGGCTTAAGCATCTTTACTGCTTCTAATGCATCCTCAGGCCCCATCGTGAAATTATCGCCGATAGGCAGTAAGGCCAGGTCAGCCGGATGCAAGCGACCGATTAATTCCATGTCACCGAATAAGCCGGTATCACCGGAGTGGTAAATGGTTCTGCCGTCCATATGAATCAAAAATCCGCATGGCGTACCCAGATACTCCATGGGTCCTTCCCCGAAACCTGTCCCGTGCCATGCCGGCGTCAGCTTTATTTTTACTCCATTAAAGGTATGGCTGCCTCCAATATGCATTCCGTGCGATAACGCCCCATTACGTCCGGCATAGGTTGCCATCTCAAACACGGAAACCAGTGTACCACCGGATTGCTTGGCGATGTCCACGGCATTACCCAGGTGATCGCCGTGGCCATGTGTTACCAGTACCAGGTCAGCTCTGATTTCTTCGGGTTTTACTGTTGCAACAGGGTTGCCGGTCAGAAACGGGTCAATTACTATGGCCGCGCTCCCCTCCACAAGAAATCCTGCATGTCCCAAGAACGTTACCTTCATATTTTCACTCCTTAAGTTTTTTCTTGATTATACCCAAAATAAGCAAAGATTTCACTGTATTTCCAAAATATTATAATAAAAATAGCCCTTATTTGGTAGGGCTATACATAGCAGATTTTATTACCGGGCCGGCGTGGTCTCTCCACCCACCTGTTGCATAACCAGATCCAAAATTTCCACCGAAGCGGTATATGGGTCAACTTCACGTGCAGCGACTTTTTCAAGAAGCTGTTTTACCTGCCCGGGCTGGTTTACCTGTTTCTTGACCAACCTTTCCCATTGCTGGCTTACTATGTCAAGTGTTTCATTTTTTGCACGCTCGTTTCTTCTAACATCAAAGATTCCCTTGTCGAGAAGATAGCCGCGGTGTCTTTCAATAGCTGACAAAAGCTCAGTGATACCAACAATATTCATGGTCGATGTTTGCACTACGGGTGGCCGCCATTTTACGTGATCGTCACGAAAATCCAGCATCATATTCACTTCTGCAACAACTCTGTCAGCGCCCGGCATATCGCATTTATTAACGGCAAACACATCGGCAATCTCCATAATACCGGCCTTCATAGTCTGTATACTGTCCCCTGCCCCGGGAGTCAGAACGACTGTGGTAGTGTCTGCTATATACATAATATCCAGTTCAGCCTGACCTACACCCACAGTTTCAATGATAATCCAGTCCATACCAAAGGCGTCCATGACTTTAACTATTTCCTTGGTGGCCTTGGTAACCCCACCAAGACTGCCCCTGGTACCCATACTGCGAATAAAAACCCCTTCGTCCAAAGCATGCGTATTCATACGTATACGGTCTCCCAGAATGGCCCCGCCGGTAAAGGGGCTGGTGGGATCCACAGCTATAATCCCGACATTTTCATTCCTTTTTCTTATTTCTTTAACAAGGAGGTCCACCAGGGAGCTCTTGCCTGCGCCAGGTGAGCCGGTTACACCCAGAATATAGCTTCGACCTGTCTGCTGGTATATTTGCTTAATAAGCTCGTCCTTTTGAGGCATCTCGTTCTCTACTATTGAAATCACCCTAGCCAGCGCCCGGTGCTCGCCTGCCCGGAACCTATTAAGTAAATCTTCCAAGAGCGCACCTCCTAAATTATAATAGGTCAGAATAGTAAGAAACTTTAGTATATTACTTCTTCACTTGTGATAAATTCCCTTCTAAAAAAACACCTGTTGCTATTTATAAAAAGATTTTTATGCACGAATCACATTTGATTATGAACTACTTAAAGATACTTATACCTTCCTGTGCTAAATAGTATAATCCAAGTTTTTCTTTACCTTTGCGCTTCCAGGTATTTTTCTGCTGCTACAGCTGCTATGGCTCCGTCAGCAACAGCTGTTACAACCTGACGTAATAGTTTTTGCCGCACATCCCCGGCTGCGTATATACCCGGTTGAGATGTCAGCATGTTTTCATCGGTTATGATATAGCCCTTATCGTCCATTTTGACGATATCTTTCACAAGATTGGAGTTAGGCTGGTAGCCAATATAGATAAAAACACCATCGGCCGAAAGCCTTGACCTGAAATTGTTGCGGACATCTCTAAGCAACGCAACCTCAACCGTATCTGTACCATTGATTTCATCAACCACACTGTGCCAGACAAATTCAATCTTGGGGTTCGTGAAAGCCCGCTGCTGTACTACTTTGGTGGCTCTCAACTCACCGCGCCTGTGGATGACATAAACTTTTTCCGCAAATTTGGTTAGATAAATGGCTTCCTCAACTGCGGCGTCTCCCCCTCCGACCACGGCGACTTTTTTACCGCGGAAAAAAGCACCGTCGCAGGTAGCGCAGTAGGAAACACCACGCCCGGTATACTCAGCTTCTCCCTTTACATTGAGCAGTTGCGGCTGAGCCCCGGTGGCAAGTATCAAGGCGTCGGTTTTGATTGACCCTTTATCAGTTACTACAGTAATATCCGTGGCTGAAGGTTCAATCTTTTCAACATTTAACGGCATTATCTCCAGTCCAAAGCCACGGGCCTGTTTCTCCATCTGCATCATAAGCTCAGGCCCGCCTATACCTGGAAAGCCAGGATAATTCTCAATATTTTGGGTATTTACCACCATCCCCCCTGGAACTCCCCTTTCCAGCAGCAATGTGTTGAGCGCAGCCCTGGCCGAGTATATCCCAGCGGAAAGGCCGGCAGGTCCGCCGCCAATAATAACCAAGTCTCTTTTCTCCATAAAAAACACCTTCCTTAAATATCTTTCTATATTACAAATCATCTTAACTTAATAAAAATAAATTGGTCAATAAAATAAATTATTATTAAAGCATTTCCGGATCTACTTTTATTCAAAAATTATTTTTCTAAAACAAAATAAAAAACAAATAAATTCAAACGGCAAAAAAAACAGGCGAATTGATTTATCGCCCTGATATTCCCCAATCATTTGAAAGTACTCATATTTTAGCCATAAATTCCCGGGATCGGAATTATACATCAAGAAACGTGCCTGCTGGTTTAAACCAGGGAAATAGTAGCCCTAACCTCTAGCCTCCCCCCCCTTTCTTTATATACTAATCTATATGCCGGGGGAGATAAATTTTTCACTGGCAATATTATGTTATTATCTCTAAACTGTTACCTGTCCAGAATGGTTAGGATATCATCCAGCACTTTTTTAATATCTTGGTCCCCATTGACGCTTTTCAGCAAATTTTCCTTGGCATAATAATCAATAAGAGGCTGTGTTTTGGATTCATATATATCCAGACGGTTGTTTACAACAGTTTCATTGTCATCACTACGCTGATACAACTCGCCGCCGCATGCGTCGCATACATCGTCTTTTGCCGGTGGATTATATTGCACGTGGTAACTGGCGCCGCATTCACGGCAAATACGCCGGCCGGTCAAACGATCTACTATTTTTTCACGTGGTACAAAGATGTTGATTACCCCGTCAAGCGTTCGTCCCATTGTCTTGAGTGTTTCTTCCAGCGCTTCGGCCTGGACTACAGTGCGGGGAAAACCGTCCAACAAAAATCCCCTGGCACAGTCCGCTTGAGAAAGGCGATCCTTTATAATTCCCACCACTACAGAATCCGGTACAAGCTCGCCCATATCCATGTACTCCTTCGCTTTCCTGCCCATCTCAGTGCCTTCCTTGATGGCAGCGCGAAACATATCGCCGGTAGAGATATTGGTTATATTAAGTTCCCTCGCCAACACTTCCGCCTGCGTGCCTTTTCCCGCACCCGGAGGCCCCATAATAAGAAGATTCACCAAGAACCCCTCCTAACTCCTGTTCATAGCTGCTAAAACAATAATGGTATTATATCACAAATTGTTCACCACTGGAAACACCTGCCGCATACGCATTAATAATTCAGACAAACCTTTACCATTAAATATCATTTCTTTATGCCGAATGATAAATTCTCTGATTTGTGACAATATCTAATTTATAAACATATATTAAGATAAAATTAGTTAAGGAGGTATAAACTATGGCAGATGTTAAAATTGAGACGACAGGATTTGGTAACCCGGCGTTCATTTTCTTCTTAATCTTTATCCTTTTGGTCTTTGGTGTAGGTTTCGTTTGTTTTGGCGGCGGGGGCTGCATCTAAACCTAATAACGCCAGGGGTCTCGTCATCAACCCCTAGAAGAGCCGCCGGCGGTTATTTGGCTGGCGGCTCGCTTCTATACAAACGAACAATGCTATCAGTCAAAAAATAAGCGTATCCTGAACAGGCTACATAATTCTACCTGTTCAGGATACGCTCTGCCTGGGAGTGAAAAATATTTATGGTGTTAAAAATAGCCGATAGTACAAGGATGCTATTAAATGAAGAAGCAGCAACCGACACCAAATACTAACAGTATAAAAATAAGAAAGAAGATAAACGCTGGATTACCCCATCCAGTCTGCATTTCAACAAATTCTGCCATTTATTAACACACCTCCTTTTCCAAACAACAGTTACGCAACATATTATGTTAAGGATCTTTATATTGTTACAATGCAGCAGCGGGACTTCGCTTAAGCGCTCATACTGAAAATCCTTAATAAACGTAGATAATGATTAGCTTCTCTGAGTGTGTGGTCAGCTAATAAAGGCAATATAACAGACCTTATTCTGCAAGCAAGAATACCCTCTGTGCCTTGCCTCTTGAAATCCCTTATCCCAACAGTTCTCTCCAGGCTTTTCTGCGTAACCTGCGGAAAAAGGTTAATCTGACGGTGCAAGGCCAACGCTTCGGCAGTAAGCAAATCAAATTCTAAAGTTATTGGCTGTTTGGAACAAGACCTCTCGGTGGGATCTAAAAGCCCCCTGATAAATTTGGCATGTTCTGCCATAATCCTATTCCAAAAGGACTCCTGTTCAACTGCAAATCCGATAATATCACTCATCACCCTATTTTGCAGTCTGGTGAGCAGTTCTATAAACAATATAGCCTCCCGACGAATGTGGTCAATTAATAGCGGGTAGTTGAATGTAAACATCTTGCAAGCCAAAACACTGTCCAGGACTATGGTCTTAAAATTTATTAAGCTTTGGGTCACAGCAATTGCCCGCTGATTTAAATCGGCAACACGTTGTACCAGCGTTTGTAAGTTCAACTGCGTTACCCGCTTAGTCAGGGAAAGTTCCACCCTGGTAATGCCGGTGTCAATCGATATGCCGGTGTAAAACTCTGTTGCCCTCTCAGCATTAAGTGTAAAATCGGTAACTACTTCTCCTGAAGAGGCTACGCCGGAACTGATACATCCGCCGGTTAGAGTTACCGCCTCTGTTAACAAGGCCTCGTACTTTTTCTTGAAAGTATCGGCCTGACGGGCCAAATCAGAATGCAGGGGAGTAAAGCCCCCTTCCAAAAAGAAGGCATGCTCCTTCATAATTCTCAAAAAGAATAAGTTTATGTCCAATGATTTAGCTTCCTTGATTTTCGTTTCGTGCCATCTCAAAAAGGAAAACCCGCAAGTCCTTGTATCCCAGGACTTGCGGGTTTTCCTTTTTTAAATTCTAATCCTCAGGTTATCTTTTATTTTACATTCCCGTAAATTCTCTTTGCAGTTTGCTTAATATTTCCTGTTCCTTTGCTGACATATCATTTTGCTCTCTTATTAATTGCTCAACTCTAACTTTTTGTTCCCCATAACCTTTATCAATAATTGCATAATGCTCATTGATTATCCTGACAATTCTGCTCTTCACCATGCCGTATTTGGTCTTCTGATAAACAACCTCACCAATTTCAAAATTATTCTTCAACTATATTCCCTCCTCCAGCATCCATAAACAGCATATATGGTTGGCAATCCAGTGTCAATAGAAAAACCCGTAAGCCCCTGGTGTAAGGGTTTACGGGTTTCCAGTAAAGTATTTGGTCGGGACGACACGACTTGAACGTGCGACCTCACGGTCCCGAACCGTGCGCTCTACCAAACTGAGCTACGTCCCGAAGCAGACCTATGCGGACTGACAAAATATATTTTCCCATAGTCGGCCCCAAAAGTCAAGGAGAAAAGCTCTCCTTGGGAACAGCTATTGTCCTTCAAAAATTAAAGGTTATCCCAGCATTCGTGTCGAATTATATTTAGGTCTGTCTTCTTGGGAGTGTTTCCATGATCAAGTTGATATACAAGTTACTCCGGTTCTTATTGACGGGCTACTATACTTTTATGGCCGGCCGATTGTTGCAATCCGTCGGACGCAACACTGTTTTTGAAGGGATGTTTGATGTACCCCTTTGTCACCGTGTTGTTGTTGGAGATGAATGCCTTTTGGCACCGGGGGTTTCCTTTGTAGTAACCGACACAGGCAGTATTACGCTGGGCAATAGGATATACATTGGAAGAAACTGTGTGTTGTCCAGTGACATCAGTATATCCATCGGTGATGATACCATGTTGGCCGAGTTTGTCAGCATCATCGACGCAAACCACAGCTTTGAAAAAAACGGGTTCCCTATCCGTGACCAGGATTTAAACGCGCTTCCAATCAAAATCGGCAGTGATGTCTGGATTGGAAGGGGCTGTGCGATTTTGCGGGGGACGACGGTTGGAGACGGAGCGGTAATCGGGGCCAACAGCGTGGTAACCCGTGATATTCCTGCATATGCCGTGGCCTGCGGCGCTCCCGCCAGGGTTATTAAATACCGTACCTGATAGTAAGACCTGGCAGCATGCCAAATATAAGGAGTGATTTTTGTTGACAGGTGAACCCAGTACTTTTTCCCTGATAGCCAATTATTTATTACTGGCCCTTTTCGGCGGCTCGGCCGTATTGGCCTTTTGGGACACACGCCGGCGGGGAAGGGCGCTCTCGGAGTCCATCGCCTGGGCACTCTTTATGGCTTTTATGTTCCCCCTGGCTATTGTAGTCTATATTTATTTTCGCAAGAAAAAGCTACTATAATGCAGTAAATAGATCTTTCGTACTAAACCATTGTATTTTAAGTCCATCCTTTTTTAAGGGGGGCTTTTTTTACTGCGGTTGAAGGTTTCAAAGAGGTTTCTGGGAACAACCCTGTCCAGGCCGGGCAGGGAAAAGTTCCTCTGTCCAAGGTATTCCTGTCTGGCGCTGTCCGGGGATATTATCCCCCCACCGCTTCCCGGGCATACCGCGGCAGGTTCTGTACCCTGGACGAAAGCCGCGTCGATCACCCTGGTGCTGAACGGACCTGCCAGCAGTCCGTCTTCGGCGCATATAGTAACCTTTATAACACCGGCCGGCATGGTAAAATCTGAGGCTGGAATATCCTTCAAGGCAGCCTCAGCAAAGCTGGCCCAGATGGGAGCAGCTATCTGAGCGCCGGTTTGTCCCACCTCCTTATTTTTGTCATCGTAACCGATATAAACGGCAGCCACAAGGTCCGGCGTATAGCCAACAAACCAGGCCTCCTTGAGGTTCTCCGTGGTCCCCGTCTTACCGGCTGCCGGCCTGCCTACAGCGGAAGAAATATTAGAGGCTGTGCCACCCGGTTTTAACACTGCTGTAAGCATATCAGTGACAATGTAAGCGGTTTTCTCATCAAGGGATTGCTCTAATTTGGGCCTGTGTTCCTCCAGGATCCGCCCGTTTCTATCAGTTATTTTTTGGATGAAGTAAGGCTCCGCTTTAATACCTTTATTGGCCAGCGGACAGTAAGCCCCGGCCAGTTCAAGCGGGGTCACCTCTGAAGTTCCCAGAGGCAGCGAGAGTACCGGCCGCAACGGCGACTCTATCCCCATTCGCCGGGCATAATTAGCCACCCTGGCAGCCCCTACCTGCTCATTCAGCCTTACAGCCACCACATTATCAGAGGTATACAGCGCTTCTTTTAGGGTAAACGGACGGTTGTGGGTACCTCCCTGGTAATCTTCAGGCTCGTATCTGGTGCCGCCGGTCTGGAGAAAACTGACGGGTTCACAGATGATGGTGCTGCCTGCTGTATATCCACTGTCGATAGCAGCGGCGTAGAGAAACGGTTTAAAGGCCGATCCCGGTTGAAACCTGGCTAAGACCCGGTTTAATTGGGACCTGGCATAATCTTTACCGCCTACCATAGCCTTCACCTGACCGTTTTTTGGATCGATTGCCACCAACGCTCCGTCAAGTTCCTGGTCTCTTCCCTTAAGCCCCTGCGCAAGGGCTTTTTCTGCAGCCTCTTGCATATTTGAATCCAGCGTGGTATAAATTGACAGACCGCCTGCATATAATATTTCCAACCCGTTGGGATAAATCTTTTCAATATAGTTCATGATCTCATTGGAAAAGTAAT
>DNIT01000202.1:996-23361 GCA_003489345.1 Pelotomaculum sp. | reverse complement strand
ATCTCATTGGAAAAGTAAGGAGCCCTCCTTACAGAAACAGGCGCCTTGGATGGCTGCAGAAATTGTCCCGCGGCCTGCTGGACCTGCTCCCGGCTGATCATTCCAAGCTCTACCATTCTGTTGAGCACGGTTGCCTGGCGCGCTTTGGCGCCCTCGAAGTTCTGGGAGGGCGTATATATACTGGGAGCTCTGGGAATTCCTGCTAGCATCGCACTTTCGGCAAGTCCCAGGTCTTTGGCCGGCTTATTGAAATAGGTTCTGGCGGCTGCTTCCACTCCGTAAGCGCCTTGCCCAAAGTATATCTGGTTTAAATACATTTCCAGAATTTCTTTTTTGGTGTGTTTTCTTTCCAGCTGGATGGTGAGGAAAATTTCCTCCAGTTTACGCACTGCGGTCCGCTCCGGTTTCAGGTAAAGGTTTTTGACCAGCTGCTGCGATATGGTGCTGCCCCCTTCAACGATACTGCGTGCTTCAATATTTCTCCACAGGGCTCTGGCCAGGCCAACCGGGTCGATCCCGTGGTGCTGGTAGAACCTGGCGTCTTCAATGGCCACGATAGCCTGCTGCATATAGGGAGAAATATTGTCAAGAGATACAGCAACACGATTTTCCTCACTGACGGTAGTAATTGTTGTGCCGTTGGCATCCAGAATTCTTGAAGGCTCTGGAAAGTCTGCGTCAATAAAGGACCGGGCAGAGCAAGCGGCCAGTACCGTGGTGGTGGCGATAAGTAACATCAACAACGTTATTTTTGCTTTCATTATATTAGTCACCCTGATCTAAATTCTAAAAAAACCCAGTTGGATACCTTTGAAAAATTTAAACTATATATACAGCATTCCTCAATAGCGGTGCGAATAATTCGTATCTCATAATACTACTATTAAAGATTAAAATGATTACACGCACTGTCACGTTTAACTTGACTATTGAATATAAGATGAATATGCTATCATCAAAAGGAAATTCGTCTTTTTTTAAAGTAGGTGTATTGATTGGAAGTTTACGCTCTGGTCGGACCAAGCGGTACAGGTAAAAGCCACCGAGCGGTTAACCTTGCCCACCAGATTGACGCCCAAGCCATTATTGACGACGGCCTTCTCATCCAGGGGAACCGTATTCTCGCCGGAAAATCGGCTAAACAACAACCCACCCGGATATCGGCCATCAGGTCAGCTCTATTCATGGACGACAGACAGGCGGAAATTATGAAAGAGTCCCTTGATGAGCTTGACCTGAACAGGCTTCTGATCCTGGGGACTTCCACAGGTATGGTGGAACGTATTGCCGCAAGACTGGGACTGCCAAATCCCTGCCGGATTATTAGAATCGAAGAAGTCGCCAGCGAAAAGGAAATCAGGAAAGCCAAATATTTGCGGACCTGCTACAGTAAACATGTCATTCCTGCTCCTACGCTGGAGGTAAAAAAAAGTTTCCCCAATACCCTGGTCGATCCTCTCAAAGTTTTTATGCGTAAAAAAGGTGGCGCCTCCGGAAGGAAAGACTGGCTCGAACAGTCAATGGTCAGGCCCACATTCACCTATAACGGCCGGCTGACTATTGCCAACAGCGCCCTGGGCGCCATCGCGGCATACGCAGCCGCATCAGTCAAGGGCGTCAGAAGTGCGGGTAAAATCGGGGTTGTTATGGAGCATGAAGGGCTTGTCACTGTTGACGTTTCTCCTGTAATCTTTTTCGGGCTCAACCTCCAGGAAGTGGCAATTCAAATACAGCATAAGGTTAAACAGAGCCTGGAAGACATGACCGGGCTTCAGGTGAAATCTGTAAATATACAGGTTAAAGGATTGAGCTTCGATCCTATAGCAACAGAGGCGACCAGTTAACGGCCGCCTCCCTTTATGTGCAGGTTGCAAAAACATGGTTGCCGATTTTGGTTACGACCGGCAGGGTTAGGATCCAGCTATCTTTACTGATATCCGGATTGTAAAAAAACAGCGCGCCACCTGTTGGATCTTTCCCCGTGAGAGCCTGCTCAGCTGCTCTGAAGGCTTTTTCGTCAGGTTCCAGGTTGATTGAACCATCTCCTACCGGTGAGAACTGGTAAACCCTATTGTTTTTTTGCATAATCACTTCCGGTATAGTTTTTGGAAAATGCGGACTGTTGATCCTGTTCAGGATGACGGCGCCGACAGCCACCTGGCCCTCAAAGCTCTCACCCCGTGCTTCAGCGTGAATTAATCTGGCCAGGAGCATCAATTCTTCCCTTGGCACAATCCCGCGAGACAAACGCCCCTCATAGGACAAGCCTTCGGGAATTCGCAGTACGTCCCCCGGCCTGATCAGGCTGTTGCTGAGGTTATTGGCCCTCATCAATTCACGCACTGCGACCTGATGCTTATAGGCGATTAAACTAAGATTATCTCCCTCTTGCACTGTATAACTTACCTCGACGGAACCGGTTTTTACTGAAGATTGAGTATTTGTGTTCTGGGAAGCCTCGCTGGCTGAGGCCGCCACGCTTCCGATCATAAGGGCCGTTATGATTAACGCAGCCGTCATGACCATAGCCCCGGAAACCCGTTTACTCATTTTTCCTCCTTTCCCGACTCCAAAAGGTATTTTTGCCAGCCAAAGACTTAATATACAATTATTTTTATCCATGATAAAGAATTATTAACAGAATTGACAAAAAAAATACCCTCCACGGGTACTTTTTCGTTAACGAGTTATATTAAGCCAGCGCAAGCAGGGCGTTTACCGCTGCTGCGGCAATGGCGCTGCCGCCTCGTGTACCGGGCAGGGTTATATAGGGTATAGCCAGTTCCAATAATGTCTCTTTCGACTCGCTGGCCCCTACAAATCCCACCGGGGTTCCTACCACCAGGGCCGGGGCCGCTTCGCCCTTTTGGATCATCCGGCACAGGGTAAAGAGGGCGGTAGGGGCGTTGCCGATGGCTATAATGCCCCTTTTCGCCTCCCGGGCCGCGCGCTCCATAGCCACCATGGCCCTGGTAAGTCCTCTGTCTTTAGCTTCTCGTGCAACATCCGGGTCGCTGATGTAGCACACCACGTCAATGCCAAATGAGCGCAAGCGACCTGAATGAATTCCCACTCTCAGCATGTTGATATCAGTGGCAATTATTCTCCCGTTCCTGATGGCCTTCAGACCTGCTTCCACCGCCTCGGGATGGATGGTGATTAGACCGGCAACAGAAACATCCCCCGTGGTGTGGACGATCCGCTTGATAATCTCCCGCTCCCCTACAGGCAGCCTGGTCAGGCCGGGCAGGTTCTCCTCAATAATTTCCATACTTTTTTGTTCAATCGCCTTGGGATCACTTAGAACCATCATTTAGCAGACCTCCCTGATTCGGTCCATTATAACCTGGGCTACCCTTTCTTCAGCGCCGATATTACTTGCCAACACCAGCTCTACCTCCGAATACTTCTCTCTTTCTCCCTGGACAATTTAGGAATATCATCCTGGACGTGTCTGCCCTGGTAAAGAAATAAAGGCGCAACCACGATTCTTTGGGCACCTTTTTTAATCATCTCTTCCACGGTAGCGGAGAGATCCGGCTGGTTGAACTGGTGGCTGCAGGATCTTTCAGCATCATGGAAGTATGTCTCAAGCACCGTCCTTGCTTCTGCGGCCCGGCTGCCATGGCTGCGTAATATCACAGCAATTGTCATGCCCCAATCACATCCTATTTCATTCTTAGTCAATCATCTTCATTAACTCCCCGACGCTGCCCACTGCTCCGGAAAGTACGTCCGGCCGTTCCACAATAACTACCGGGATACCGGTTTCCAGCGCCGCGTTGAGCTTTTCCTCCATCCCGCCGGGGGTCCCGCCGTCTTTGGTAACCAAAACCTCAGCTTTGTAATGGCGCAATAAGGCTGCATTGAGCTCCTGGCTGAACGGCCCCTGCATGGCAACCACGTCGGCCGGAGTGAGGCCTAGTTGGAAACACTTATCCAATTCTTTCGGGTCAGGCAAAAGCCTCACAATCACCCTGCAGCCTCTCCTCTGCGCCTCTGCTGCAAATATACCGAGTGTTTTGCTGCCTGTAGCCAGAAATATCACCCTGCCCAGCGCCGCAGCTTTTTGAGCAGCGCTTTCATAACTGCTGGCGTAATGGATCAGGGAGCTCTCCAGGACTCTGGAGGGGGGCCGCTGGTAACGTATGTAGCGGATATTCTTCTCTCTGCACACCTTTAAAGCCAGCGATGAGATTTCTTGAGCGTAGGGATGGGTGGCGTCCACCAGCAAGTCCACATTTTTATCATCAATCAACCGGCCGATTTCCTCCCCACTCAAACGGCGGCCGCTTACCTCAGCCGCGCCGCATCCCTCAAGCAACGCCGCCCCATAAGGTGTAGCGGCACAAGCCAGGACCTCTTTTCCTTTTTCAGCAAGGGTTTGCACGATCAATCTGCCGTCAGACGTGCCTGCCAGTACCAGGATCATAGCCGGTAGCCCCTTGGGGTGACTAAAAACCTGCCGATCCGGCGGGTCTGGCTATTTCCAATAATGATGGTGGTAAACATGTCAATGGAGTAATTCACCATACGCTCCAGGTCGGTGATCACGCTCCCCTCGTCTTTCCTGGCGACGTTGCGTACAATTCCCACCGGGGTTGCCGGTTTTTTATACTCGAGCATTATCCCTCTGGCCTTGTGGATCTGCTCCGTCCGCCTGTGGCTGGACGGGTTGTAGAGGACAACAACAAAGTCGCCCCGGCAGGCGTACTCCAAGCGCTTCTCTATGATTTCCCAGGGCGTTAGCAGATCGCTTAAGCTGATTACCACAAAATCGTGCATCAGCGGCGCTCCGAGACAGGCGGCGGCGGAAGTCGCCGCGGTTATGCCGGGGATAATCTCCAGGTCGAGAGATTCCACTGCGCCCTTCTGTTCCAGAAGCTCCAGCACCAGCCCTGCCATGCCGTAAACACCCGGGTCGCCGCTGGATACAAGAGCAACTTTTTTGCCTTCCAGCGCTCTATTAATAGCAAGGCTGCAACGCTCCACCTCCTTGGTCATGCCGCTGCTCACGACTTCTTTCTCAAGCAGCAGCCCAAAGATGAGCGCAATGTACGCCTGATAACCCACCACCACCTCGGCCTGTTCCAGAACTGCAACGGCACGGCCGCTCATCTGGCCGGTTTCGCCTGGACCAATACCGACTACGGCCAGTCTTCCTCGACAATCGCTACCGTTACTCCGTTGAACGCTCTCTTGCGCAAAATCAGCCTGGCCGCCGGGGCGGCCAATAGGGCCACTGGCTCGCAAACTCCACCAACTCCTATCCTGTCCTGAACAAATTGGGAATAAGAAAGATCCCTGCCTTTTACGTCCAAAACACCTGCTATTTCTGACCTGCTGAAGGAAACAAGGGGCAATCCCATTTCATACGCAGCCTGAACCAGTCCTGCTTCTCCCGACCGCAAATCAATAGTAGCCAGCAAGCGCACCGAAGCAAGGCTGCGGTCTGCCAGGATCAGGGCTTGTTCCACAGCTGCCTTGACTGCCGGAGCGCTGATACCCGTGCGGCATCCCAGTCCCACCACCAGATGCCGTGGTCGCAAAAACAGCGATTCAGATGGAGGACCGGCGATTAATCTGCTGGTAATAAAAACAATAATGCCTTTCTTTGGCGACTGCAGGTAATTGTCTATGGGTTCAGGGTGATACTGTGCAATTTCTGTTATTTTTGCTACGCCGTCAAGATAAAAATGGACATCCTCCCCGTTCACCATGGCCGCACTGACAGTTTTTAGATGATGCAGAGGTTCAACAGCAAGGTTGTAGTCACGCGCCAAAAGATCCACCGCAGGCAGTCCTTGCACATCGGTAGCCGTGGTGATTACCGCCAGCGAACCCAGCTTGCTCTGGATATAACGGGCCATGTCGTTCGCTCCTCCCACATGGCCGGAAAGAGCGCTGATGGCGAACCGCCCCATTTCGTCCATTACCACAACCGCGGGGTCCGTCCTTTTGTTGCCAAGGCAAGGCGCCATGGTTCTGAAAACGATACCCAAGGCCATAACCATAACCAGGCAGCTGTACTGCTGGAATATTTCACTGCACAGTTGACGCAGGGACTGCTTGTATGGGCGTGAGCCTGGAAAATCGGCGGCGAATTTGGCCGGCACCAGTACGTCAATCTCTGCCCCGGGCAGTTCCGTGAGCGCAGTTGAAACCCTTAAGGCAGTCGCGGCGCCTTGCCTGGTCACGGCCACCACCCCTATTTTCACTGCGCCGGCCCTCTGAAGGTGTGGTCGAAGCTTGTGTCATAAAGCCTGGAAGGCTCGTAATCCGCCCCGAAGGCCCTGCCCACCATGATTTGGGCGGTCCTGTTTATCCCTGCTTCCATTACCTTTTGCTCAATATCTGCAATGGTACCGTGAATGACCCGCTGTTCAGGCCAGGATGCCCGCTCTACCACAATAACCGGTGTGTCCGGTGTGTACCCCCCTGTTTGAAGCGCTTTGACCACCTCCGCCATCATCTGCACACTTAAAAAGATACACATGGTGGCACCGTGCCCGGCCAGGGAAGACAGCGTTTCTCCGGCCGGCACAGGTGTCCGTCCCTCAGCCCTGGTCAGGATTACCGTCTGGGTTACACCCGGCAAGGTTAGCTCATGGGGGATAGCCGCTGCGGCAGCAAGGAAGGAACTGACCCCCGGGACTACGGAAAAGGGTATGCCAGCCCGGCGCAATTCGTCCATCTGCTCCTGGATCGCACCGAACAGGGCAGGATCGCCGGTATGGACCCTGGCCACCCTTTTACCTTTGGCGTGCGCTTCAAACATCGTGTCTATAATTTCTTTCAGGGACATACCCGCGCTGTTATGTATCTCGGTCCCCTCTTTACAGTAATCGAGTAAGGCCGGGTTAACCAGGGAACCGGTATATATGACCACTTCGGCTTCAGCCAGGAGTCTTGCTCCTTTTACTGTAATCAGCTCCGGATCCCCTGGGCCTGCTCCGATAAAATAAATCATCTCAATCCCCCATTTTTGTGCAAATAAACAACTATTATCAGTAATTAGAGCCTCTTCTCAGCTGAAAGCACCGTAACCGGATTCATCCCCTTCAGGAGGTGGCTGGCGCCGGCTTTCACCAACCTGGCGACACTGATTTGCACGGCGTCGACAGCGCCATAGAACTGTTGCAGCAGTTCTAAAGTTTGAGCCGCGGTTTCCAGGGTAACCGCGTTAACAACAATTCTGCCCCCAGGTAGAAGTCTTTGGTGAATACTTTCTAATATGCCGGCCAAATGCCCCCCGCTGCCGCCTACAAAAACACGGTCAGGGTCCGGCAGTCCGTCCAGAGCTTCCGGCGCGGCCCCCTCAATAACTTTCAAGTTATCCAATCCAAAAGCCTTCCTATTGCTTTGAATCAAGTAAACCCCTACCGGGCTGCGCTCCACGGCGTAAACAAAACCACCGGCGGCCTGCAAGGCGGCTTCAATCGACAAAGACCCTGTTCCTGCTCCAATATCCCACACAATATGATGGGGCGCCATCCTGGCCTTGGCCAGGGTGATCACCCGTACTTCCTCTTTGGTCATGGGGACGTTGCCGCGCACAAAAAGCTCATCGCTTATTCCCGGTGTCCGGTAAATCCATCGGCTGTTCATCCAAAATCACCATAACATAATTTTTTTTATCCCACAGCCCTTCCCATCGGGCAAGATCAAGGACGGTAAAGGCATTAATTTCTTCGGCAGGGTACGAAAGTTCGGCGCAGACATAGACAGTTCTATCTTTTACGCCGGCGTCTACCAGGACGCTTGCCAGAACCGGCGGCGGCTCATCCGGTCCGGCCAGGACAACTACCTTGCTATTACCTGCCACGGTCTCTGCCAGTAAGCTCCGGTCCCGGCCATGGGTGCTGAGCACAACGGCGTCGTGCCAGGGAACCGCCAGCCGGGCGCAAGCATACTGTACCGAACTGATGCCCGGGATGACCTGCAGCTGGGCAGGGGTAAAATGCCGCCTCAGGTACTGCAGGATACCGTACATGCCGGGATCGCCCGAAGCTATTACCGCAATTTTTTTCTCGCCCATTCTCTCCCGGATATACGCAATCATTTCCTGCAGATTGTTTTTAATAGCGAAAATTTCGCCCGGTTGACCGCTGAAAAGGGCCAGGCTGCGCTCCCCACCCACCAGGACATCCGCCTCAGCGACCGCCTTTATGGCTGCCGGAATCAGGTATTCCTTGCCACCGGGTCCAACCCCTACCACAGCAATTTTTGCCATCCCATTTCCCTTCCAATTAAACGCGTTGACTCGTCCATACCCAGTATCGTTCCATCCGACCCCAGCAGTACCGTACCGGCTTTCAACCGGCTGCGGGTATAAGCCTCGACCCTGGTACTGGCCCTGGCCGCAATAGCATTGTATATTCCGGCGAAGCCGCTCTCTTTAAGCAAGCCCAAGGCTTCTTCAGCAGAGCCGGCTGCCATAATTTTGCTGATTAGACCGGCCGGCGCCCCGTAAAGACCCGCGTAGGCGGCAAGGGTCTCCATCCTCCCGTCAGCCAACCTGTTGTGGGTATGAAAGATACCGGCTGCGACTTTTACTACTTTCCCATGGTGCCCCCATAATAAAACTGCTTCAATGCCCCGATCGACACAAACGTCCAGCATGTAGCCCACAAAATTACTCATTTCCACCACAGCTTCACGAGGCAATCCATACCGTTCGACCGCCGTCCGGAAGCCAATCCGGCCAGGAGTGAGGACGACCTTCTGGTAGCCGGCGGCCACAGCCAGGTCAACCTGTGGAGCCAGTGATTTTTTAAAAGCTTCTTCAGACATCGGCCTGACAATGCCGGTGGTGCCCAGGATAGAAATACCTCCAACAATGCCCAAACGCGGGTTAAAGGTCTTGAGAGCCACCTCTTCGCCCCCGGGGACTGAAATAGTAACCTCCACGCCAGAACCCGGCCCAATAAGGTCGTCCAGGGCATCCACAATCATTTTGCGCGGAACGGGGTTTATGGCGGGACTGCCTACCGGCGCCTGCAAGCCTGGCCTGGTAACAACCCCGACGCCCCGTCCCCCCATGATATGAACGCCATCGGCACAGACAGTGACTTCAGCTATCACCGGCAGGCCGCTGGTTACATCGGGGTCATCGCCCCCTTGCTTGATTACAACAGCTCTGGCGCAGGAGCCGTCCAGTTCCAAACTCTCAACAGGGATCTCAAGCAGGTTTCCTTCAGGGTTCACGATGGTAATATTTTTTTTGGCTTCACCCCGCATCAGCAGCAATGCCGCCGCACGCGCCGCCGCTGCAGCTGACGCGCCGGTAGTAATTCCGGTCTTCAGCCTGGATTTTTCCAATTCATTCATGACAGCTTCCTCCATGTGGCCGAAGAAACAAAACTTCATACGATACCAGTGCTGTCCACAACCATACCCGGGAAAGTATAAAAAAAGCCCGGTCAACTAGACGGGGCTTTTCAGATGCGTCAAAAAACCCCCCGGCTTTCCAGCGAAGCCTGCGGTGAGCAGCGGACAGGCAGGTCTCCTGGCTTCCGGCCCTTACTGCCGCGTCTTCCCGGTTAACCCAGTGACAAAAGTGCGGCGTACTCTCCCGGTTACAGTGGCGGGACCGCGCCGGCTCCCTGGATCCGGGCCTTTTCGGCCGGTTTCCATTTCCCCGGTCTTCCCTATTCTCCCCTCGGCGAGGCACCTGTCAGCGTTGTTCCTTTTCATGTTTTGAAGGTTTTAATAATCCTTTTCTTTGCGCTGTATAGCGCGAATATCCATATCCACCAAAAACCGGTAGGGCTTGCACATCTCCAGCAAGCGTGAAGTGGTCCTTTCTCCCAGATAGCCTTCCAGGTCCTCGGGGCTGATGTTGGTGGTTACGATGACCGGAAGACGGTGGTTGAGGCGGTAATTGATAATGGAATAGATTTTATTTCTGGTCCACTCCGTGTAATTATGAGCCCCCAGGTCGTCCAAAATCAGGAGCGGCACCTGCCTGGCCGTATCCAACAGATCAAACTCGGTAAGATCCTCAGTATTTCTACCCGTATCATAAGTCGAACGTATTTGATCCAGCAGGTCGGGTACCACCGCAAAAAGAATCGAGTTTCCTTTTTTCAGCAGTGCATTGGCGATACAACAAGCCAGAAATGTTTTACCGCTTCCCACCTGACCCGTAAATAGCAGCCCGTCAGTCCCGGGATCGGACGAAAATCTTTTGACAAAACCCTGGGCCGCTTCAAAAGCATGTTTAGCCAGTTCATAGTAAGATATCCCGTTGACCAGATCGAGACAGTTTTTAGCGTAGTATTTGAATTTGAAGTTTTCGAACGTGCATTTTTGAAGATTGACAGGCAGCCTGGAGTCCTTTAACAGTTTTGCTGCCGCCTTTTCTTTCATGCACCGGCAGGGTATGGCCCCTTCGTCCATTATAATTATGCCACGGTCACCGCACAGCTGGCAGCCCACCCAATCACCTGCATCCCATAAATATTGTTAAAAAACCATGTTTAGATATAAAGAGTCCGGATGAAAGCCTTTTTCCTGGCATCGTTATTATTGTCCGCGCCACCCGGGCTTGTCCCGGTATTTGTGCTTTTTTGCCTGGAGCGCCGCTTTTGAAAATCCTGTTCGTAGCGGGATATTTCCTCCAGTGTCCTGATATTGTTCTTTTTCCATTCTATCAAGATGGTGTTAATATACTTGAAGTTGTGTTTACCTCCTAGAACCGCCCTTTTCAGAGCCTCAACAACAAGCACTGGCTCCATTTCACTTGCCCACTGATTGATTTGCTCTACTTCTATGGGGGAAAGAAGCCGTCCAAATTCATTCTCAAATAAGGAAATAAGGTCGACGGTATGACCATCCAACCGGCTATCACCTAAACCGGCCGAACTTTTAATCAGCTTTTCAGACTCCTCAATCTCTTTGGCACGCAAGCCTGCCCAGATATCCGAAACCCTTAAGAATAGGGGTTCAAAATCATACCCCTCCACAATAAGGTTGCGGGTACCGTTATAGAACCGGCTGACCGAGATGATATCTTTTTCGAGCAAACCGGCCAGTTCCCTCCTAATCCTGGCCGGATCAGATTCCATGCATTCAGCCAGCTTTTCGGGGGACGGGAAAAGCTCCTTCTCCTCCACGTGCAGCCTGATCAGCTGGATTAAGAGGAGCATCTGGTAATCGGAGATCCCAATACTTGCGTAAATTTTTAGAAGGATATTGGGAATTGACGTTGCGCCCTCAAGCAGGAGGTCGGCTCCAAAAGTAGCGGTGATATTGCCTTCCTGATCACATTTTACTATTTTCCCGCTTCTCTGAGTCATGGGGTTTACCTCCTGGTTTTCCTAATTTTATTTTATGGTAAGGGGGGGGTTTTGTCCACCTTTTTCCGCCCCTTAAACCGGTTGCCGCAAGAGGTAGGAAACGGGTTCGATACCATAGCCGGCCAGTAATTCCAGGGCACTGTCCAAACCCAGCCCGAGTTCCGTCAGGCGATGGGCATCGGAGCCCAATGTAAACAGCCTGACACCTGAATCCACGGCCAGTTCAATGATATCCCTGGAAGGATGGAAATCGTTGAGTCCCCGGCGCAAGCCGGATGTATTAACCTCTAGGCTCATGCCCCTGGCAGCTATAGTTTTGAGGACCGGTTCCGCGAACTCTGCGTAGGCGCGCGAAATCTCCGGCCCCCAATAATGCCGGCCATGACGGCGGTAAAGATCCAGGTGCCCGATACAGTCAAACAGGCCGGAGCTTACGGCCTTTGACAGGAGCATAAAGTACTCCCCTACCCCCGCCAGCATTTGCCTGCCCGGGAAATAGAGGCGACTTTCCTTCTTGGAAGATATGGCCAGATGTTCCAGACAGTGGACAGAGCCCATCACAAAATCAAAAGGGTAGCCCCTGACTACCCGCTCAATAGCCTTTTCCTGCCCCGGATCATACCCCACCTCGATTCCGGCCCTAACCTGCAGGCCGTGTGCCGACCACTTCCGCCTCGCATCCTCGATATCCTGGAAATATACATCAAGCCATACCAGATCGTCCATTGGTACAATGCCCCCGGCGATGCGGACAAACCAGTCCAGGTGCTTGCGCTGCGGGTCAACTTCCAGGTGAGTGGTGAAACAGATTTCACTAAGCCCGATATCGATAGCCTTCCTGCAGTATTCATCAATACCGAAAGGTTCCGCATCAATTGAATAACCGGGGTGAACGTGATAGTCGCGCATCTATTTTCCCCCAAGCTAAAACGCAGGCTTACATTTGGGAGTGCAGGATACACCTGCGCCCTATTTACGACCAGAATGAAGGTTTAAATCATTCAAGCATGCCTCATCGAATTTAACGCATTTTTAAGTTATGAACTCAAGTATACTGGTCAGGCTGTCAACACTGATATGACCGCCCAGAGGTTCCTCATCCTCAAAGTCCCAGGTGTGGGGATGGTGAATGTAGATACAGTTAAAGCCTGCCAGTAGCGCCGGGTTTATGTCTGACTTCATGCTGTTGCCCACCACCCAGGACAGCGGCGGCGCGATTTTCTGTTCGATGGCAATTGCGGTATAAGCTGCAGCGCTTTTCTCGTTTAGGACATAGACCTTGTCAAACCAGCGGGCCAGCCCGCTCTGCTCAACTCTCAGGTTTTGCACTGCAGGCTCCCCTTTGGTGGCGAGAAGAAGCGGAGACCTCCCGGCCAGCTGCGCCAAAACTTCTTCAGCGCCCTGGATTGGCCGGACTGGCTGCCGGTATACCCACCAGCCCAGGTCTTCAATTTCCTGCCGTGTTTTGCCGCAGTAATTTGCGCCATAAACGCGGCAGCAATACGCATAAGTCTCACCCAACGCACGTGGAAAGCAGTCCTTAAAAAATCCACCGCTCAACTGCACGTTTTTAATATCATACTCGTTTAAGGTGGACAAAGCCTTCTCAGCCGGAAAACCCATTCCAGCCATCAGCGTGGCAAACCGACTTTTTGCCTGGCTAAAATAGACCGTGGTTTCTACCAGGGTATCATCAAAATCCATTAAAATACCACGCCGCATAACCCTTACCGCTCCTCTTTAAAGGGATGTCTATATTATAAAACAATCCATACGCCCTGTGCTTTTTATTTTCGGGGAGGGCTCCCAATCAGTTCCGGTATGATAAAACATCCAACAGACCATATAGAAAAAGCCTTAGAGCTCCTTCTTCCTGTTTTCAGCTATCATCCTGATTGATTCGGCAATTGACTCATGTGCCCGCATAAACCGCCAGACTACCACCAATAAGAACACGTACAAAACTACTACAGGGATGAACATAAAAGTGCCGGCAATGGCATTCATAGGAACAACTCCTTTCAATTACCCCTATTATTCAGCAAAAAAAATTCTATTCCTGCCAATAAACCAAACCCCTTTCATCTCCTGGACATCCTTACCGGGGCCGGTTCCCGGGGGCAATATGCACCACTGGATAAAATCAGATCATTGACAACGCAAACGCTACCACAGCTATGGCGCCGGCCAATACGATCAATAAGTTTAATCCAGCCAGCGCCAGGAGCCCTGCTGTAAATCCTCCCAACAACCCCAGCCAGGACCGCTGGCCGTCTACAGAGGTCAATACGCCAGGAAAGATTAAAGCCCCCAGTGCCGCATAAGGCACATATTGAAGCCAACGGTCCAGCCAAACAGGAAACTGCAGCCTCTCGGGAAGTACCATCGGAAGCAGCCTTGGTATATAAGTGACCAGGGCCATACCGGCTATCAACAGGTAAATTTTCACTGTTTTCCCTCCTTATAACACAACGCGCCGCAGGCGGATGCCAGCATGGTCGCCGAGACGACACTCCAGCCGGTGGCTAATTTAAGCTCGCTTAATAATATCCAGTTGAGGGCGCCTCCCAGCAAGGAGATCATCGCAACCCTGCCCGATTTTTTCATGGACGGGACCAGCAAGGCAATAAACATTGCATATATTGATATGCCCATGCTTTTCATTGCTATCTGCGGCAGAATGTCGACAAATACTGTTCCGAAAACAGTACCGATAAGCCAGCCGCTGTATGCAATCACAGCCACACCTGCAAAACGTGCCGCTGTAATTTCCCGCACGGCTGCTTCCGACCCTGTCCCGGCAGAACCGCTGATGGTGGTAAGCACAAAGGTCTCATCCGTTATCCCAAAGGAGAGAATACTCTTTAGCACCCTGTTTCCTTGTATTCTTTTCGATAGAACAGTGCTCATCAAAACGTGACGCAAATTCAAGACAAATGTCGCCAGGATTATCTCAGGTACGCTCGCCCCGCTTTGGAGTAGATTCAAGCCCATAAACTGGCTGGCCCCGGCGTACACCCAGGCCGACATCGCCGCAACCTGAAAATACGAAAGTCCGGTAGATGCGCCAAGCACTCCAAAAGCTACCGCGGCCGGGAGATAACCGAGAAATATTGAAAGACCCTGCATTAAACCCAGGCGAAATTGCACCACCTCTTTTTGAGCCACCCATAAAGCCATAAATAATCAACTCCTAGATGAAAACCAAAGGTTTTATAATATATAATATCTCTGTCCTCAAAAACAAAAAAGCCCTGTTTCCCTAACAGGGCGAAAAATCTATAATTATTTCACGAGCTAAAAATCCTACAGAATGGTTTTGATGATTTCGTCCCGCAGGCCGGGATACTTATTTAGCCACGCAATACGCTCGCTGCGCAGTTTGGCAACCCGGTCCTTTAGTTCCGCAGGACTGAAATAGGCAGCCGGATTGTATTCACTGATCTCTATCCCCGGCACTTCAAGCGGGATCAGGTACTTCCAGTCGGGGTCGTAACCCCATTTGATATTGCCCCTGGCCAACTCCGTCATGATCGTTGTCGACACCTTGATTGTAACTTTTTTGCCTTTTTTATCCCCACCAACCCCAACACTGCCGGTGTTTAACAGGTAGCATTCAATATCCGGATTCTTCCTCAGGATATCCAAAAGCCTGTTCCCCTCTTCCGACTCTTTGCCAATCATAAAGGGGTTTGTTCCCACCTCACGCTTTGACTCGCCGGCACGGGTGGGATCACCGGCCGAGGTTTCGATTGATTCGCCCAGCATGAAATAGGCGGCGGCCTGTTCGGCAGTTAATTTGGCCACCGGGGGGATTATGTCGTCACGCCTGGTGATAAAAACTATCCTGTCAGCTTTATCCAGGTCAATTCTATCGTCAGTGCCGGCAACCTCCTCGCGCAGGATTACACCCCTGCCGTTGGATGTCAGTTCCGAATTGTCAAAAAGAACAGTCCCGTCATCCAAAACTTTGACATTCTCCAAAATGGCATTGGGGGAAATAGCCGCATCGTATAAAACCTTTTGAGAGGTATCCAGTCCCTCAGTTTTAATATAAAAACCGTTCTCTGTTCCGTAGCAGTAGCCTGTTTCGTCCATCATCACCATATCATCCTGGCGAATGATAACCCTTTCCTCACCTACTAGGCCGTGGTCATGGATGGTCAGGGTGGTCTTGCCGGTTCCGCTCAGGCCGAACATAATAAAGCCGACATCCTCAAGTTTGCCATTCGGCTTTTTAACCCTAAGCACCTTGCTGCCGGCGTGAAACCCAATGCCGCCCTTTTTTTTCCAAAGATACAAGGCCATCCTTAAGAAGGATTTTTTAACCTCTCCCATGTAGTCGGTACCGAGGATAAAGGTAACCCCTGCCTCCGGGTGTACAAAAATAACCCGTTCCGGCCACTCCGGAACAAAAATTGTGGTGAGATCAGGCTCCGACTTGACCGGATTGGGCTCGAACAGCATATTGCGCCACATATAAGGGATACGGGCATATTTTTTGGTAATGTAAAGGCGGCAATTGAGATTGAAGTTGGGGTGACGTCCCATCTGGCGTTCCAGGCTGATAACCTCTTGTGTTTTTAAATATTCCAAAACCTTGGAAGCCAGGTCTTTTTCCCTGGCAAGCGGGATCCCGTGCTGGTCGATACCAAGATATTTACCATCCAAAATAAATGTGTTTTTGGCGCTGCGGTTCCTCACCTTGGAGATAAAACTGGCACTGCCGTAACAGGTTATTTTCTCATCCCGGCCGGCCATCTCTCTCAGTTCCCACAACAACGGGTCTACAATCATCCGGGCTGCCTGAACCTGCTGGTTAAAGGGTGCGTGCACTTTAAAAGAATCTCGCAGGCTTCTCGGATACGAGCTTGTCATCATGTTCTCCTCAAACTGCTTTTTAAGGGGGTAGTGCATTTGCTCAAATCACCTCTAGCGCTTTTTGGATATTGAATAAAGTATACAGTGTCAGAAAAATATTTCAATAGTTATCCTTATTTAGTTCATATTTTATATAATGTATGTAATATTAGCCTCAAAAAAAACAATCATCTCTTTTTTTCAAGATTTATGTTACACTATTTTACCCAAGAGGACATACTGATAAAACCAAAACTCTTTAATTAGGGCATTGGTTTTGCGAATTATGAGTTCAAAGCTGGCAGCAATTTGGCGGCAGGCTGCGCTTGATCGACAAACAGCGATAAACTTCTTGCGTATGGGGGAATCGAAGAGTTGACGCCACAGCTTTCACTGTCGGGCCTGCACATTAGTTAAGTAACATTTATACTAAACCTTATCCATACTGTATTCCCTTGGGTCATGTGCAAATTCTATTCGCACATGACTCATTGGCTCCAACAAGTTCGACCCCAACGCGCCGGGGTACGGTTTCAAACGAACCCGCATAGCCAGGCGTTGACTCGCTGCCGGTGCCGCCGAGCGGCATGCGGGACTCCTGTCATTCCTGATGCCCGGCCGGTAAATATTCTTGTTTCTTAGGCTTCATAGGCTTATGGAACGACTTCACTTTTTGTGGTTCTGGGAAGCCGGCCCGGCTCCCCGGGAGCGCCTTTAAGCTCTGTCACCAGCATACCGATCAGGATTAACAAGCTTCCAGCCCACTGCCGAAGAGTAAGGATCTCACCGCCCAGTAGCCAGGCGCAAGCTGCCGCAAAAACCGGCTCCATGGTAAAGATAATGGCCGTATGGGTGGGAGAGGTAAAACGCTGCACACTGTTCTGGATCAGGAAAGCAAACGCAGTAGCAGGCAAGGCTGTAACAAGCAAGGCAACCCATACCTCCCCGGAAAATGAAGCCGGCATTTCCTCCAGGAAAGCCGCGCACCCCAAGCTGGCCGCCGCCACCACACCAACCTGAATGATGGTCAGGGCAACCGGGTCATGCTTTGGAGCGTAGTGTCCCACCAGGATAATATGCAGGGCATAGGATACAGCGCATAAAAAAACCAGCCCGTCGCCATAGCCTATACGCAAACTATGATCCAGAGACAGCCCGGCCAGACCGATAGCGGCGCTGGCAACGCCGGCCAGGGGAATCACACCGGGCAAGCGGCGTGTTAAGCCGGCGGACACCAACGGTACCAGAACTACTGTCATCCCGGTGATAAAACCAGCCTTGGAAGCGCTGGTATATTTAAGACCCACCGTCTGAAAGGTGTAACCGGCAAAAAGAACCAATCCAATCAAAAGGCCTGCCGACAGGGTCTTACGGTCGACCATCCTGAAGCGCTTCCAGAAGATCGCCGCCAGAAAAACAAAGGCTGTAGAAAAGCGTAATACATTAAAATAGTACGGGCCAATACCGGCCAGCGCGTCTTTAATAACTGTGAAACTGACGCCCCAGACCAGGGCCACGAGCAGCAGCGCCAAGTCTGCCTTAAACTGCTTCTTCATTATTATATATTATTCCTCTTGATCCATCCTGCTTTCAATTCATAACACCGCAATTGCATTGTGTCAATAAAAGCTGGTATCTGATTTCAATATGTTCATTTTGGTCATTCTTTTTTGTATGTAAATTTGGCGTGTTAAATTGTGTGCATAGAAGGAGTTTTATGTTGAAAGGCGAAAAAATAAAAGTGAAATTTTTTGGATATTGCCGAAGGAGGTGCCGGATAAGAGGTTTCCGTAACATTTTTGTGTAAAGAGATTTTTGGGTAAAGAGAAGGAGGTATGGTTTTTGAAATCATTAAAATGGCTGGTCCTGGCGGTTGCCGTGCTCATGCTCGCCGCTCTGGCAACTGGCTGCGGCGGCTCGAAGGACAACGAACAGAAGGACACCTCAACCCAACAACCGGCTGCTAAGCAAAAGATCATCGTCGGTTCGGACACTACCTTTGCTCCTCTCGAATTTGCAGACGAAAAAGGTAACTATGTCGGTTTTGATGTGGACCTTATTAACGAAATCGCCGCAGTTGAAAATCTTGAGGTAGAATTTCGCAGCATGCCCTTTGACGGGCTGATTGCCGGCCTTGTGGCCAACCAGATCGATGTCGCTATCTCTTCCATGTCAATCACCGAAAAGCGCAAGGAATCCATTGATTTTTCCGAGCCCTATTACAAATCAGGCCTCATTGTAGCGGTCCAGGCCAAAAACGATACTGTTAAGAGTATTGACGACCTAACAGGCAAGAGCATCGCGGTGCAAAGCGGCACCACCGGCGAAGCTGAAGCAAAGAAAGTAGCCGGGGCCACGGTACGCTCTTTTACCAACTCCGACCAAACCTTTATGGAACTTAAAAACGGCGGAGTTACCGCGGTGATCAACGATTACCCGGTCACGCAGTATTTCATTAAGCAGGGCAACTCCGATGTTAAAATGGTGGGTGAACGCCTGAGTTCTGAGGATTACGGAATTGCCTTACCCAAGGGTAAAACAGACCTCCTCAACAAGATTAACCACGGTCTGAAAGAACTCAAAAATAACGGCAAATACAAGGAACTCTACATGAAGTGGTTCGGTGAGGAGCCGCCCCAGGAATTACTCCAGTAGCTTCAAAATCAAATTCTTTTCGTCAAGGAAATATGCGTAGCACCGATAGTGTTACGCATATTTCCTGTCAGGCGGTTTGAAAGGTGGAACTACCCTTGGAATTAATCTGGAATTCGCTCCCAATCATTCTGGAAGGTGCTCTGCGCACCCTGGAAATCACCTTAATCGCTATATCTTTAGGCTTTATTCTCGGCCTTTTTGCCGGCCTGGCACGCCTTTCCAAAAAGCGCGTCGTCCGCCTGTTGGCCACTTGCTACATTGATTTTTTACGGGGAACCCCGCTCCTGGTGCAAATTTTCATGGTTTATTTCGGACTGCCCCAGCTTCTCGGGTCATTCCAGACCTTTATGATGGACACTTTTCATATCGCCCAGATCTGGGAGAGCACTCATATTAACCCTTTTGTCGCCGCGATTATATCTACCAGCTTAAACAGCGGCGCCTACATTGCCGAAATCTTCCGGGCCGGGGTCCAGTCCATCGAGCGCGGCCAGATGGAGGCGGCCCGCTCTCTGGGTATGACCCACGTGCAGGCCATGCGTTTTGTCATTCTGCCGCAGGCTTTTAAAAGGATTATCCCGCCCCTGGGCAATGAGTTTATCGCCATGTTGAAAGACACTTCTCTCCTTTCCGTAATTGGGTTTGAAGAAATGGCACGCAAAGGTCAGTTAATTATTGCCCAGACCTATAAGCCCTTTCATATCTGGCTTACAGTGGCGTTTATATACCTGATCATGACTTTCGCCATCTCGCGCCTGGTTGACTATATGGAAAGGAGGCTTAAAGCTGGCGATGATCGTCGTTAAAAACCTGCACAAGTATTTTGATAAACTGGAAGTTTTAAGAGGCATAGACTGTCATGTGTCGGAACAGGAAGTCGTTGTGGTCATAGGACCGAGCGGCTCAGGCAAAAGCACCTTCCTGCGGTGCCTGAATTTGCTGGAGGAACCGACCTCGGGAGAAATTTTTATTGAAGGAACATCAATTACGGCCAAGGAAACCAATATTAATATTCTCAGGCAGGAAATGGGCATGGTTTTCCAGCGCTTCAATCTGTTTCCACATAAAACAGCTCTGGAAAATATAACCCTGGCACCTGTCCAGGTCAAGCGGCTGTCCAGGAGTGAAGCCAATGAAATCGGGCACAGCTTGCTTGCCAAGGTTGGCTTGAGAGACAAGGCTGACGTTTACCCCGATCAACTATCCGGCGGACAGCTCCAGCGGGTGGCTATCGCCAGAGCGCTGGCCATGAAGCCTAAGGTGATGTTATTTGACGAGCCCACTTCCGCGCTGGATCCCGAAATGGTCGGCGAGGTACTGGCTGTAATGAAGAACCTGGCCCGTGAAGGTATGACCATGGTTGTGGTAACGCACGAAATGGGTTTTGCCCGTGAAGTCGGTGATCGCGTACTCTTCATGGATGAGGGAAAGATTGTTGAGGAAGGCACACCCGAACAAATATTTGGCAACCCTCGTAATGAACGGACCAGGTCCTTCTTGAGTAAAATACTGTAGGAAGAAATATTTTGATCAAAAAAAATTGAGCTTGGGTCTTTGCTTGTGGCCCTGTCAGCACTAACAGCGATTCTTGCCAAAGATTGTATACAACAGCGGGGTCTCAACCCCCGCTATGCTGTTTCTACGCTTTATACCGGCCAGCGCCTTGATCTGGTTGACTATTATTTGCCGGCTGCCGTAAGCCCTGTTGCTCTAAAACACCTTGCGAACCGGGTTTGCCCGGTTATGGGGTTTGCAGTTAGCTGTTTTTCGCTTCTTTTGCCTAGATATACCTTCGTATACTTACCCGCTTATAGCATTTACAAAGGAGCCTGTTTGATGACCACAATTCTGCTATCGCTTGCCTTTGGAACCATAATCGGCCTCGCTTGGCGTAATTCTCCGGAAAAAATTAAAAGAGCTAATTTTATAACCCTGATTGGTCTATTTTTTTTACTTATGGTGATGGGAGCTCAATTGGGCTCTAATAAAGAGGTATTGTCCGGAATAGGTAAAATGGGTAAGGAAGCCCTTATTATTTCAGCCTTCAGCATTACCGGGAGCGTCCTGCTGGTCCATCTGGCCAGCAAGTTTATTCAAAAAAACCTGGGTCGAGCGCCCCAAGAAGGCGCTGAGGGGACAGGTGGAAAACGTTGACCATACTAGTCCTTATATGTATAGTTTTAGGTGGCCTATTGGGTGCGGCGCTCCCTCCCTACCTGACTGCCCACCTGGAAGCCCTTACCACTGGTGCGCTCTGCTTTATGCTGGTAGGCATTGGCATTGAATTGGGCAGCCAGAAGGAAGCCTGGCTGCGCCTCCGTTGCATGGGGTGGCGCATTATGCTGGTGCCCCTCCTGGTGGCAGTTGGCAGCCTGGGCGGAGCCGTTGCTGCTGGTTTTTTTCTTGGTATGCCAATCAAAGAAGCCTCCGCTGTGGGGGCCGGTTTTGGCTGGTACAGCCTGTCCGGCGTTATTTTATCAAAAATCTACAGTGTCGAAACCGGCGCGCTGGCTTTTTTGACCAATATCATGCGGGAATTGATATCCTTTGTAATTATCCCTATCGTGGCTGCCAGAATCGGCAACCTGGCGGCTATAGCTCCCGGCGGCGCTACTACCATGGATACAACCCTGCCCTTGATTGCCAGGACAACCGACGCTGATACAGCTGTAATCGCCCTGGTTAACGGCACCACCTTGTCGGCCATGGTCCCGCTGCTGGTGCCGCTGCTTATTGGACTGTGAAATGAGTCGTGCGTATATACTGCATTCCTTTCGGGTCGTAAGCCATTGGCCGCTTCTGCTTGAAGAAACGGTTTTTTGTTTTTTAGGGTGACTTCATTTGTAGGTGGCTCTTTATTCTCATAGTCTGTCTCTATGCCGCTATCGCGGCGCAGGCATAAAATAAGGCTTTCTTTAATATGGCTGTAATTTCAGTCACACACACGGCGCACCAGCGCAAAACCGTGCGGCTAATCAAACATTTAGGCGAATGTATTCACACCTACACTTTTACAGGGGCATTGCTCCATATTCTGCATATTTTTTTAGTACGGCCGGGCTTGCCTTATATGAGTATTACGCAATACCTGTGGGTAATCTAAGGGTGAAGACAATACTATGACATGAAACAGAAACCATAAGGGGGACCATAAAATGGCAGTTAAAGTTGGTATCAACGGCTTCGGGCGAATTGGCAGAAATGTATTCCGTGCTGCCATGCAAAGGGACGATATTGACATTGTAGCGGTTAACGACCTGACCAATGCTTGTACACTGGCGCACTTGCTGCAGTATGATTCCGTGCACGGGATTCTTGACGCCGATATCTATGCCAATGAGGAAAGGGAATTCAGGGTAAATGGGAAGGACATCAAAGCCTTCGCTCTCCCGGACCCGGGTACCATCCCCTGGGGGGACTACGGGGTGGAAGTTGTTGTAGAATCAAGCGGGCGTTTTACCAGCCGGGAAACCGCATCCAAACACCTGAACGGCAAGGCTAGGAAGGTCGTAATCAGCGCCCCGGCAAAAAATGAGGACATCACCATCGT
>DNIT01000202.1:412-840 GCA_003489345.1 Pelotomaculum sp. | reverse complement strand
ACCAATGGCCTGGCGCCGGTCGCTAAAGTATTACACCGGGAGTTTGGCATCGTACGAGGTCTGATGACAACCATTCACTCTTATACCAACGACCAGCAAATCCTCGACTTGCCTCACAAAGACCTGCGCAGGGCAAGGGCGGCGGCCATGTCGATAATCCCTACCACCACCGGCGCCGCGAAAGCGGTGGCACTGGTTATACCGGAGCTTAAAGGCAGGTTAAACGGCCTATCGATGCGAGTACCCACACCCAATGTCTCAGTGGTAGACCTGGTAGCGGAGTTGGAGCGGGAGGCTTCGGTGGAAGCTATCAACGGCGCCCTGAAGGCAGCCGCTGAAGGGGAACTAAAGGGCATCCTGTCCTACAGTGACCTGCCCCTGGTCTCCAGGGACTATAACGGCAATCCTAACTCCTCCATAGTAGACGG
>DNIT01000202.1:0-254 GCA_003489345.1 Pelotomaculum sp. | reverse complement strand
CTATCTACTATGGTCACCGACGGCAAACTGGCCAAGGTGATTGCCTGGTATGATAATGAGTGGGGTTACTCGTGCCGGATAGTCGACCTGGTCGCTTACATCGGCAAACATGGTATAAGATAAAGCATAACAGTAGAGAAGAGCGCAAATCCCTCTGCCCCACTTTACAACTTGTTGCCTTGCTGCAGGCTCTCTAGCGCTGCCTGAATGTTTTTAAAAACGCGTCGCAATAAATGCTTCTGTTGAGCAGTATC
>DNIT01000178.1:5221-5459 GCA_003489345.1 Pelotomaculum sp. | reverse complement strand
GAAGCGATTCCCGCCAAGAGACATGGTTTCTTTCTCAAAGACAACCCGCACGATTTTGGCTAATTGGATATTTTTGCTGGCCATTTCCTCGCCTCGCCTAGTTTATAGAATAAGTTATTTAAGCTGCTTTAGAATAACCAATTCCTCTCCCTGAGCAGAAAGCCGTGAATCTAGCTTCTTTATATCCTCCCATACAAAGCCAAGCTCACTTTTGATAGCGGTTACGTCCTTTTGAAGT
>DNIT01000178.1:0-4962 GCA_003489345.1 Pelotomaculum sp. | reverse complement strand
ACAAAATAACACAAAAAATTTTCCGTACTACCTACCCTGATTTCTTTTTGCCCGTTGGCAAGCGTTTGTAATTGTTGTAGTAGCAGTTCTTGAAACTTCTCGCTGTCGATTTTTGATCTCTTTCTAAAACACAAAAAGCAATTATGCTTTAACCCGCCTACTTTAGCGGGCAGAACTTTGGTTCCTAATACGACCACTCAAACGCTTCCACCTCGGGGAAGCCGGCCAGGGCTTCCTGCATAGTGTGGCAGATCCTGGTGAGTCCTTCCGTGGTTTTCGCTTCACAGCGGGCTACCAGAACAGGTTGGGTATTGGACGCCCGGACTAGACCCCAACCGTCGCCGAAGAGTACGCGGACCCCGTCTACGTCGATAACTTCATGATCTCGCTTGAACCGCTCCACCAATCCATTGACCACTTTGAACTTATCCTGGTCGGGACAAGGGACCCTGGTTTCAGCAGTGGAGTAATATTTGGGTATTTGGGCGATCATGTTCGAGAGGGGCTCCCGGCTGTTTGACAGAATCCGCAATAGCCGGCCGGCGGCATAGAAGGCGTCGTCAAAGCCGTAGTATTCATCGGCAAAGAACATGTGTCCCGACATTTCTCCGGTGAATACGGCGCCGATTTCCTTCATCTTGGCCTTGATCAGGGAGTGGCCCGTCTTATAGAAGAACGGCCTGCCTCCCAGCCGGACGACTTCGTCCACCAGCGCCTGGGAGCATTTGACCTCAATGATTGCCTGCGCCCCCGGGTGTCTGGCCATGATCTCCCGCCAGTACAGGCACATCAGCATGTCTCCCCAGATGATGCCGCCCGACTCGTCAACCACACCGATCCTGTCCGCATCGCCGTCAAAGGCCAGGCCCAAGTCAGCGCCCGTATCCATAACGGCTTTTCTTAGCTCCGCTAGGTTGGCCGTTTTGACCGGGTCCGGCTGGTGGTTGGGGAAAGAGCCGTCCGAATCGCAGTACAGCGGTATCACTTCACAGCCCCATGCCTCCAGGATTTGCCTGGCAAACAGCGAGGCCGTACCGTTGCCGCAGTCCATCGCAACTTTTAACTTGCGCGGGCCGAGCCGGATTTTGTCTTTGAGCAGGGCCAGATAAGGGGGAACTGCGTCCAGTTCTTCAAGCCGGCCCCGGCCTGAAGAAAAGCTCCCGGCCGTCATCATGTGCTTGAGCTTTTGAATTTCATCACCGTAAATGGTCCCGTTCCCCAGCGCGAGTTTGAAGCCGTTTTCATCCGGCGGATTGTGGCTGCCGGTAATCATCACGCCGCCGTCTATGCCGTAGTGAACCCGGGCGTAATAAAGCAAAGGCGTGACGACCAGGCCGATATCGACAACATCACAACCCGCCGCCGTCAGTCCTCCGGTCATGGCGTCCCGCAGCCGAGCCGAGCTGAGCCGGTTGTCTCTGCCGATAATAACTTTGCTTGAGCCGGAATCCTTGACGTAAGTACCAAAGGCTTTGCCCAGCAGTTCTATGGTTTCGTCGGTCAAGTCCCGGGCCGCGACGCCGCGGATATCATACTGGCGAAAAATTTGCGGGTTTATAAATGGCATGGTTGACCTCCTTTGTTGGTTTATTGATTAGAGCACGTCGTCAAATCCTTCATCTTGCAAGGCGCGTACCGCCTTTTTGATCTCCTGGGCCTGGCTCTTGTGGCAGATCAGCATACTGTCCCGGGTGTTCACCACGATTAGGTCCTTGACTCCGACCAGCGCCACGGTTTTGTCAGGGGAGACAACATAAGTGTTGGTCGTATCCAGCAAGACCCCCCGGCCTTGCAGGACGTTACCGCGTTCGTCTTTTTCAATATATCGTTCCAGGGCGGTCCAGCACCCAATGTCATCCCATTCGAAATCGCAGGGGATGACCAAAACGTTATCGGCTTGCTCCATGACGCCAAAATCTATTGAGATTTTCTGCAGTTTGGCGTAGACTTCCGCAGCCTTTTGGGGGTACAGGTCGGTGCCCAAACTCTCTTCCATTTCCACAAGTCCCTCCGCCAGGACGGGGAGATGTTTTCCTATCAGTGCGCGGATGACATCGGTTCGCCAAATGAACATGCCGCTGTTCCATAAGTAATTCCCACTGGCGAGGAACTCCAGGGCGCGGGCGTAGTCCGGTTTTTCCAGGAAGCGGGCGGCGTGGTAGGCCGGTATTCCGGCGATGGTGTCAAACAGCTCGCCGCGGTGAATGTAGCCGTACCCGGTTTCAGGGCTGTGGGGGGTGATGCCCAGGGTGACGATTTGCTCGCCCCGGCCGGCGGTAGCAATGGCGCTTCTCAGGGTTTCATGAAAACTTCGCATATTGCCGACATAGTGGTCGGCCGGCAGGACGACCATGACCTCACGGGGATTTTTTTGCCCCAAAACCATAGCTGCCAGCCCTATGGCGGCGGCTGTGTCGCGGCCGTAAGGTTCGATAATAATGTTTTCTTCAGGCAGTTGCCGGATCTGCTGCAGAATAAGGTCTTTAAATTCTGCTCCGGCCACGATATATGTGTTCCATATGCCGACCAGACCGGCTATCCTTTCCACGGTCAACTGCAGCATGGTCTTTTTGCCGAGGAGGCTCAAAAATTGCTTCGGTCTGGCCATTCTGCTTCGCGGCCAAAACCTCTCTCCCCTGCCCCCGGCCATGATAACTGCGAAAGGCACGGTAATTCCCTCCTCCTGCCGATGCAGGTAATCATACGCATGATTGTTTCTCTAGATGTGGCATGCGATTGCTTCAATACTGCCCTCAATTCTGTATTTGCCCATGTTTGCCGGAATCATGATGCTAAGACCTTTGCTTAAGTGGAGCAATCCATCTTCATACAGTAGATGTCCGTTTCCGCTGACTATATAGATCAGCAAAAACACTTCTAACGGAGCAAATATGTGCATGCTGTTGATCGTCCATTTTTCAACAGTAAAGTACTCGCATGATATGAATACTGTTCTCTCAATGGTATCTTCGTAAACGATGCGAGGCTTAGGATGATCATTACTTTGAGTGAAATCAATAACGTCAAAAGCTTTTTCAATATGCAACGCTCTTTTACGCCCGTCAAGACCGGCTCGGTCATAATCATAAATACGATAAGTTGTATCTGAGTTTTGCTGCACTTCAAGCAACAATATCCCTTTTCCCAGGGCGTGTATAGAGCCACTGGGAATGAAGAAAAAATCTCCCGCTTTTACCGGAACTCTAACCAATAAGTCATTCCATCTTTGCGCTTGGGCCAGTTCGATAAATTCGCTCCTGTCTTTTGCAGTATGACCGAGTATGATTTCCGAGCCGGGTTTGGCATCAATTATATACCAGCATTCTGTTTTGCCGCTGCCGTCATGCTCGTGGGTTATTGCGTATGCGTCATCAGGATGGACCTGCACGGACAAATCATCCGCCGCGTCCAACAGCTTGACTAAGAGCGGAAACTTTGCCATGGGAAATGGGGAAAACCATGTCTGGTGTGTCTGTTTGATTTCACTCAGAAACCTGCCCGAAAATGCACCATTCATGATCCGGGTTTTCCCTTCGGGATGATCGGATACAATCCAGGCTTCCCCAATAGGCCCTTGGCCTGGATTTTTACAATTTACCATCTTATCTAAGCTTGAACCGCCCCATACTCTTTCTTTGCATACAGGGCTGAACATAAGAGGATATGGTTTTATCATAATAACAATTGTACCATAAAAACAGGAGGTATTTCCTGTGTTCAGGAGAATTACTTATAGTAGATATTTAAATCTTGCATGCGCCGGGACGGGGTTTACCGGCCGGGCGTGGTTTTAGACGACTTGCGTTGCCCGTCACGGATTCCGGGCGCGGCCGGTGAGTGGATGCTCCGGACTGCGACTGTATTCATATGAAAAAGATATAGAATATTTAAACAGGAAGAGGTGAATCATCGTGCATATAAAAGAAATTAATCCGTGTTTTATTAGTTCGTATCCACCCAAAGAATGTGGGATTGCTACTTTTACGCACAATTTATTCACTTCCTACCACAACCTGTATGCTGCAGCGGGAAAAGTTGTGGCGGTAAACGGCTATCTCCTCCAGGCGGACTATCCCCCGGAAGTTGATTTTTCCTTTGATAAAAACAAGCTTTCCGCTTATTCCGCAGCCGCCGGGCACATCAATGCAAGCGACCTGCAGGTGGTCAACCTGCAGCACGAATTTGGCCTCTTTGGCGGTCCGGAGGGCCGGCATATTGTACGTCTGCTGGAGAAGCTGAAAAAACCTGTCGTAACGACCATCCATACGGTACTGCAACAACCCTCCCTGGGTTATTACACCTCACTGCTGGAGGTTGTTCAACATTCCCGGCGGGTAGTCGTGATGAGCAATAAGGCCGTTGAAATCCTCCGGGAAGTTTACTATGTGCCTCCGGAAAAAATTGTGATGCTGCCGCACGGCGTGCCCGACCTTCCTTTTGTCGAGACGGCGTATTTTAAAAAAGAACTGGGCCTTTCCGGCCGTTTCGTGCTTCTGTCCTTTGGCCTGTTGAGTCCCGGCAAGGGGCTCGAGCAAGTCCTGGAAGCCATGCCCGAAATTGTCCGCGACCACCCTGACGTACTCTATATTATACTTGGCAAAACCCATCCGGAAGTGGCTAAGATACACGGGGAAAGGTATCGTGAAAGCCTTCAGAAGCTGGTTCGTGAAAACAAACTGGAAAACAATGTGCTGTTTGTCGATAGATTTGTGACCTACGAAGAGCTTTATAACTACATCAGCGCCTCCGATGTGTACGTAACCCCCTATCTTTCCCAGGAGCAGATTACGAGCGGGACGCTGGCCTACGCTGTGGCGTTGGGTAAGGTCGTGGTTTCAACTCCCTACCATTATGCCAAGGAGGTTCTTGCCGAAAACCGGGGCCATCTGGTACCCTTCAACAATCCGAAGGCGCTGGCCGAAACCTTAAATGGGATTTTATCCCACCAGGAGGACATGCAAA
>DNIT01000230.1:33709-41835 GCA_003489345.1 Pelotomaculum sp. | reverse complement strand
ACGGTCATCCAAGTTTTTCCTTCATCCCAACTGATCCTGTCTTTCCCAGTTGCCTGATCAAACATTGACATTGCGGGATGACCAGTCATGGCCATGACGGTTTGGGTATCTATATTAGCACCTCTAAGGAACACAAGCCGACGAACGGAAGGTTCCTGGTCATCCGCTTGTCCTGCCGTATTGGCAGAGGTAGCAAATACAGCGGGTACGCCAATAACCAAAGCAAGGGCCAGTATCATTCCGATCAGGGAAGTTTTTTTCATTTTCATAATCGACACAATCCTTTCTTCAATAGCGTTTTGGCTGAAATTGTTGCATAAGGGGGTTAGTCTGTTCTTCCTTTCCTCCAGGCCGATGAGCGTCATAGCGTAAGCTGATTTCGTGGTTTCCCCGAAGGTCTGCACCACTGTTTCGTCGCAGGACAGCTCAAGGTCACGGTTTGCCAGCACATACATCACCCACACCAGAGGGTTAAACCAGTGGATGCATAAAGCGGACGCCAGCAATAGCTTGGTCAGCGCGTCAAACCGCCTGATATGCACAAATTCATGGGTAAGGATATAACGCAGCTTTGTTTCGTCTGTCCAGTCTGTTGTTTTGGGCAGCAACACCACGGGTCGGAAGATCCCATACGTCAGCGGCGCTTTGATTTTATCGGATTGTCTTATTTGGACAGACCGCCCCATCGGATGTTCCCGCAGCCAAAAGGCTGCAAAGCTATTTGTGACTGGCAGGGCGGTTTGAAATTCCCTGCGGCATTTGATATAGGTCACGATGAAAAATAAGGCACAGGCGCACATGCCAGCCAGCCAAATGATCGTAACGGGCGCAACGGATACGACTGACGCGCCAATCCCAATGGTATGCTCCAGATTGGGAACAGCGCCTATATTGGGGATACCCGTCGTTTTTACAGGAGCGGTGAAAACCGTCGTTTCCGTAACTGCCCGTTTCAACATGTCGATACCCGTGTAAAAGCTGAAACGCGACGGAATGGAAAAGGGAATGAGCAAGCGGCAAATCACAACGCCCCACAGAATAAGAAACGTCTTTTTCGGCAGTTTGTGCAGGGTAAGCGCTCGGACGATAACAACGGCGCTAATGAGGACAGCCCCCAAAAGACTCATTTGCCAAATATCCATATTCGCCGCCTCATTTCAAATTATTGACAAGCTGCTTCAGCCTTGCGATTTCTTCCACAGACAGAGTTTTCCTGCTCAAAAGAGAAGCGAAAAGCAAATCGGCAGAGCCGTCAAATACCTTGTTGATCAGTTCCGTGGTTTCCTGTTCCTGCACCTGTTCTTTTGAGATGACAGCCCGGCACAAGAAATTGGGTTCCAGTCGCTCTATGGCCCCCTTGACGATACATTTTTTAATCACAGTGTAGGTAGTGTTTTTATTCCATCCCACCTGCTCTTTGAGGATTTCAGTAAGACGTTTGGCGGTCAAATCACCCTCCTTCCATAAGACATCCATCACCTTTAGTTCGGAATCGAAAAGTTTTATTCCCATGCGCGCATCTCCTTTTCGGACTATTGCAATAGTTTCTCCACAATTAAATACTACCGCGATAGTCTGCACCTGTCAAGACTATTTTAGTAGTCTTTGAAAATATTTTTTTGTCCTAATCTAATGCACTCTCCGGCCTTGCATAAAGCACCTGCCCTTGAACAGCTTGCGGGAAACCACCTGTTCCTTTCCCATCCGGCGGGACCTCCCTTGGGACCTTTCCTCCTAACTATTAAAACCTCGCAAGGGAGCGAAAAGCTACAAAAATATTTATGTCATTTGTATATAATCAACTCCTCAAAAAATAGCGCCTTTTTAATGAAGCGCCGGTTAATCGGTTGCCTTATTGTTTCTACCGGTTTTTCTTGTGCCGTTTTTTCTCCTTAATTAGCTTGACTACCAAGGCGTCAACCTTGCGGTTCTGCGCCATAAATGCCTCATCCTGGATGAAGGGGATACCGTTTTTCAAGGCTTTATCCGCGAGCCTGTTAAGTTTTTCCTTCTCTTTTTCCAGCTTTTCATTGAGAGACGCCTTTTTCATGCTTAAATCTCCTTTGTGTAATTTTAAGCTGGATAAGAATGGAGTGTATTCATCACCCATAATGCAGTTTGCTGTGCCTGCGTCCCGTGGAACGTCATCTTATGTTGAATCCTGTTAATTTTACTGCGAATATCGATTTATTTTTTATTTTACTGCGGATTTCGCATTAAAACTATCGTACCCTCACATAAAATTGATGAGAAGATCAGTGAGGTGCGAAGTATGAAACCACGAAAGAGCCCGCCCGGCAACAAAAACATAATCGGAGCCAAGGTTGTTGCCCTGCGGAAGGCAAAGAATATAAAGCAGAAGGATTTTCTCGCGAAACTGCAAACTATGGGCTTGGATATCAGCGCGACGAGTCTTTCTCGCCTTGAAGGACAATACCGTCTTGTCCAGGATTATGAGATCGTAGCTATTGCTAAAGCATTGGATATTTCTGTTGAAGAATTATTAAGGAAAAAGCGGAATAATTAAAAGCGCGGTCGGTATGCGCCAAAACAATCCGTTTGTATCCTTCCATTTCCTCTCTGATGCACAGGCTGCTCCTTGCCGGAAGCAGAGCAGCTTGGTTTGGACGGTGATTTCCTCTAGATGCCGAAGGGGCGCATTTGCCTCATAAAAAAAGGAGCGTAATGGCCGTTCATGGCCGTCGCGCTCCCGTCTTCTTCTCCCTCTTATCGGATGATATGGCTCTATTTATCTATTTAAATAGTTAGGTGCATCAAGGTTAATCTTTACCTGCCTTCGACAACTCTGCAATCTGTCTTCTGTGACGTTTTGCCAACATGGCCAGCGAAACGCAATTCATCAAGAACGTTAGTATTGAAAGAATTGTAAATTTTGGATTTATGCCCAGACCGTTGATATCAACATAATCCACCATTGACTGCAAGGTAAGTTCGGATAATATCATAATGGTTATATTTACTGCTACAAAAAGAAAAACCTTATCATCAGAGATCTTTTTGTTTTGAATCCAGAATGAAATCACCACCACTGCGATAGAAACGATAAACATGACTAAAACGATCGTGTAGTGAGGAAGGTAGGCATTTTGAAATCCATTAAATACCCCATAGACGCTAATATCTCTTGTCGTAGCTAGATTCAAAGAAGAATAATAAAATGTTATTATATAAATAAAAAATCCACAGAGCAATAAAGAAGCTATCTTACTTTTTCCCATAACAAATACTCCTAACATCACGGCCAGCCAAATAAACACTGTTGTCCTTAAAGGTAGAAGATGCCATGCCAAGCCTCCATCAATAGCCGAAATGCAGGCAATTAAAATAAGGACGCTCAATAGAAAGACTACAGACACTATGGCTACATATTTCCATCCTGCGTTTTTAGCGATTACACTCTTTGTCGCGGTATCAGCATATTGAAGTGTTGCTTCAACGATAGCATCTACATCCGGAGCAGATGGCTCCGCTTTTTTACCGTTTAACAATTCACTTATTGTTACCCCTAAAACATGAGAGAGTTTTGACAATAGCGAGATGTCGGGGCAACTTAACCCGCGTTCCCATTTTGATACTGCTTTATCTGTAACCCCCAATTGTTCCGCTAATTCTTTTTGGGTTAGTTTTTTTTCTTTTCTCAATTCTGAAATAAATTGAGCCATCTTTGAAAAACCCTCATTAATCATTCAATTGCCAACTCCCTGCCTTGTCTGTGTTCTGATAATACCCTTTTTCAATCCTAATAAACAATCGGCTCTTGGTTGAATGATAAAAACTAAACCATCAGTAGAGTAGTCTATCATTAAAAAACAATTATTCCTTATTCTTTGTTCCCCACACCGGCAGAGGTATTAACATATCTTTGTGGTACATACCGGGCAGGACAGCAAAGTTCTAAGCCTTTATTTCAAATATTGATTGGTGGCCGACGATAAATCATGCTAAGACATGGGAAAAGCCTATTCTTCTATTCATCCAGATAATTTGAAATACCAACGCCTATACACTGGAAGTATGAACGCAAGAGCCAATAAGCAAAAGAAACGGGGCGCGGTAGCCGACAACGGTTATCACGACCCGTTTTTTTGTTTGACTAATTTGAAATTAGCTTTCCATTATGCTCAATTTGAGTTTTGCCGCTCGGCTTTACCAAGATTCGGCACTACGGTTTTTTTGTCCAGCAGAGGAAAACAACTTCATAAAATCTAAACACAATACTTTAAGGATGCTCATTATTTTAGTGGAATTTTTATGTTTTGCTGTTGGCTGCCGGCTGTGTGAGGAACAAGAACAAGAAATTCTGGTATATTTTTGGGTGCCTCACATACTAATCGGGCAACCGTAATTTTCGTATCTCCTTTAATTTGGTGGCTCAGTCTTATCGAAGCGCATTGCGGGATATTATTTCCTTTATCGTCCATTACAGCACTAAAATAAAATTCCTCTGTAAGTGGCCGAATTGATTCATATTCGATTAGCATGCTTAACGGAGAAATCTTTACTTCTTTTACCATAACAGAGGTTTCTCCAAATGTCTCTTTTTTCATTGGTGAAAATGTCCTGGTGGCCGCATCTGTGTCTTTCCTCGACACAGGAATCGGCCCAAGCAGCCATTCTCCTTGTTCCTTTCCGATTTGATAAATCGCCACCTCCAGGTTGAATGCTTCAGGTAAATCATCACTGGGGTAGATTTCCACCAATCCAACCCGGCCGTTATCCGCTTTTTCACACGTCGCTTGCGTAGTATTCTGAATAGGCTTACCATTGGCAAAAAACTCCATTCCCGGCATTCCCGGGGCTCCTAAAGGAATGATCAAATCTCCGGGGAAAGTTTCAGGACTAAGGTCAGGTCTGGAAGTCGTGACTGTATAGCCAATATCGATCCTCCCCTCGTCATACAACACACCTGTAATGGTGACAGAAATATCTTTGTCCGTGGCCGTCAAGTTTGGTTTGGTAACGAACCCTTTATCCATTGCATTTTGAATTCCCCTGTCTTCGACAAAATTAAACACCGCATTGATGACGGGAATCCGCTCCAGCGCCCTGGCTATAACCGGGAAGATAAAACCGGACATGACCAAAAGGCAGCCGATTGCAACCACGGCGGCAAAGCTGCAACAGATTTTGCCGATTACCGCCTTCTTCTGAAAAGATGTATTAAAGCTCGTGTTGTCAAAGATTCGATCACGAATATTTTCCCAAGGAATGGATTGAACCGGGCAACGATCGGCCTCTTTGTATATTTCTTGTCTGATCATTTCATCCATGATTCCTTCACTCCTTTATCATACTCGTCTTTTAACGCTTGTCCGTCTTGCAGCCGTTTGGCAATCTGACGGCGGGCCTTGGCAAGTCGCCACTTATATGTACCAAGATGCCAACCTGCCACAATTGATGCTTCTCTGTCGGTTAAATCGCAAAAGTAACATAAAACCAGTGCGATCCTTTCCGGCTTACCCAGGCTGCACATGGCTTCTCGCACAGCAATTCTGGTTTCTGCCTGGTCAATTTTATCCGCTGGTTCTGATACCTCTATGGAAGGCACGGCTGAAGTATTCGGCTGGCGGCGCCATTGTTGGCGCGCCGCGTTCAATAAAATCTGATAAAACCATATGCGAAACTTATCGGGATCTTTTAGCTGGCACCGAAACTTATATAAGTTGACGAAAGCGTTTTGTGCAGCTTCTTCCGCGTCATATACGTTGCGTAAAACCAGCCAACAGGTGCGCACGGCGGTGGCCCACTGGCCTCGAACAAATTCTTCATAAGCAGAAATATCTCCTGAACAAATACGCGACACCATTTCAGGTGTGATGCATTGTTCACTTTTATTGATCACTCATCTTCCCCCCCCTCATATAATATGATGCAAAAAACAGTTAGGACGGATGGTGTAAGTGTAAATTTCTTTAAAAATATTACAATATTATGATTCAATTCGGCTGGGACACACCCATGCAGAGGAACAATAGGGAATATCACTCCCTGGTAAATCCAAGGCAATGCCTTTTTGGTGTGTACAAGGGGACCCCATGTATAGAATGTGACAGATAAACCTCAATCTTCATAATCTCATTTATATAAAACAAGATAAGAACAACGACACCTTTTACAAGACTTTTTCTCAAGCTGTTTACCGCCCTCTCCAATTACCTATCACTGGTACTGTACCGAAATACCCCAAAAAATAATAAGCTATAGGTAATACTTTAGTAGATACCTATCCGGAGCGTAGACTAAATATATATTGAACGACCGGGTTGGGCTCCCCATCACTGCTACGTTCCGTAAAACACAAAATAACCGGGCGATATTGATCTATGGCCCGGTTAATTATTATTTTTAAGGACGCCGTTGTTGGTTGGATAAAGTTATTTGTGTTATTTTGTTGTTTTTAACGCCAAAACTTAGTTCGGGGTAATACAAAATGTATTTTTCTGGAGATCCATATTCCACTTTATTTACTCCGGTAACGAAAATATTATAATACTTTCCTTGATCCCTTGATGCTTGTAACCAAAGACTTCGTCATAGTTGTTCACAATAAATTTCAAAGAACCACCGATCCCAATCTCTGTATCTGTAGTTAAATTAGAAAGCGCTGAAACTCGTATATCAACTACACCCTCAACAGGTTCTTGCTCATTCCTTCTATAAAACATGACCAATAAACTCAAATCATTCATAGGCACCTTATCACTCACAGTTTTCAACCTTTTTGTTTTGGTTTGTCAATTTGTCAAGCCTGACCCCACAAACCCAAACCAACAAACCTAAAATTGAGACTCCTATTCCGCTGATATAAGGGTATTCGATATTCATTTCATAGAGGTAGCCGGCACCGAGTGGACCTAATACCTTACCAAGACTGTTGGCAGCACTGTTAAGACCCATGATTGTACCCTGGTGTTCCCCGGCCATAGAGGAAAGGTAAGCGTTTAATGTCGGTATGGCCAGCGCCAACGACAAGGTAAAAATACTCAAAGCCAGAAGTGTAGTAAAATAGTTAACTGCAAGCGCCATTCCAAAAAAACCGAGAGCACTGCCACCTAACCCGGCTAAGATGAGAGGCGGTTCACCGAACCTTTTGCTCAGTGTCCCTGTCAATACACCTTGACCGAGAATAAAAATTCCTCCCATGACCATCCACAGTGCTCCGACCTGTTTGGTATCAAAGCTGAATTTATCTATTGCATACAGTCCCATGATGCCCTGAAAACCGGTCTGCCCAAGACTCATTATAAAAATGAGCAAAAGAAGAATACCGGTAGAGCCAATAAATGTCTTGTACAGCACATTCCAGGCAGGGCGAATCTTTTTGTCGGCGGCAGTCTGTGGAAAATAAGATTCAGGCAAAACGAAAATCGCGAGCAGGAATGCCATCAAAGCCACCCCGGCGCCAACAAAAAAAGGGAGCGAGAGTGAATTGGCGGAAAGCAAACCGCCAACCAATGGGCCAATAATAACGCCCACACCCATTGCCGCTCCCAGCTGCCCCATACCGGCACTTCGTTCTTTTTCTGAGGCGGAATCGCCAATGAAGGCCATGGCAGCGGCCATAGTGGCCGAAGAAAGTATTCCTGAAAGAGTACGGGCAATAAATAATACCCAAAATTCCGTCGCCAGCCCGAACATGAACAGGGTAACGGCGTACCCCATCATTCCAACGCACAAAACAGGTTTGCGCCCGATCCGGTCGGACAGTATCCCCCAGAACGGCGCGCAGATTGTCTGCATGAATGCATAGGCGGCCGTCAGCCACCCTAATTCACGCCCGCCTGCACCGAGGCTTTCAATGTAGAAAGGTATAATGGGCAGCACCAATCCATAACCAAGGGAAACCACCAGAAGATTAAAGCTTAAAATCCGGATAGGGTTACGGGTGTTCATTTACTGTTACCGTTCCTTTATTACCGTCTACAGTAACCATTTGTCCGGTTTTGATGGAGCGGGTGGCTGATCGGGTCGCCATAACTGCCGGGATATTGTACTCACGAGCTACAATGCTGCTGTGGCTCAAAGGTCCTCCGATATCGGTAACGACTGCGGAAGCCGATGCAAACAACGGAGTCCAGGCCGGGGTTGTTGTTACGGATACCAGT
>DNIT01000230.1:30628-33625 GCA_003489345.1 Pelotomaculum sp. | reverse complement strand
GTTACGGATACCAGTACATCGCCGTGTTTGAGTTTGCCGAAATCTCCCGGCCCATATAAAACGCAGGCGGGCGCAGTTACGACACCGCCGCTGGTGCCAACGCCTTTGAGAACCGTTGCGCCGCCTTTTTTCTCGCCTTCCTCTCCATGAAGCAGCAGTTTTGCCCAGCGAGTTTTTTCAGGCAGCATAACCGGGGGAACAGCTTTCAGAAAATCCTGCCATTGCTTTTTTCGCCCAGGGATACGCTCAGCCATATGGGGAAGCGGCACACCGCGTGTAAGGGCATCGACCAATTCTTCCACTTCAGACTTTTCGAGCCAATAGATATCTTCTATGTCTCCAATCGCTTTCCCGGCAACAAAACGACGGCCTAGCTCCGCAAACATACGGCGCATCAGCGGGTGCCCCATGCCCATGTGGAAAATACTGTCCTCACGCATCTGCCCGGTATTTTGCGCCCAGCGCAATAGTTTTAAAAACCAGCCCCGGCGCGGCCAACCAACCCGTTTAAGCACTGCTTGCACAGCCTGTTCCCGCTTTTGGCCGGCTTGTTGTTGACGCTGGTAAGGACTATCGGCTTTTTCTGAGAGGAAAGCCTTGATCGCATCAAACATCAGGCCGGGAGTTTCTTGTGGAGTGGGGTTCGCAAAGTCAAACTCGTAGGTGGTACGGCCAAACTTATTTAGATGCTGCTGCAAACGCAGGCACCATTGGTCCCATAAGTCTTTATGGAGCATCTTTGGAGGCGCTGCACCTGCAAAATCCTTCTCCATTTCCCCGGTCGACGTTTTTAAAACATAGTTTGCCAAAGATGGGTTACCTCCCACCCAATCACTGATATCGAATAAAGATTTCTCAGCCTGCAGCGCAACCGTATCAAACCCAAGCAGGAATCTTGCCGCTTCGGGTTCTTGTTTACGGCGAATTAAGCTGTTGTATAATTTAGTAAAAAACAATTCGCTCATTGCAGCAGCAGGCAGGGTGGTCTGAATTACGGTATAATATTTGCAAGCAGCGGCGAAAACGGTGCGTATTCCTTCCAACAGTTGGAAAGGAGTGAGGTTTTCCACCGTTTTATTTTCCCATTCTTCCGCGACGGCGGCAAATTCCCTGCGGGCTGATTGCCAGCGTTCAACGCTGCCTCGCAGCACATATCCCAGTTGCGTGGCAGATAGTATGATGAAGCTTAATACGTTTTTGAGATCCATGCGATTGCCAAGATAAACATAACCGTTAATAGTCTGGTATATTCCCCCGGGAAGCAGAACTCTCTGAGCACCCTTGACTCCCATGAATTGTTCAAACAGCCGGAAGCTTACAGCGTTAACAATTTCGAGTCCCAGCGTGGCAAATAAGGGCGTAACGGGGGCTGGAAGATGTTCTGCCAGACTGCCGCGGGTATAAAGCGCCTTTTGTTCAGGAGCTGACCATTCCAGCGGCAGAACGGTGATCGGGCGAGACTGTACGATGAAAAATCTGCCCTTCTCCAATGCCCATTCAACATCCATAGGCATCCGGTAGAATTGCTCTATTTTCACTCCCAGCCGGGTTAATTCCTCCGTCTGTGCTTTGGACAGGACAGCTTTCCTCTTTAGGGAGCCAGGCACGGGAACTTCACTGGTTCCTTCATCTGTTCGAACGGTCATCAGGTTTTTTTCCGCAATATCCCGCTGAAGTACTCGTCCTGTAGCTTTCATTATAGTTATGGTATCCGGCGTCACTATGCTGGAAACCACAGCTTCTCCCAGGCCCCAGGCGGCATTTATAAGCAACTCGCCGCGTTTTCCATTGATGGGATTGGCCGTAAACATGATGCCGGCCGCATCGGCAAAGACCAGTTTTTGGACGACTACCGCCAGGGCTACGGTGTTTTGGTCAATATTATTTTTAATGCGATAAGCAATTGCCCGTGCTGTCCAGAGAGATGCCCAGCATTTTTTGATTGCTTCCAAAACCCGGTCCGTACCGCGAATATTGAGATAGGTTTCCTGCTGTCCGGCAAAGGAAGCATCCGGCAGATCCTCAGCGGTCGCCGACGAACGCACCGCTACCGGAATATTGTTCAAAGCTGCATAAGCCTCTGCAATAGCGGCTGTAATTTCAGGCGGCGTTTTCCCTTCAGCAAAAAAACTACTGATTTGCTTTGAAATATTTTCAAGGGCATTTGAATCAGATGGATCAATTCCTCTGAGTGTTTCTAAAATCCGGGGTTGAATCTTATTCTCATCGACAAATCGCCGATATGCTTCTGTTGTCACATGGAAACCATCCGGCACAGGTAACCCTGCGGCCAGCATTTTAGCCAATGACGCTCCTTTTCCGCCAACATTTTCGAGGGTAGCATGCGGATTGGAGAGAGATAGAACAAAAGACATGATCCTTTCCTCCTTCACATTTTTATACCATTGCAAAAAATCTCTATTGCTTCGTCCCACATTTCTTCCGCACTTCCAGTCGGGCGGGAGGTATAGAGTATCGAGAGCATAGAATTGATTAGCAGGCGTGCAGCGTTCAGTGCATTGACTTTACGGAAAAAGCTTTTGGAAATGCCTTCCTCAATTATTGACCGTACTATATCCTGATAGGCATAGCGTTTTTCTTGGAGCCGTTTTTGGCTTTCGGCGTTCAAGCCATGTACTTCCACACTCAACCATAGAAACAACGTATTATTTGTTTGCATAAACTTGAGATATATTTGCATCATTTGCTTTAAACGTATATCCGGTGGAAGATCCAGACCAGCGATTCCCTGCGACTGTTCTATGAGTTGCAATACCTCTTCTTCAAGAGCGAATACCAGGATCTCATCCTTGGTTTTAAAACTTTCATACAGACTCGATTTTCCCATCCCGACAGCCTCTGCAATCTCGCGCATCGCCGTTCCTTGAAAACCTTTTTCCTTAAATATATTCTTTGCAATACCCACAATCTCAAACCTGCGTTGGGACTGCTCCTCCGGGGTAAGGGGGATTCCTTTTGGCATTTTCTGTTCCTCCT
>DNIT01000230.1:30042-30457 GCA_003489345.1 Pelotomaculum sp. | reverse complement strand
ATTGTCAAAATGATTCCCATTTCATTTTTCGTTATATCCGGTATTTTTATAATTACACCTATTAATGATACCGCAGGCACAATATCTACCTTCAGAAATGCAAGGGAAACACTCACTTTGTGTACACAATATTTCGCTTGTACCGGCTGCCTAATACTGATAATTATTAAGATTGACAACAGTATATATAAATACTATTATATGAATGAATATAAATTTTATTCATTCATGATGAGGGGGTTAGTTGTTTGAGCGATAAAAAGACAGATATCTTTAATAGCGGCAGAGAGTTATTTTATTCCAAAGGATTCAAAGAAACTAACGTTTCAGATATAGCAAAGATGGCCGGGATCGGAGTAGGTACTTTTTATAATTACTACTCCTCGAAAGAGAAGCTTTTCTTAGAGGTTTATAT
>DNIT01000230.1:18912-29962 GCA_003489345.1 Pelotomaculum sp. | reverse complement strand
GTCTTAGAGGTTTATATAAAAGAAAATGAGCAAGTTAAAAAACGTATTGTGGAATCTCTTGACCCGAATGGTGATCCCGTAACGGTGGTGCAAAAATTTGTGACACAGATGGTCAGTACTATGAACTCAAATCTGATACTGAAAGAATGGTATAACCGGGATATCTTTAGTGAACTGGAACAATACTACCATCAAGAAGAAAGAAATACTGAATGTTTCATGCAAAGTTTTTGTGCAGACTTAATAAAAAAATGGAAAGCTGAAGGTAAAATAAGGAACGATTTAGATGATGAGCTTGTACTCGCCATGTTCGATTCTTTAGCATATATCGACACTCATAAGGAAGAAATCGGGATTCACCACTTTCCACAGATTATAGGTTACTTAGCGGAATTCATAATGAAAGGCCTGACTGATTACCGAAAATAGGAAATATGATGAAGATAGAGTGTTTATTTTTTTGCTGGCATATGAATAAATTTTATAATTATTCATTCATATGCGTTCACTCGTCACTGGGTATTTGGACAGGTGGTTTAGCTTCAACTTGGGTGCTTTAAAAATTTAGAAGTGATGCTACCGGAACCAAGGCATCTGGACAGGGTAGAGAAAGGGGGATAATAAATGAACGATGATACCATTTTCGGAATTGGATGAATGGTTTTGTGCAAGTATTGATCGTACCATTCTCTGTGTTACTGGTATGGCAAGGCTTCGCAACCTGGCGGAATAAGCATTCCCGGTACAGTAGAAAGAAGCTTTGGAGTTCAACAGAGGAGTTAAATAGACATGAAAAAAATTGTTTTGTTAGCTTTACTATTAGTTGTAATAGGTGTGGTTTTATCAGTTTACCTTAAAAATGTCTCAGACCAACCTCCAGTTAATCCTAATGACTTAAAACCTTTCACAAGAACAGAATTACAAAAATATAACGGTCAGGATGGAAGTCCTGCCTATATTGCGGTAGATGGAATAATATATGATGTTACCAAGTGTGAGTCATGGAAAAATGGGAATCATAAAGGATATCAAGCCGGAACTGATTTAACTGAAGAATTCAGGTTATCTCCCCATCGTACTTCAGTGTTGGAAAAATTATCTACAGTAGGAAAATTAGTTGACTAAAGAACAAAATGATGGTGGCCGGTTTAAAATGAGGTCCAATGAAGTTCAGGTTACAGTTTCTTAAGGCAAGGTCACTGATGTTGAAACATTAAAGCATACCGTGCCGACATCTATATTTACGTCGATAATAAATTGAAGGAAGGGGCGGTTTTGACGTGAACGAAACCATAAAAACCATCCGAAACAGGAGAAGCATCAGAGCATACAAGCAGGAGCAAATCAAGGACGAAGAAATACAGACAATTTTAGAGGCGGGTCGATATGCCCCCAGTGGAGGAAACACCCAACCATGGCACTTTACAGTAATCCAGAACAGCAACGTCTTGCAAAGAATAAACACGGCCTGCCGGGAGGCAGGCCTGAGATCCGGCAATAAGACTTTTGAAGAGATAGTCAAAGCAAAAAACTTCAGTGTATTTTACCATGCGCCGGTGCTCATTGTAGTATCCGGGGATGAAGAGGCCATCACGCCGCAATATGATTGCGCCCTGGCACTGGGAAACATGCTCCTTGCCGCAGAGTCCATCGGGATTGGCTCTTGCTGGATTCATGCCATAAGCATGGTATTAAATGCGGATGAGAGTAAGGCTTTGAAAAAGGAGCTGGGCATACCCGAAGGGTACAGGGTACACGGGTCAGGTGTCTTCGGATACATGGCGACAGAGCATCCTTCCCCGGCGCCGAGAAAAGATGGCGTCGTGACGATCATCAAATAATAGCGCTGAACGTACGGGGCTTTGCGCTGTGGTCCTTAACACCTCCATATTTTCTCAAGAGGCGTCTCGGAGCTGTCTTCCGGGACGTCTTTTGTTCACCCAGCCTGTCTGCTGCGCCGTAAGTGGAAAGAGATCCTGTCGCCTAATCAATACATTCCTTTTTTAATGATACCGGTATTCTTTATGGTATTCTTTATCGGTGCTCGTTTTACCGTGATAAAGGTTTTCTCCATAAAAAATACAGGGCCATGATATCTTCGACATTAGTCTACTTCATACATGGCTCTGCCCAGTTAATTCATTTATTCTTTCATAAGCACCAACATCTTTGGGATGCGCAAGAATAGAACACATTTTTGTACGTTTTGTTATTCGATGATGGGAGATGGTGGTCGACTTGCGAAAGCTAATATGGCCAGACCTTTTCGCTCTCTCCAGGCAGGAATTCGGCATCCTGACCCATCACACCCGAGCGCATGGTTGTTTACCCGGTCATAGACGGGTGCCCACCGGCCGGGCGTGGCAGGTCGAGAGTTCTCCGAACTTGCCGGATGAGCCACGACCACACGTCTCGCACGCGCCGCGCCGCCGGTAGTAGTAGCCCAGCGTCGCCACGGCAAGCGCCATGCCCCAGACCGGGAACAGCGCGGTAGGGGCGGCCCCGACGATCCCTATGTCCTTTGTCCCACCGACCAACTGAGCGTAGCCGGACCACATTGCGATGCCGCCCACAATCATCAGCACCGATACGATCGAGGCCGGGATTACCGCCAGCGCGATGGGGACCCGGCGCCCAGCTAGGCCGACCACCCAGCGCGGGAATACCTCACCCCAGTGCTGTGTCAGGCCGAGCATGAGGACGGCCCCCACCAGGCCGAAGGTTGCCAAGAAGAGTCCCGAGGTCCACATCCCGCTCTCCTGCCCTCGACGCAGCAACTCCTCGCTGATCCCCAGCGGGATACCCAACGCCCAGGCATAACGGGTGAGGGCGTAGAAGACCGGCACCATCATGGCCACATACACAGCGATCCGGCCCCAGCGCGCAGCGTTTTCCGGACTCTTCCACCCGTCTGGGCCATCCCGGCGGCCGCAACTCAGGCATGCGTCCCCGCTTCGGCGGGCATAACAGACGGTCGCCGCCAACCAGAGGAACCCGCCTAAGAGACACAACAGCTGATGTATCATCGTCCAATTGGTCAGCTTCTCCAGGTAGATCCGGCCGATCTCGGCACCTGTGAGGAGCCCGACGATCCCATAGGGGGTATAACCGACGATTGACAGCAGGCTGACATCGATCATGAGCAGCAGGAGAACCCCGGTGAGCAGCGCTCCGGCAGTAATAAAGAGGGGCCGGAGCACCCGCACCCCGCGCACCATTACTATTCCTACAGCTGCCGCCGGAAGCCCTGCCATAATTACAACAGTCCAGGCCACGCCCGGCCCGAACCGGCCCGCTACTGGTCCAATGACATCGGACATGCGTTCGGTGGCATAAGGGAACCCTTCACCGCTCACCGCCCAGTACAACCCCAGCGCGGCGTAAGCCAGTGACCACGCCACGGCAGCGTACGGTGTCCAGCGCTGCCAGTTGCGGATCCATCCACCACGTGTAGGCACTGGGACGGCCCTGGCCGCTCTGTTCCCCTGCTGTTCGCTCATCACGCTCTCCCCTTTTCCCATAATTCTTACCACTTCCTCTATTCTGTTTTAAGAATTAATAAAAAATTTTCAGTATACACTTTTTCCTGTTTTTCACAATCGAAGTCTGTACAGCAGATTCAGGGTAATCAATACAAAATTATGGGAGCGGGCATATTTTTTTAATAACATGTATACTGTATTCCCCCACCGCAGCCAATGTCCTTCAAAATTTATTAAGTAGGGAAGCCATTCGGATAAAAGCCTCGAGGGTATCCCGTAGATGAGTACGCTGGTCACCCCAATTGGCCGTCGCTAAGGTTGAGACGGTGATCTTGGAGTAATCAGGGGTACGTGAGAGATAGAAATCATCCTCCAGGGGATGAGCAAGATAATGAGCCTTCCAAGATGAAGATGAATAGGGTCAGGCTTGACAAATTGACAAGCCTGACCCTATTCAAAAAACTACGGCGCTCTGTTGAGCAAGAGCGCGATTTATTTTATTTTCTTCAAAAAATCCACCATAATCTGAATGAATTCATCCGGATGCTCAAAATGAATATCATGTCCGGATTTTATCGTTATCATTTCATTCCCTTTAATCAGACTATGAACCTTTTTGGCATCTTCATCACTATTAGCTGCATATAGCACCCCATCCTTGCCATATTGTGTTGCTGCCTTAATATATACAGAGAGACAGTTTATTTTGGACAAGGTTTCTTCCTGATCAAAGCCTTCAAACCATGAACCCGTATAAAAAGTCTCTGAAAAATCCAGATCGAAGTCATCCAAATAAAGTGTACCATGAATCCATTTATATGGTATGTACCATAATTTCAACGGCTCTCCTGGATGTTGCGCCCGGTACTTTCTTGTACTCGCCGCTACAAATTCTCTCAGATCACCAAACATTCCCCATAAATAACTGTTTTCCATGTAGTACACTACATAATCATCTTTATCGGTTTGATTTTTAAAATTATGCAGCGTTTCAAAGTTTTCACGCCAAACAAACGTATTCTGCATTTCTTCCGGTTCCACACTAAAAAATGGCGGATCCTCTAATACAATGCCCAACACATCTTCCGGCGCATTGGCTGCAATCCATGCTGCTAAAATACCGCCGGAAGAATGGCCTGAGATGACGCATGGTTCCCCCATGACATTTTCAATAAACCAGACAAAATCCTGCCCCATAGCAACTCCCTTATACTTTGAAGCATTATGACTGGATTCTCCATGTCCATGACAATCGATTGCATATACGTGATAATACTCAGCCAGCCCCGGAAGAACGGTTGAATAATCTTCCCATTGCATAGACTGTCCGTGTATTAACAGAAGAGCTGGCCCGTTATCTGGTCCTTCGGCGTAATTTAATACGGTTCCATCATCAAGCGTTACCTGTTTTTCTTCATAACCTGCTCTGAATGTTTTCTTTAACGTTATTTCATTATAATGCATATTCCGGTATGCATATACGGCAAGAAAAATTGCAGAAGCTGCAATGATTATTGCCAGCACAAGCAGAGATATTTTCAGCACCTTAAACTTTTTTTTTGCTTTTCCCACGTATTTAACACTCCCCTTCATTACACCTGATGATCAAAGTGGAGGTGTTGGAAGCACCAATGATAAATTTTACAGGAACGATTCTGTTCATTACTACCAGAGGTAAGGCACAAGCCGATACCCCACCTTTTGCATATATTCCGCGTATCCCGGCAACTCTTCTTTCAGGCCTTTCTCCTCGTCGAGAATTCTTAATATAAGTACCGGCATGGTAAGTGAACCGATTTCCGGCGCCAGCCTGACCTTCTTTGCCAAGCAAGTAGGCGGACAGGATGCCGGTGATGCCTCCTCGATAATTGCCAGATCAACCTTTGAATCCTCATTTAATACCGGATACTTTCTCCCGGATGCAGAAGCCATCCAATAAGATTGGGGCGCTTTTTTGATTATAGTACTCCAGTATTTTCTTGTAACCATAAATTATCACGAAGCAGATTGCCATGAGGCCAACGTTTTTCAAAAAACTGTCCACAAAAACGCCCCTCTTTAAATTCTAATAGATTTATCGCTCCACCATCCGGTATCCTATCCCCATCTCCGTTACAATGTATTTTGGTGCTCCGGGATTCGCTTCTATCTTTCTTCGCAGATTTGCCATATTGACGCGCAGCGTATGGCTGTCGCCAGCATACAAGCCCCATATTTCCCTCATAATATAATCATGCGTAAGCACCTTTCCCGCGTTTTTTGACAGCAGGGTCAAGATTTTATATTCAATGGGCGTCAAATGAACCTTTTCTCCGGAAAGAAAAACCGTCCGCTTGCTGTAATCAATTTCAAGTTCGCCAATGGTTATTTTCTCTATCCCGTTTGATTCTGTGCCCATAGCTTTAGGGCTGTGCCGTAACGCCGTCCGTATTCGGGCGAGCAGCTCTGAGGTTCCGAAGGGCTTTACAATATAGTCATCCGCACCCAAATCGAGAGCCTCTACTTTTTCGTGTTCGTGTCCGCGCGCAGAAACCACCACAACCGGTGTTTTCGACCACCCGCGTATACTCCGGAGCACCTCCACACCGTCGATATCCGGCAAGCCCAGATCCAGCAGAATGACGTCCGGAGAGTAAGAGGTGGCCATGGAAAGACCTTCTTTTCCGGTATTCGTTTTCATAACCTGATAACCGTTTGCATTCAGAATCGCTGAGATAAAATTGGAAATGGCATCTTCATCTTCAACAACCAGAACCAAAGGCTTTACATCCATACTCATTCACTTCCTTTCAACGGCAAGACGAATCGGAACACCGCGCCGCCTTCTTCTCTGTTCTCGGCTTCCATTTTACCGTTATGTGCCTTTATAATGGTCATGCAGATAGACAGGCCGATTCCCATTCCTCTGGAAGAGTCGGGGCTTTTATTTCCGTTGGGCACGTAGCCTGTAAACAGATAGGGGAAATCCTTTTCCGCAATGCCTTTACCATGATCCAGCACTTCAAACAGCGCCCATTCGCCGTTTTTCTTTAAAACGATCTCAACAGGAGAATTGCTTGGGGAATATTTGACGGCATTTTCAAGAAGGTTAATTAGCACCTGTGCAATTAAGGTCCCGTCCATGGGAACCTCCAGCAGTTCATCCGGCACGCGTACCTTGACAGTGCGCTGCGGGAACCTTTTCTTAATGCGGCTGACAGCCTCTGCCACCACTTCCTCCGCCGCTTCCGGGCTTTTCGTAACCTTTGACGCGCTTTCATTGATCCGGGTCACGGAAAGCAGATTTTCCACCATGCGTATGAGCCACTGGGCTTCTGCCTGAATGTCGGCAATCAGCTTATCCCGTGTATCCTCGTCAAGCTCTTTTCCATTTTCACGAATAGCCGAACTGGCTCCTAAAATGCCGGCAAGAGGTGTGCGCAAATCATGGGATATTGCCCGCAAAAGAGTGCTCCTCATTTTTTCCTTTTCCGATTCCACCAGCATAATGTGTTGTTCATCGGACAGATGCTGGCGCTCCAGCGCCATTGCTACCTGTGAAGCAATCATACGCAAAAATAGGTGGGCGTTATGGTCCAATGTGCCCTTTGCAGAGGAAATGCCTAAAACCGCAAGCACCTTTCCCCGAGAAATGACCGGCATATAAAACGCTCCCGCCCCCATCAGCGTATCGGTTCCCGCCCCGGCACGTTTTTGATTGAGGAATACCCAATGGGCGACGGCCTTCTCATCGGCGGAATTCAGAACAGAGGCATCGATATCGTCTGCCGCCTGCATGACCCTGCCGTCCTCTCCCTGTTCAGGGTCAGTGGTAAAAAAGATGACGGAACGGCCAAACAGGTTTACAATATAGTCATTTGTAAGGGCTACGATATTGTCAAGGCCCCCTGTAGCCAGCAGCTTTTTATTGATTTCATACAGAACCTCGGTGCGGCGTTCCCTTTGCACCGCGAGCCTTGCCTCCGTTTTGATCCGTACTGTCAGCGTACTTGTGGTCAAAGCCACCAGCAGCATGATGATAAACGTAATGGGGTAACCAGCCTGTATGGCATTGAAAGTAAAATAAGGCTCTGTAAAAAAGAAATTGAAGGTTAATACGCTGATCACAGAAGCAACGATGCCATATGCATACCCTTCGGTGATCCGTGAAATGACCAGAACGGAGAGGATATAAGCCATGATTATATTTTGCTCCCCAATTTCAAGCCTGCGCAATCCTAAGGAAAGCAGGGTGGCGGCAACCAGCAGGCCGAGCGTTTTGGCGGTATCTTTCCAAGAAAAGCTGAAATTGAGATTCCGGCGTATCTTGCGGGGCTTTTTATAGCTGCGCCCGGGCGTACTGCCGGGTATGATGTGCACTTCTATGCTGGGCAAAAGAGAGAGCAGCTTATCCTCAAGATCCATTTCAAACAGGCTTTTGAACGTTCTTTTATTTCTGCTTTTGCCGACTACAATATTCGTGCTCCCGGATAGCTTCGCATATTCGGAGACGGATATGGCAATATCGTGCCCGGTAAGGGTGACGACTTCCGCGCCAAGCTTTTCCGCCAAATCCATGTTAGCGCGCAGTGTTTTCTGTTGCTCCCTGGGAAGCTGTTCGCTTTCAATACTTTCCATGTATACAGCAACCCAGTGGGCGTGGAAGGCATTCGCTGCCCGGGCCGTCCAGCGGATGCATTTTGCAGATGTGGGGGAAGGGCCGATACAGACGAGCAGCTTGGTATTCGCCATTTTTTCGGACAAACGCCGCTCGCTTTGATTCTCAACGCTGATTCTGTCCGCTGCTCTGCGCATGGCAATCTCGCGCAGCAGCCGCAGATTCTCCTGTGTAAAAAAATTGCGCATGGCCGTTTCGGCCCGTTCAGGACGATATATTTTCCCTTCTGCAAAGCGCCGGAGCAGTTCATCCGGCTCAATATCGATCAGCTTGATTTTGTCGGCGCGATCAAAGATATAGTCCGGCACCGTCTCCTGAATCTTGATCTTTGTAATGTTCTCAATCACGTCATTGAGGCTTTCCATATGCTGAACATTGACAGTCGTATAAACATCGATCCCGGCATTCAGCAGTTCCTCGATATCCTGAAAGCGTTTCCTGTTGCGCACGCCCTCCGCGTTTGTATGGGCCAGCTCATCCACCAGGATCAGTTCCGGCTTGCGCTTTAACGCTTCGTCCAGATCGAATTCCTTCAGTTCAATATTCCTGTAAAAAATCGTTTTGGGCGGCAAAGCCGGCAAGCCATGCAGAAGCTGCATGGTCTCCGGACGGGTATGCGGTTCGATATAACCGACTAAAACATCTGCGCCGCATCGGTATTGCTCCCGGGCGTCATCCAGCATGGCATAGGTTTTCCCAACGCCTGCGGCATAGCCAAAGAAGATCTTTAGCCTGCCCGGCCTCCTAGCCTGATGCGCTTGAATATCCTCTAAAATAGCATCGGGATCGGGCCGTTGATCGAATTTATCCACCTTAAGTTTCACCACCTTTATTATCCAGCATCATACCACTATCATCAATTATAGCAAGCCGTCCAACGCCAAATTAACCTTCAGGACGTTGACAGCCGGTTCACCGATAAGCCCGAGGAACCGTCCGCTTGTATAAGTTTGGATGAGGCGTCTTACTTCATCCTCCTCTATATTTCTGGCGTTGGCAATTCGGCTAACCTGATATTCAGCCGCTGCCGGTGAAATATTCGGATCGACGCCGCTGCCGGAGGCCGTAACCAGATCCATGGGGATGTCCGCTGGGTTATCCGGGTCAAAAGCATGCCACCAGTCGATGCGCTCCTGCACAAGAGCTTTTTGCTCCTCGCTTACCGGCGACAGGTTGGTCGTACCAGTTGGTCTCCCAATCAGATATGCAGGTTTCGTAAATTCCTGGGCAATCAGCGCAGAACCATAATCCTTCTGTGCACCGTCTTTTAATGTAACCGTTATGATACTTCCATTTGCCTGATTCGGAAATATCAACTGGGCCATACCCGTAACCGCCGCCGTATAGAGTGCGCCGCACAGTATCGTCATGACCACAAAGCACACAAGCGCGGGTTTTAATAGTTTCATGGTCTTTATCATCTCCTTTACCCTCACACAATGCCGCACGCGGTCAGCAGCATATCAATCAGCTTAATCGCGATAAAAGGCGCCGCAATACCTCCCAGGCCGTAAATCAGCATGTTCCTTTTCAACAGCCTTCCGGCAGGCAGCTCCCGGTATTTCACGCCCTTCAGCGCCAGGGGGATGAGCGCGATGATAATCAGCGCGTTAAAAATAATCGCCGAGAGAATAGCGCTGGTGGAACTGGTCAGTCCCATGAAATTCAAGGCGGTGAGTTGCGGGTAGGTTCCAAAGAACAGTACCGGAATAATCGCAAAGTACTTGGCCACATCATTGGCCACGCTAAAGGTTGTTAAAGAGCCTCTTGTCATCAAGAGCTGCTTGCCGATCCGCACGATATCAATGAGCTTGGTGGGACTGGAATCCAAATCCACCATGTTGCCCGCTTCCTTCGCCGCCTGCGTGCCGGTGTTCATGGCCACGGCCACATCCGCCTGCGCCAGCGCCGGAGCGTCGTTGGTGCCGTCGCCCGTCATGGCCACCAAATGGCCTTTGGCCTGATAGTCGCGGATGAGCGTCAGTTTGGCTTCCGGCGTAGCCTCCGCCAGAAAATCGTCCACACCGGCCTCTGCGGCGATCGCCGCCGCAGTCATGGGATTGTCGCCGGTGATCATGATGGTCCTGATGCCCATCTTGCGCAGGTCTTCAAAGCGTTCCTTCACACCGTTTTTGACGATATCCTTCAGATGGACGACACCCAACACCTGACTGTTTTTGGCTACCACCAGGGGAGTGCCGCCGGCTCCGGCGACGCTTCTTACGATTTGTTCGCATGCCTCCGGGTATGCGCCGCCTTTTGCTAAGACGAAGGCTTTGACGGCGTCGGCAGCGCCCTTGCGGATTTCGGTCCCCTGATAATCGATGCCGCTCATTCTCGTTTTCGCTGTGAATTTCACAAAGGTCGCGTTAAGCCTGGAGAGTTCCCGGCCCCGTATTCCGAATTTTTCCTTGGCCAAAACCACGATGCTTCTTCCTTCGGCCGTTTCGTCGGCTAGGGAGGAAAGCTGGGCGGCGTCCGCCAGCTCCTGCTCCGTCACGCCGCCCACCGGCAGAAACTCGCTGGCCTGCCGGTTCCCCAGGGTAATGGTGCCGGTCTTATCCAGCAAAAGCACATCCACGTCCCCGGCGGCTTCGATGGCGCGCCCGCTCATGGCCAGCACATTGGCCTGATTCAGACGGCTCATGCCGGCAATGCCGATGGCGGAAAGAAGCGCGCCGATGGTGGTGGGGGCCAGGCACACCAGGAGGGCAATGACGTTGGTAAGGGAAATGGCCGAGCCCGCCCCTGCCTGCCTGCTGGCGAACCCGGAGAAGGGCAGCAGGGTTGCCGTGACCACCAGGAAGATGATGGTGAGGGTCACCAGCAGGATTTGCAGGGCAATCTCATTGGGCGTCTTTTTTCTGGACGCGCCTTCCACCATGGCAATCATTTTATCGAGAAAGCTTTC
>DNIT01000230.1:17648-18679 GCA_003489345.1 Pelotomaculum sp. | reverse complement strand
GCCGATTCACCGGTAATGGCACTTTCATCTACAGAGGCCGCGCCGTCGAGTACCTCACCGTCCATGGGGATTTGATCGCCGGCTTTGACGTAGACGATATCTCTCTTTTTTAAATCGGCTGACAGCACTTCCGTATATTCGTCCACATGAGCCGCCGACTTCAGTTTTTTGGCCTTTATGTCCTTGCGCGCCTGGCGCAGAGTGGCGGCCTGGGCGCGGCCGCGCCCTTCCGCAATGGCTTCCGCAAAGTTGGCAAACAGCACGGTAAACCACAGGATCAGCGCGATGGCCAGAATGTAACCGCCGCTGTTTTCATCCTTGATTCCGGCCAAAGCCAGGAAATAAAGGGCGGTTGTCAGGATTGCCCCGATATAGACTACAAACATGACAGGATTTTTCACCTGTACGCGGGGAGCAAGTTTTACAAAGGACTGCTTCAGCGAGTCCATCAGGATGTTTTTATTGACGCTTTTCGTTTCCATTTCGCGCACCTCTTCTTATCGCATGGTAAAGTAGTCGGCAATCGGACCAAGGGCCAGTGCCGGTAAAAAGCTCAGGGCGCCGACGATGAGAATGACTCCGATTAAGAGCCCGACAAACATGGTGTTGCTGGTAGACAAGGTTCCTTCACTGACGGCGACCATTTTCTTTTGCGCCATATTGCCGGCGAGGAAAATCGCGGCCACCATCGGAATAAAGCGGACCAGCAGCATGATCCATCCACCGGTAACATTGGTAAATACGGTGTTTGCAGTAAACCCGCCAAAAGAGCTGCCGTTGTTATTGCCCATGGAGGAGAAGGCATACAGTATCTCCGAAAATCCGTGAGCGCCGGAATTTGCCAGCCATGACGCCGCATCGGGCATGATAACGGCAGCGGCGGGACCGATCAACGTTAACAGCGGGGGAACCAGGACAATCAGGCATACCATTTTCATATCGTAGGGCTCCACCTTTTTCCCTATATATTCCGGCGTCCTGCCGACCATCAGTCCCGCGATAAACACGGTCAGCAATACGAAGGCAAGCAT
>DNIT01000230.1:13884-17519 GCA_003489345.1 Pelotomaculum sp. | reverse complement strand
CCGTATAATCCGCTGCCGACGCCGCCAAACACAATTTCACCAAGCTGCATGAGAAACATGGGAATCATACCGCCAAGGGGGGTAAAGCTGTCGTGCATGGCATTAACAGCGCCGTTGGATGCCGCTGTGGTAGCCGCTGCCCACAGAGAGGATGCGCCAACACCGTGGATAATCTCCTTGCCCTCCATGCTGCCGGAAGCCGTTACGCCGTTGAAAACCGGAGCGGTGAACTGTTCGCAGACCGTTACGGCCGCAAGAGAGACTAGGAACAATATCATCATGGCGGTATAGATGGCTCGGCCTTGTTTGCTGTCCTTCACCGCCTTTCCAAAGGTGACGCAAAGCGCCGCCGGAATCAGCAGAAGGGATAAGCACTCTATCAGATTGGCAAACGGCGTGGCATTTTCAAAGGGAAAAGCCGCGTTCACACCAAAAAAGCCGCCGCCATTGGTGCCGAGCTGTTTAATGGCAATTTGGCTTGCCGCGGGGCCCAACGGCAGGGTCTGTACAGCTCCGCTCTCCAGCATGGCAACCTCTTTATAGGCACTGAATGTTTGCACTACACCCTGTGAAACAAGCAGCAGCGCTACCACAAGGGAAAGGGGCAGCAATACATACAGCGTGGTTTTCGTCAGATCCACCCAGAAGCTGCCGATGGTCTTTTTCTGTCTCAGGATAAAGCCTCTGATCAAGGCAAACAGAACGGCGATCCCCGTTGCCGCCGATACAAAATTCTGGACGGTAAGCCCTAAAAACTGTGATAAATAGGACAACGTGGATTCACCCGCATACGCCTGCCAGTTCGTATTGGAAACGAAACTTGCAGACGTGTTGAAAGCCAGATGCCAGCTTGTACCCTCCAATCCTTCCGGATTAAACGGCAGGAAGCCTTGCAGCATTTGCATAAGCCAAAGGAAGACAAGACCGATTGCGCTGAACAGAAGGGCCGCAAGGGCATACTGCTTTGCCCCCATCTCTTCGTCGCTTTTAACGCCCATGACTTTATAGATCCCAATTTCAACAGGGGCCAGCACAGGGGTCAAGAATACCCTTTGGCCTGTCATCACCTTGTACATATAGATACCCAATGGAATGGACAAACCAATCAAAATGGCGATGTAGAAGATGTCCTGCCAAATCATATAGCTCATAATTCCTCACCTCGAAACAAGACGTAAAATAAGTAGACCAGCAAGGCAATACCGATGCAGCCCGCAATCGTCAATACAACTCCCATTTTCTCAACTCCTTGATAGCTCTTTTGACTATGTCGTTTGCGACCAGTCGCTCCCGCACGACAAACATTTGCATCCGACTTTTTCCCAAATAGCTTTTCCATTTTTACGTTTGCATAGTAAGAAATCACCTTTGCTCCTAATGCTTCGCAGGTCTAGAAATACGTGTTAATCCACCATTGGATGATGGCACAGGAAAACAATATGACCGCTATCGCCCATATCATAATCCTGGCTCGATCCATGAATAACACCTCCCCTAACTTTTGCCCTGGCCATTATGAGCAATTCGCAATCCGGCAAATATTGCTCATTGCATTTGCCATGATACCAGAAAAGTAGTCAAGGAGGTGTCAAGATGGCAGGATAGAATGTCAAGAAAGCGTCAAGATTTTAGATCAGCTGTTTTATGACATGGACCGTACGCTGTTCCGCGGGGATATCGATGTGGACACAGCAATTGGCGTCATCCTCTACACCTTCGAAGGCTATGCCCAGGGCGAAGCGAATCCCGTCAATTCGGCAGCAGATCATTACAGCGAATATGGCCGGTATTTAAGCGATCTTGACCGGTACATCAAAATTTTCAGAACGAGCTTTTATCAATAGAGGAAAAATGGTGCGCGGTACGGCATAACAACGTCAAAGTTGGTCTGCACAGAAGACAACGGGGAGTCAGTTGACTCCCCGTCGATGGAGAAAAGTCTAAATTCCTATTGGCGCCATTCCTGTACGCCTGTTTCTGAAAAAGCACCAAGAGTGGATACGAACAACTTGATTTCCAATAAATCAACAACTATATCTGTTAAGTGTAATATGTGGATGAAATAAGAACCACATCTTAGGCTGCCTGATGGTCATAAGTATCTATTTTCCGTCCGTTAACGTCAATAAAGGTTTGCCGGGTATGGGAAAAACCTTGAGCCTTACGCCTCCTGGCGAGGGCTCGGAATGGATATCCAGTGTACCGCCTACGTTTTCATTGTATTCTCCTTGTGTCCTTGCAAACTTGCTTCGGTGGGGATATTACTTCCCCACCGAAGTTTCAATGTTATCTTTGACTGGACGAGTTCACTTAAGGGCGTTGGCGAAAACCGTAACGGCTTCGGCTCTGGTGGCCTTGCCCAGAGGTCGCAGGGTATTGTCGGGATATCCTTGCATAATCCCGTTTTGCACCACTGCGGCCAGCGCCTCTCCGGCCCAGATGGAAATCTCATCGCTGTCCGCAAAAGCAATCTCCGGCGTTTCGGCTTCAATTCCGGCTGCCTTGGCGATCATCACGGCCATCTGCTCCCGGGTAATCGGGTCATCCGGACCAAAACTGCTCTCATTGTAACCGCTAACAATGCCGGCGGCATAGGCGGCTCCGATATAGTCCCCGGCCCAATGGCCGGCCGTATCGTCAAACACTTTGCCGCCAGTGAGGGGCAGCTTAAGGGCCTTGGCCAGGATTACGGCGAATTCGGCCCGGGTGATATTGCCGTCGGGTCTGAACGTACCGTCGGGATAGCCGCTGACAACCCCCAGGCCGTGCAGTTCATAAATTACTTTGCTGGCCCAGAAGGACGCCGGGACATCGGAAAACAGCCGGTCGGAAACCGGTGCGGGCTGCTCCGGCGAAGGCGTCGCTTCCTTGGCCAGCACCGTAAACTTGGTAAAGTGGTCCACGGTAACGGTGATGGTGTTGCCGGATATGGTGCCGCCCAGGTTTACCCACTGGCCGGTGGCTTCATCGTAGTAATAGACGGCCGGCGTCTCCCCGTCGGCCAGGGCGTCCGGAGCAAAGGTAAAGGTCAGGGTGACCGGTTTATTGAAACTGTAGCCGGCATCGCCGCCCACTTTAAACTCGTAAACAGTGCCCAGCAGCTTAAAGCCTGCAGGGGCGGAGGGAGGGCTGCTCACCTCTTGGATGGTAACGTCCACTTTGGCTGTGCCTTTTAATGCGCCGGCCGGGATATTGACGGAAACGTCGCTGCCCAGGCCGATCCTGCCGCCGGCGGCCGGACTTACGGAGGCTTGTCCGGTGGTGGAGTGAACTGCGCTTGGACCGCTGCCGCCACCACCGCCACCGCTACTTGTTACGACCTTGGTCTCAGTGGTGTTGGTGGTTACCGGACTTGCTTGTTCAGACTCAATGTAGCCTGTGTTTTCGATTATTGTACCTGCCGCCGTACCGGCCTTAATCTTGGCCGTAAAGCTAACCGTACCCTCACTGCCGAGCGCTATAAGACCGATGTTCCAGGTGATGGTTCTCTTGGCAGGGTTATAAACACCGCCGTTTTGCACTTGAATATCTTCCAAATTTATATCCACCAGGTCCGTAATAACCGCCCCGGTAATGTCATCGTAAGAGGTATTTTCATAAGAGACGCTAAAGGTCAGGGTGTCTCCCGCGTAAGC
>DNIT01000230.1:13590-13773 GCA_003489345.1 Pelotomaculum sp. | reverse complement strand
GTCAGGGTGTCTCCCGCGTAAGCAGTGGCTTTATCCACCGTCTTTTTGCTCTCTAATGCCGGAATATCTCCGCTGCCAGGATTTACGGCGTTGATTTCCCAATAATCATCCACCTCTATGATGCGGTTGTCGCAAAAATAAGCGATATCATAGGACTTCGCCAGATCTACTCCTTGCAAGGCT
>DNIT01000230.1:8475-13529 GCA_003489345.1 Pelotomaculum sp. | reverse complement strand
TCCGTATAGAAGTAGACATTTTTTTCATCATTACCCTTGACCAGCGTTACCGTTTTGACGGGATCAAAATTTTCTTTGTCGGAGCGGTCATAGAGTACGGCCGTAATCTTAGAATCAGCTTTCACGCCTGACACTTCGATTCCGACCAAGCGGCCATCATCGTCTAGCAGATAGGTCACTATCTGGAGGTGAGCATCTATCAACGCAAATGCCTGCCAACCAGAAAAGACCAATTGAGTGGGAGCCTCAAGGTCGTAGATATCTTTGCCATCGTATTGAACCGAAACAACATAATAGCCTGGCGGCAAATTATCCGGCGCCGTGATCATAAAATCTTTCCTGCATATGGGGCTGGAAAGATTCTGGTTTTCCCCCCAGGTAGGGGTAAGGTTGCCCTTCACTTTTTCCTCTCCCAATAAATCTTTGATCAGAATAGTAAATTTACTGTCATCAAAGGTGAAATTGGTGTTTAAAAGACCCATCCATACTCTGAATACGGGATGTCCGGCGCCACTGGTCGCCAAGTAAGCTGCATATACCTTATCGGGTTTGATGATATTGATGTAGAACAGGTCCGCGGTATAGGTTTCATTGTCCCTGGCTGTATAGCGCAGCTTCATTATACCAAATCCTTCTTGCAAGGGATCGTTAATGGGAATGGCGCCTGTAAGGCGAACATAATCTTTCTCTACCTGGCTGCCCTCTTCTCCGAGAGCTATCTTGACGAGGGTTGCCGTAACAGCATCTCCCCAAACGGTTATTCCTTCACCGCTATCGGGAAAAAATGCCACTGCAAACTGACCGTCCGCATCAACGTTAAATACATCCGCCGCCATATAAAAATCAAAGGGTAAGCTTGTAGCGGCTTCTTCCAGATATGTTTTCATATCACCGGTGATGACTTCAGGCATATAATCACTGAAATCATCAGTATCGAACCAGTAATTACTGACATATGGAAAACCATTACCATTAACCGCTTCAACTTCAATAACATACGGTCTTCCAGGTTTTAATTGAATAATACGATCATTTTCATCGTAAAACCGGACGGGAAAAGTGCCGGACGTGGGGGCTACAACCTCTTCGGAAAGGAATGCTACTTCAGCCCCGTCCCGCAATCTAAGCCTGTAGCTGGCGCCGTCGGCGTTAACAGCCTTGAATGTGAAATCTGCGTCCAATCCATTGTTGAATACATGCCGATAGATTTTTAAGTAGTTAACCGGATAAACTGCAGCAGCCCCAATATAGTAAATTTCGCCCTGGTCTTTTCTGGTAATCTCAATGTAGTACGCTTGCTCCTCTTCAAATCCTATTCCGCTCTTCAATTGCATTTTATACACACTCGGGCATTCGTCTTCGTAAGCCCAACTATATTTGCTTGCCACAGGGACGGCCATAATCCGGCCGTCTTCATCCTTTCACCACAACATCTAAATCGTCTTTCCCCGTCCCGGTAAAAAACACTTCAATGTAAAACAGGTCGCTACCCACGCTTGCCGGGGCGTATCCTTCGGGCCAAGGATTAATATGGAGAATAACCGGGGCGTCAACCACCGTAATCGTCCGGGCAAAGGTATAGGTTTCCTTGTTGCCGGAAGCGTCCTCTGCGACGGTCTGCAAGTCATAGGTCCCGGCGGGAATGGCATCCGTTTTAAACAATCTGACATATATATCGGTCCACTTCCTGCCGATGGTCCGTTCCGACGAACCGCCGTCATAAGCCCCAAAATTGCCAAACACATGGCGATAACGCGGGTCCACTTTTGCACTGGATGGAACCCAATCCATTTGATAGTCTAAGTGCTCCTGGGCGTCCGCCGCCACGACCTCACCTTGGGAATTTAGTAAATAGGCATGCAGCTCTGCTTCGTCGTCAATATAAACAGGAACCGTTACATAAAAAAAGAATTCCCGCATATTTTTCCCAAAGTAATTTTGGCCGGATACTGCCGGGGCGTGCTCCCAATAGCGTCATACAATATCCACTGCCAGGGCGGCCAATGATATATAAGCGGCATAGTATTGGAGAAAGAGATAGACTCAAATCGCTGTTATTTATGCTGTTGTATTTTAAGAAGAATTAGCATATGATAGTATCGAGAAGAAAAGAGGTGATCTTATGCCAAACATCAAGCCGGTTTCGGATCTGCGAAATTACAACGAGGTTTTGAGAGATGTTGCCGTAGACGAACCGGTCTTTTTGACGAAGAACGGCAGAGGGCGCTACGTGCTAATTGATATTGCGGACTACGAGAAAACACAGGCGACAATCAAGCTGATGGGAGAGCTTGCCAAGGGCCGGAAATCAGGCGAGGAGCAGGGATGGCTTTCACATGAAGCTGTGAGAGCGCATTTCAAAAGAGAAAACAATGAATAAGCTGCATTATTCTCAAGAGGCTCTAAGTGATCTTGACAGGATATGGGCATACATTTTTGAAGACCTGCAAAATCCCACCGCCGCCCAAAACACGTTAGACGGCATATTGGATACCATAGAGAAGTTACAGGAGTTTTCGGAAATGGGTCCTCCCCTATCCTCGGTTATAGAGGTCGAAAGCGATTACCGTTTTCTTGTATGCGGAAACTATCTTGCCTTTTATCGCGTCATGGACGCTCAGGTTAACATAGACCGCATCTTATACGGCAGACGCGATTATCTGCGTGTCCTGTTCGGCAATCCATCGGAAGAAGCAACCAAGTAAATACCATCATCAAGGAAAAAGCCGGTAGAGATTCCGGCTTTTTTTATACTATAGAAACTTCAATCCGATTACCCGTCTGCACGGGTATTTTTTCTTGTTTTTTAACTTAAATTTTCTTCCAACTTTACCATGGTTTAATTAAAGCTTAAAGTCCCTGTAGTAGGATTTTTTTAAAACAGCAAACCCTCCTGTGTAAAATGTGGCTCGTGTAAGAACGCGGGCCTTTAGTATAGAAGGATAAACACCATAACACGATAGGAGGTTGGAAAATGAGACGCGCGCGGCACGCGCAACAAAACTGGCGCAGCTTGCTGGCCGTTCTCCTGGTCCTGGCGATGATAGCCGGGGTTTTGCCCCCGGCGTTCACGGGGATGGGGCAGGCGGAGGCGGATGTGGCCGGCCATGTGGTGATCAGCGAAATCTATCCGGACGCCTCTGATGAAAACAACAGCGAATTTGTAGAACTGTATAATCCTACCGGGCAACCCATCGATATTGGGGGGTATAAATACGGCAGGACTACATCCAGCGGCACAGAGTACGAGGACGGAACGATTCCCGCCGGAACCTCCATCGCTGCGCACGGGTATTATCTGATTGGCGATGCCGGTTCACTTGCTGATGGCGGAGGCAACTGGGCTGCACCCGATCTGGTAAAAAGTCTTACCATAACCAATTCAAACGGAACATACTGGCTCAAGGACAGCTCAGGTAATTTTGCAGATAAAATTGCCTGGGGAACCAGCGTCCACGGCGAAGGGACCGCTTACGGCCAGAATCCGCCTCAAGGCCGGTCTCTTGAGCGCAAGGCCAACGACGGCAGCGACCCCACCGGGCCCGGCGCAGGTCAAGGCAACGGCTGGGACACTGATGACAACGCCAGCGATTTTGTGGCAAGCACGCCTAACCCGCAGAACTCCGGCAGCCCGGCCGAACCCGGCGGAGGTGGCGGACAGGAAACCGACCCGGCGATTTCCGCCTGGAGCCCGACCGGCACGGTGGCGAACGCCACGCCCGAAATTACCGCCACCTTCACCTGGGGTGACGGTGCCGCTACGGGGAGCGTTTCCCTGGAGCTGGACGGCAGCGTGGTGGCCACAACCTACAACGGCAGCGGCCCCTACAGTACGAACTATATCCCGGCTGTGGACCTGAGCGGCGGTGAACACACCGTCCGTTTCACCGTCTCCAACGACCAGAACAGGCAGACAAGCAAAGACTGGACCTTCACCATCGGCGCGGCTGACACGACACCACCGGCGCCGCTGACAAAAGTTCCGGCGCCGGAGGCCACGGACGTGGCTCTGGACGCCGAAGTGAGCCTCACCTTTGACGAAAACATCGCCTTAGACAGCCAGGCCGGCGGCATAAGGCTCAAGGAGGCCGGCGGCCAGTCCGTCAGCGGCGTCACCTACACTGCCAGCGGGGCGAAACTGACCATCAACCACAACGTCTTAGCCCCCGCAACCGCCTACACCGTCACCGTACTGGCGGGCACCGTCAAGGACACGGCCGGAAATGAAACGACCCAGGCCGTAAGCTGGAGCTTTACCACCGGCAGCAGCGGCCAGGCTCCAGAAGTCACACCCGTCAACCAGGTGGATACGGTTGACGCCGACGGCATACCCGCCCGCGCAAACGAAGACAACATCACCATTGAAGGAATAGTTCTGGTGGAAAAGGGCGTACTGGACGCCAATAGGACAACCTACGTGCAGGACGATACCGGCGGCATCGCCCTTTACGCCAGCGCCGGCAGCCTGCCGGATGTGGCCCGGGGCGACCGGGTGCGGGTGACCGGCAAGGTGGCTTTTTACAACGGCCTGACCGAACTGAGCCCCGGCAGCAACCCGAACTACCTCACCATAGTCAGTCATGGCAACCCTTTACCGCCCGCACGGGACACGGCCCTTTCCGAATTGACGAGCTTTGCTGCCGCCGAGCCCCTGGAAGGAACCCTGGTGCAGGTAGAGGCCAGGGTGAGCAGTATCCCTGCCAGCCCGGCCGGCGGCGGATACAACGTAAATATTACCGACGCCGGCGGCGGCAATGAAATCATCCTGCGGGTGATGGAAACCACCGGCATAAGCCCGCAGGAGGTTTTGCAGGCGGGCAAGATCTACAATATCACCGGTATTGTCGGACAGTACGATAGTTCAAGCCCCTACACCAGCGGTTACCAGATCTTCCCCCGCGCCGCTGCCGACATTGCGGAAAAAGAGGCCGCGCCTGATGAATCGCCGGTAGTCTACAACGCCCATCCCGCCAACATGGCCTTTACCTACAACCGGGCGCCGGAAACTTCCGCCTCCTTTGAAAAGGGGGGGGCGGACATCAATCCGCTGAGCG
>DNIT01000230.1:7253-8387 GCA_003489345.1 Pelotomaculum sp. | reverse complement strand
CTGGACAACCGGGACGTGACCGTCGACGCAGCCGTATACTTTGATGCCGGTACCCAAAAGGGCAGCGTCACCTATACGCCGGCCGCCGACCTCGCCTTCGGCGAACACAACGTCGCTGTCTCGGTGACCGACGCCGCCTCCAAAACCAAGGAATACGCCTGGTACTTCAATGTGGACGACGGCCTCGGCGGCACTCCCAATTTCTACTACGGCGTGCCCCATTCCCACACCTCCTTCTCGGACGGCCAGGGCACCCCGGCGGACGCCTACCAGCACGCCTACGAGAAAGGGTTGGACTTCCTGGTGGTCACCGACCACTCCAACTGGCTGGAAGGAGACCAGTATCAGGAGCAGACCAAAGATTTCCTGCCCCAGCCCGGCTCCGAGTGGACCAGGACCAATGAGATGGCTGAGGCTTTCAACCAAGAGCATCCGGATTTTCTCGCCCTGCGGGGCTTCGAGATGACTTTCAGCGACCAGGGTCACATCAATGTCCACAACACGGATAACTACGTGGAAGCCAAACAGACCATGACGAGCCTGACCGAGTTTTACAACTGGCTGCAGGACCAGCCCAACGCGGTGGCCGAGTTCAATCACCCCAACTGGCCCAGCGATTCTTTCAACAATCTGGCTTACGTGCCGGAAGCAGATCCTATTTTGAACCTGATCGAAGTCGGTAACGGCGCGCCCCCTTACTCCTACACCAGGACCGAGGAGTACTATTATAAAGCCCTGGATAACGGCTGGCATGTGGGAGCGGTGAACGCCCAGGACAACCACGCTATGAACTGGGGCGATTCTGATAACCTTACGGTGGTGGTCGCCGACCAGTTGAATAAGGACGAACTAAATGAGGCCTTCCGGGAGCGGCGGGTCTACTCCACTGAAACCCACACCCTGGAATTGACGGTCAAGGCCAACGGCTACTGGATGGGCAGTGTTCTGGACCCCGCAGACCTTCCGGCCGGCGCTTTGAACTTTGCCATCAACGTCAAAGATGAGGCGCAACCCATAGATAAGCTGGAACTGATTACCAACGGCGGCAAAGTTATCGACAGCCAGCCAGGCAGCGGCCAGACCAGCGTGGATTGGAACCCCAGCGTCATCCCCGGTTCCGGCTCCCATTGGTCC
>DNIT01000230.1:5559-7137 GCA_003489345.1 Pelotomaculum sp. | reverse complement strand
TGGTTAAAGTCTACCATGAGTCGGGCAAACTGGGCTTCTCCAGCCCCATTTTTGTGGCCGGCGGCGAGAACGATGTTAAGCTGGTGGAGTTGAATATTAATCCCGAGCCGACATTACCGGGGTATGCCACGAAACTCACCGCCACGGTGTCCAACATGGGCGTGTGGCCGGTGGATAACCTGGAAGTTGCGTTCTATTATGACAGTGTCGGTGAAGGCAATCTTATCGGTAGCGGTACCATTACCCGTCTGGCAGCCGGGGCCAGACAGGAGGTGGAAGTAACCTGGCAGCCCGCAGCGGCCGGGCAGACACGGATCTATGCCGTGCTGACAGCCATTCCCGGGGTGACCACGGTACCTGAGCTTTCCAAAGCGGTAAAAGTGGTATCTTCAAACAACAAAAAAGTGCTCGTTGACCAGGGACACGGCAACTCCGAAGTGCCCGACACCCACAACGAACTGATGGAACTGCTGCGGCGCTATGGTTACGAGGCTTCCTTCAACACGCAGCCAATTACAGCGGATCTGCTGAACGGCGTGGACGAGTTGATTCTAAACACGCCCACCGACTACAGCAAGAACCTGACGGCGGCGGAAATGGACGCCGTGGCCGCCTGGGTGAAAAACGGCGGCTCCCTTATGCTGGCCGGCAAATCCAACTACCAGTTCGAAGGCACAGCGGGCAACAGCTACCATGACGGTTGCACCATGCTCAACCCCTTGCTGCAAAAGCTGGGGTCGGGCATCCGGCTGAACAACGACAATGTCTACGAACCCAACAGCTCCACTGACTACAGCGGCGGGATGAAGTGGTCCGTCTACGCCCGCACCATCCCGGCGGCGCCCAGCGGGCTGAACGCCGACCTGGAGGCAATCCGCTACTTTAGCGGCTGCTCTCTTGCGGACGAAAACCTGCAGGCTCTGACCAGCGACCCGACCGGCGGGCCGGAGGTCCTGGTGGCAGGCAACAAGACGTCATATAACTTTAACGTGCAACCGGGTTACTACACTTACAACAGCGCCGTTGGCGGCGAAAACGACCCCGGCCAGACCGCCGGCCCCGACGGGGACAAGATCCCCATCATAGCCAAGGAGGATATCGGCTCCGGCCGGCTGGTGGTTGCCGGACGTTACTTCTACTCCGACTACGAGATCGTCAACGATGTGAGCAACACCGCCTTTACTTTAAGGCTCATCGACTGGCTGGCCCGTAACGACCACCTCCGGAGCATCGCCAACGTACGGCAGAATGCCAAACCGGGAGATATTGTTACCGTGCAGGGCGTGGTTACGGCGCCCACCGACAATTTCTTCGATGTGGTCTACATTCAGGACGCCACCGGCGGCATTTCCCTCTACGGCACCCAGGGCAAGGAACTGCCCGTGGGCACGGCGGTTATCGCCACCGGCGGCGTGCAGTACTTCGAGGGTGAGCTGGAGCTGGCTTATGAGAACGCCGATATGGAAGTGCTTTACGTAGGGCCGGGCACGTCCGTACAGCCCACGGCGCTCTCTACCTGCGAGGTGATGCTGCCCCAATACACCGGCACACTGGTCCGGACCGGCGGCACCATTACCG
>DNIT01000230.1:5180-5444 GCA_003489345.1 Pelotomaculum sp. | reverse complement strand
ACACCGGCACACTGGTCCGAACCGGCGGCACCATTACCGAAGTCAACGAACCGGCCAGTTATTTCCTGATCGATGACGGCTCCGGCCCGGCCCGTATTCACGTAGACGGCTACCTGGGTGTGGACATGAGCCGCTTGAAGGCCGGCGATCAGTATACCATCACCGGCATTGCTTCGGTGGGTGCGGCAGGCGCCCGGGTGCGGGTGCGCTTCCCCGAGGATGTGGTGGCGGGCTATAATACCCCGTCTAAAAAAATAGCCGTCT
>DNIT01000230.1:2953-5060 GCA_003489345.1 Pelotomaculum sp. | reverse complement strand
CTAAAAAAATAGCCGTCTTTTCGGATCCGCACTACTTTGCAACAGAGCTGGGTACAACGGGAGAAGCGTTTGAAGCGTACCTGGCTCAAGATCGCAAACTGATCGCCGAAAGCTCCGCCATTGCCAGAAAGACCATTGATTCACTCAAGACGGGTGACGCCGGTATCGTTCTGGTGACGGGCGATCTGACCAAAGACGGCGAACTGCTCAGCCATCAACAATTCGCCGTCCTGCTCAAGGAACTGGAAGACAGCGGCAAGAAGGTCTTCGTTGTTGCCGGAAACCACGATATCAACAACCCTCAAGCTTTCAGTTACGACGGCGCCCAAACCACGAAGGTGGACCACGTCACGCCTGAACAATTCAAGCAGATCTACCATGATTTCGGATACGGCGAGGCCATTGCCCGGGATCCCGATTCCTTAAGCTACGTGGTGGAGCCCGTGAATGGTCTGCGCATCATCTCAATGGATTCGGTCCTGTACGACACCAACCTGGCTGACGGCAAGCCCAAAACCGAAGGCGCCTTTTCGGAAGACAGGCTGACCTGGATCAAAGAACAGATCATTGATGCCGTTTCCCAGGGCAAGACCGTGCTCGGTATGATGCACCACGGCCTGGCTGACCACTTCACCGTTCAGCGTCAGTTCTTTCCGGAATACGTGATCAACGATGCGGACCGGATCGCGGACGAACTGGCCGGCGCCGGCATGAAAGCAGTCTTTACGGGCCACTTCCATGCCCAGGATATCGTGAAAAAACAAACGGCAAACGGTTCTGTCTACGATATAGAAACCGGCTCCCTGATAACTTACCCGTGCCCCTACCGGATTATCGAACTGACTGCCGATAATGGACTGAACATAAGCACCTCCCGGATTGAATCCATCGACTACGACCTGGGAGGCAAGGACTTCCCCGACTATGCCAGGGATTACCTGGTGGAGGGATTGAACGGCCTGGTGCCCCAGTTCGTGGCCGGGATCTTAATCAAGCAGGGAGTGCCGGCCGACCAGGCCCTGGCACAGACTGAAGCAAAGCTGTCAACGCCGGTGTCGGACGGCCTGACGGTAAAGGACCTGTTGGTAAACGCCCTGGCCGGCCACTATCAGGGGGACGAAATCATAGCTCCGCAGTTGCTGCCTGTTATGCAGGCCATGGCTGGATCCGAAGATTCTCTGACCAGGATGATCGGCCAGGTACTGCTGTCCCTGGGAACGGATCCAACGCCCGCCGACAATGATGTGACCATTGATTTTTTGGCGGCACCGGTATCCAACGCCGACCTGAGCAGCCTGCTGCTAAGCGAAGGCACGCTTACCCCCGCCTTCACGCCGGAGGTCACCCGCTACGAAGCGGTTGTGGGCAACAGCTTCGCCAGCATCACAGTGACACCGGCGGCAGCGGACAGCGGGGCCACCGTCAAAGTAAACGGAAATCCCGCTGTCAGCGGAGCGCCTTTTGCCCTAAACCTTGCCGAAGGCCCCAACGAAATAACGATTTCAGTCACCGCCGGAGACAGCACAACCAAAGAATACGTCGTCAGCATCACCAGGAGACATGTCCTGCCCGACTCCGGCCGGATCACCCTGGACAATAACAAAAAGAACATCGAAATTCCACCCGCGGCACAGACTGCCGAGATAACCATTCCGGAGGGCGTGCAAGACGCAACCATCCATGTCCCCACCAGTGACAACCAGGGGCAAAAAGAGGCCATCCTGCCCCAGCTGGATGTGATCGCTTCCGTCCGCATCGGCGGCGCCGTCGCCGAAATAAGGGTGGCAGTACCGGCAGGAACCAAAGTCACCGGCCCCGCTCACTGGGACGGTACCATCAGGATGCCGGAAGTTTTGCCGAACGACAGCGTTCAGGTAAGCAACGGAAATGTCAGCGCCGTTGTCGAGATCGGCCTGCCGGATACGAAACTGGCCTTCGACAAGGCGGTGCGGCTGCTCATCACGGGACAGGCCGGGAAAGCCGCGGGCTTCTCCAGGGGCGGCGTCTTTACCCCCATCACCCACACCCTGTCCGCCGACACCCAGTCCGCCGCCGACGCGGAACTGACCGGGGCGACCAGGGAAGGAAAAGTGAACGCGGGAGGTGA
>DNIT01000230.1:0-2729 GCA_003489345.1 Pelotomaculum sp. | reverse complement strand
CTACGTCTGCCGGGCAAACCGTAACAGCCGCCGGCGGCACCGTCACCGGCCAGGGCGCCACAGTGGCCGTTCCCGCCGGCGCGGTTGATCAGAACATCAGGGTGAAGGTGGAAAAAGTGACCGACACCTCCGCTATTCCGCTGCCGGCTGGCGCGACGCTTGTCAGCGACGTGCTGAATATCACCAAGGACAAGGCGGGCGATTTCAAAAAGCCGGTGACCATCACCATACCCTTCGACAAGGCCAAAGCGGATCCAGAAAAGCAGGACCTGGGGATCTACTGGTTCAGCGACAGCGACAAACAGTGGACCATCCTTGCCAACAACAAGGTGGATTCCGCCGCGGGCAAGGTCAGCGGTGACACCCTTCACTTCACCAAATTCGCCGTATTGGCAACGCCTAAAGCCATGCAGCCGGAACCGGTCACTCCCCCGGCGGAGCCCGAGGCTCCCGCGGCGGGAGAACCGCCCGACATCTCTGGTCACTGGGCCAGGAACAGCATTGTGCAGTTAATCAACGCCGGGGTGATCAGCGGCTACCCGGACGGCAGCTTCAAGCCCGACAACACCGTCACCCGGGCGGAATTCGCCGTCATGCTGGTAAGGGCCTTCAAGCTGGCGCCCCAGGGTGATAAAGTCTTTGCCGATACGGCCGCCCACTGGGCCAAAGACGACATCGCCACCGCGGCTGCCCACGGCATCGTGAGCGGTTATAGCGACGCCTCCTTCGGACCGGACGACCTGATTACCCGCGAGCAGATGGCTGTGATGATGGTCAGGGCCGCCAGGCTAACCGCCACGACGGAGGCCACCTCTTTCTCCGATAGCGGGGACATCTCCGGATGGGCCAAAGCGTCCGTGGCTGCGGCGGTGCAGCGCGGGCTCATGGCAGGGTATCCGGACAACACCTTCAAGCCCGGCAACAACGCCACCAGGGCCGAAGCGGCCACCGTCATCTGCAACGTCCTGCAGTAAAGAAGTGGTGCGGCGACCGCGTCCGGCCGGACCTTGCCTGCGGGCTAATCAATACCATCAACGCAAGGGGGCTGTAACAAAAGTTAATTTGAAAAATTCTTACCCCCACAAAAAACCAATAATAATGATTTAATAGCAATCCCGTACCACTTTGATAGTGATACGGGATCTCTTTTTTTATTATGGGATTTAGTGTTTTGTCTTTGACTTTTGTTACAGACCCCTTATACGAAAAACTTTTAAAATCGGTTTTGTTCGTCAACCCTGTCCGGGCAGATCCCGGACTCAGACCGGCCGTTATTCCTGCCTCAAAGCCTCGATCGGATCCATGCCGGAGGCCCGGGCGGCCGGGTAAAGACCAAAGAAAACACCCACGGCCGAGGAAAAGGCGAAGGCGATCAGGATGGCGCTCCATGAAACGAGGGACGGCCATTTGAGCAGCCAGGCAAAGACCGCCGCACCCCCGCTCCCGATCACGGCGCCGGCAAAACCGCCGACGAGGCACAAAACCACGGCTTCAATGAGAAATTGCAGCATAATGTCCCGCCGTCTGGCGCCCAGGGCCATGCGGATACCTATCTCCCGCGTCCTTTCGGTGACGGACACCAGCATGATGTTCATCACCCCGATCCCGCCGACAAGGAGGGAAAAACCTGCCACCGACCCGATGATATAGGTTAAAATACCGGTGATCTTGCCTGTGATTTGCATCTGCTGGTCCATACTGATGCTTTTGTAGCGGTCCCGGGTCTGGTGGCGGCGCTCGAGAATTTTCACCGCCTGGTCCATGGCCGTCTGGACTTCTCCCCGGCCGACGGCGCTGCCTTCCAACTGCTCGATTGTTCTACGCTCGAACATCTCCTGCCAAAAGTCAAGGGGTACATAAATGTTCTTGGCCGAGCGCATGCTGGTAATGCCGCTTTCCTCTTTTGACAGGCCGATGACCAGGGCCTGGTTATTGTTGATGCTTACCCGTTTGCCTAGGGGATCTACGCTGCCGAATACATCCCTGGCCAGTTGTTCGTCCAGCACAACCACCGCCCTGGGACCCGACCGGCTGGTACCGAGAAAGCTGCCCCTGGTTACTTTGATTTTGAATATCCCGGCGTAGTCGGAATCGGTGCCGATCACCTGGGCGGGCTTTTTGTCTTTCGGTCCCTGGACAATGGCCGAACCGTAATTGGACGGCGCCAGCAGGCTTATTTCCGGCACCAGCTCTTTAATCACGGCGACGTCCTGGACGGTGAAGTCCCTCTCGTTGGGCGGTTCTCCCTCCTCCCAGTCCACATACAGGGTAAAAAAGTTTGAACCTATTTTTTCCATCTCTTTCAACAGCAAGGCCCGACCGCCCTGGCCAATGGACACAACCATAATCACCGCGGCAATACCGATGATAATGCCGAGGAGGGTCAAAAACGAACGCAGTTTGTTCACCCGGATCCCCTCGACGGCCAGGCGCAGACTTTCAAACAGATTCACTAGGATCTCACCCCGGATTTTTCTTCTCTGACCAGCAGGCCGTCTTGGAAAAACAAAACTCGCTCCGCGTAAGCCGCTATTTCCCGCTCGTGGGTGACCAGTACGATGGTGGCTCCCCGGCGGTGGAGTTCGCCGAATATGGCCATAATCTCCGCGCCGGCCCGGGAATCGAGGTTCCCCGTAGGTTCGTCGGCGAGGATCAGGACCGGATCGTTGGCCAGGGCCCTGGCAATCGCCACCCGCTGCTTCATCCCGCCGGACAATTCGTGGGGATAC
>DNIT01000097.1 GCA_003489345.1 Pelotomaculum sp. | reverse complement strand
TCTGCATTACAGGAATGCTTTCGCTTCATTTACCGGCTGGAGGGTGAGCATGGTTTCCAAACTACAGGATTGCCCCAAAGGACTGGTGAAGGTTTCTTCGGTGCGAATAAACTCCGCAGACGGATATAAAGCAACATTTTTTATGCCATTCTCAATTTTAATGGTGTTGGGCGGAAGCTCCTCTGATTTGGCATCAAACGGAGACGCCTGAAATGAAAAACGAGAGCTGTCCTCACTGACCAGGTCCTGAACATAGACCGATCCGTACACCAAAGATTTCCCATTATAATAAAGCCTGACCAACACCTGGTTTTGCCGTGCGTATTTTTCGATTTCCGCTTCTATCTGAACGGCATCCAGGGTTTGCAGCCTTTGTACCATTGCATGGTGGTTTTCTTGCAGAATTTTTTCTTTTTGATGAACATAAACAACCGGCAGCAGAGCATAAATCAGGGCATGGCCGATTAAAGTTATCAGCACCATGAGAAACAGCGTATAGAGAAAAGTTTTGGGAAATAATTTCATTCTGTCCATTCTGGTCCCTCAAGTTTGTAACCGATTCCCTTGATGGTTTTGATACAGCCGATTCCCAACTTGGTGCGCAGCCGGCTGATATACAGATCAATAGTACGGTCTGATTCGGGAGATTCCATTCCCCACAGCTCATCCAATATCTGATTGCGCGTCAAAACCAGCCCCTGGTTATCAAGCAAAAGCTTGAGCAATTGCAGTTCTTTTGGGGTTACAGCAACAGATTCATTGCCCTTGCAGGCGGTGCAGGCGGCAAAGTCAACCGCAAGGTCTTGCCACTCCCAGCTATGCACATCTCTTCCTTTTCCCGCCCTGCGCAGCAGGGCGGTGATACGCTTTCCCAATAACACAATGGAGCAAGGTTTGGTGATATAATCATCCGCCAGCCTGTCGAAGCTGGTGATCTGTGTCCCTTCATCCTTGATGGCAGTCAGCATCAAAACCGGGACGTCACTGTTTTGACGGATTTCTCTCAGAACTTCCAGGCCGCTCAGTTGGGGAAGCATAATATCTAAAACAATAGCGTCTATCGGAAGATTTTCAAATAAAACCAGGGCCTGCTTCCCGTCAAAGGCGGCGTGAACCTTATGCCCCGCATCTTTCAAATATTCACAGATACTGTCGTTGGTATCGGGATCGTCTTCAACGATTAAAAGTCTTGCCACGCTGTTTCACTTCTTTATCTCAAAGAAATATATATAAGGATACCGCCTGAATGTGTCATCAGTTTATCATGGCGGCTTATTCTGATTTTTTGTTTGCTTCCGTCTGCCGTCAACAAGTTTTCAGTATTCTTATAATTGATAAATTGGCTGGCTCAGAATTTATATTGTTTCAGCATGGACTCCAACTGTCCCGACAGTTGAGACAGAGCCGTAGCTGAGGAAGCGATCTCCTGCATTCCTGCCGATTGTTCTTCGGTAGCGGCGGAAATCGTTTGACTGCCGGCCGCTGTTTCCTGGGAAATACTCCGTATTTTTTCCACCGCTGCCATCACCTTGGCGCTGGAACCTGACAGGACCTGGGCACTTCCCGTAATACCCTGAACCGCCTGGTGGAGATTGTCGACCTGCTGGCGGATGGATGCAAACGATTCGCCGGCCGCTAAGACCACGCCCTGCCCGGTGGACACTTCTTCAGCGCTTTTATCCATGCGCTCAATGGCCATCTGGATATGGGACTTGACTTCTTGAATTAATTCAGCGATATTCCCGGCTGATTTTTCCGCTTGCTCGGCCAGTTTCCTCACTTCGTCGGCAACGACCGCAAAACCGCGCCCGTGCTCGCCGGCCTGTGCGGCTTCAATAGCTGCGTTCAGGGCCAAAAGATTGGTATGGGAGGCAATGCCGGAAATGGTATCGACGATTTGACTGATTTTTTCGGAAAAAGTCCCCAGGCTGCGGATAACGCCGGCTGTATCCTGAACGATGCCGTTGATACCGGCAATGGAATCAATGGCTTGCTGCACCGCTTTGCCACCTTCTTCGGCGGCAGCGGTCGATTCGTTGGAAACCTGTGCCACTACGTCAGTGTTGTGAACGATATCGTTAATTTCGGTTCCAATTGCCTGCACGACCTGCACGGTGTCATCGACCGCCTGAGCCTGCTCTGCCGCTCCCGCTGCCACCTGGGATACGGTGGCAGCAATCTGGCTTGCTCCCTGGGCGGATTGCTCCGCGCTTACTTCCAATTCTGCACTGGAGGAGGCTACCTGCAGCGCAGCCCCGCCAATCTGTTCCATGGTGTTTTTGATCTTGCCCGACATATCTTTAAAAGCTTGCTGCAGCCGGCCTATTTCATCGCTGCCCTGCACTTGGATTGATTGGGCCTGAGTAAAATCACCGGCGGCAATGATATCGGCCTGTTCCGCAATTTTTTTGAGCGGGCCGGCAATCCATCCGGCGATAGCCAGGGCAGTGATAACACCAAGGATTGATACGATCAGAGTAATGATAATGGCTGAATTGCGTTCTTTTTTGACCGACTGCATAGCCTCATCATAAGTCATCCGGGTGGCGACTCCCAGCGAAGTCCCCGGTATGCTGGTATAGGCGGCGATTATCTTGGCGCCGTTAAATTCATAGATTTGGCTGCCGGAGTTGCCGATGACTGCTTTTTGAGCCATGGCCTGCAGTTCGGGTGCAACTGAGGATTTGTCTTTTTCCTCCGTATTAGTGAGTTTAAGCGAGCCAACATATTCCGAGACCGGATGAGCAAAGACCAGGCCGTTTTTGCCGTCAAAGGCAAAGGAATAATTGCTGGCGCTCTTAGCGGTTCCAGCCACAATTTTCTGCAGGTTATCAATATTGACGGAAATGCCCAGATACCTTTCCGGCGCCCCGGAAACTCTGACCGGCGTGGCGATCATGATGGCCGGTTTCCGGGTGGCTTGGGAAATCAGAATCTCATCGGAAATAACCGTTTGCCTGGTTTTCTGAACCTTTTGCATGTATTCCCGATTGGCCAGGGAAGTTGTTTCCCCCTTTTCATTTACTCTGAAAAGAGCCGCATCGGCCATGAAAACGGTGGAGAAAATTGGATTTTGTTCTTTGATGGCCAGTAGAGCCTTCACAATGGTTTCCTGATCCTCAGAGGCAAAAACATCATTGATGGCCGCTGTTTCCAGAACGGATGCTGTTTTGGTTATTTCCGTCTGCAATTGGGCGGCTGTCAATACTGCTATATTGAGCTGACCTTCTTTGGTTGTTTTTTCGATTTCCGCAACCCCGGACCGATAATCGTAAGCTTCTACAGCTGCAATGGCCAAGACGATCAGCAGGACAATTGCCAAAACCAGTTTTGTCCGAATACCGATAAAATTTCTGTGCTTCTTTTCCTTAATAGACTTCATTTTTATCCTCCATGTTTATAATTTTTACAGTTTTAATCTATTGGTTAAAGGCAATGGCTTAAACATTAGCTGCAGTCACAAACCTGCAACCATTCGCTTCTTCCTAAGCCAAATTCAGTCTACATCAATAATAGTGCTCATAAAAAAATTACCGCCTGCGGTACGATCTATTTACGCAATAAATTACACTGCCGTCAATACGCAAATTTCATAAGACAAAGTCGTATCTTTCGCTATAGCGGTATTAGATTGTCTTTAATTTAGAATATACCTTTTTATTTAATTTTCATTTAAGACAATGTAAATAACATCTAATTTTTGGGCTAATATTGTGGCAATTCATCTTATAGCAGATAAATCTTCGCTTCAAAATTATAAGGATAACCCGGATATTGCAGTAGTGAACCAGTAAAAAATCGGTAACCTTAACCCGCCTTATCCTATAGTCTTAGTAGTAATACTAACATATAAAATGCCTTGTTGCCTAGAGCAACTGGAGTTTAGAATGGTGTCTGCCTTTTTTTGGTTTCTGTAAACTATTGATAGATAGCAGAATTGTGAGTGCATAAGGGATAGTTCATTACTAAGTCTGCATTCCCTACAGCGTCTATGTCTTCCTAATTATATAAC
>DNIT01000040.1:3764-3943 GCA_003489345.1 Pelotomaculum sp. | reverse complement strand
CGGTATCCAGGACGTTTTGGGGAACGTTGGGGTAAGATTTCAGGCTGACCTCTTGTGGTGGCTCTGCCTGCTCCGGCCAAAAAGGTTCGGCCGGGTTGGCCTGTTTTTGCCAGTGATTCACTGGACGGGACATATATATCCACCTCTTATGGAAGCATGGAAGCAGGGGGACGGTTCTT
>DNIT01000040.1:3029-3624 GCA_003489345.1 Pelotomaculum sp. | reverse complement strand
AATTCAATCGCAAAGAAGTTACATTAGCCCCCCTGCCGCCGGCGCCGGCAGAAAATAAAAATTTATATTTTCAGAGCAGAAGCCCAGGTTCGGCCGGCGCGCCGTTGCGATTGAAATCCCACCTGCATGCCTGGTGTTTTTATGGTGCGTGGCACCGCCCTAGCGGCGGGTGAAACTACTTTGTATATTTATATAAAATATATACAAAAGAGCATACCCCGTATACTATCCGATTTCTTAAAATAAACAGGTAATGTTGTATGTTATTAAACCGTTGTCTGAGGTAAAATAAGGGTGACAATCAATGTGGGAAGGTGAAAAAATGGAAAACCAAAACCCGTTTGCGCTTTTTCAGAAGGAATGCCCCGAACTTGCCGCCCGCTTCAACGAGCTGGTGGAAGCCCAGAAGTCGCTTAAGGGCATGGACGCCAAAACAAAGCAACTGATTAACATTGCCATCCAGACGGCCAACCGCAACACCAGAGGGGTGATGATGCATGCTGCCATGGCCAGGAATACCGGAGCATCGAGGGAGGAGGTTATTGCGGCGGTGGTGATGAACCTTCATCTTTCCGGCTTGGCTGCGGTGCTGGAG
>DNIT01000040.1:347-2916 GCA_003489345.1 Pelotomaculum sp. | reverse complement strand
GGCTTGGCTGCGGTGCTGGAGGGTCTTCCCGCGGCAATTAAGGGATATGACGGCTGACCGGAAAAAATTCCTGCAGCCGGATCCCCACTATTTGGACAACAATCCAATAGAAATACGGTATAAAATGTACATAAACTTAAAATAAAAGGCTTTTTGATGTTGAAATTCTTCCATAAACTTGTTAATATAAGGCTGTAATACTCCAGCCCGTTTTGCATACGGGCATATTGTTTTGTATAACTTAGAACCACAAACGGGGAGAAAGTGTGCCTAGGGTTCCATGTCTTCAGCCTTTAGGGGGAGGCAGTTCGGTCCAAGCGGCACAGGCCTGATGGAAATTGGCCGGTATACGGGCGTCTGCAGCCATTTCCTTATGGTTACACCGATCAGGGAGAAAAGCCCAGGCGGGTAGGTTTCACTCGAAATCCTATTCGTCCGGGCTAATGTTTTTTGGGGATTGGGATATTACTTGATAGTAAGAATATGAACAGGCCAAATGATATGCTGTTTGGTATAAATGTATGACCAAAGGGAGAGAAGCAAAAAATGTCAAACATCCTGGTTGGCATAGTCATGGGCAGCGATTCCGACCTGCCGGTAATGCGGGCGGCCTCCGATGTTCTGGAGGAATTGGGAATTCCCTGCGAAGCGGTCATATCCTCCGCCCACCGGGTTCCGGACAAGACCGCCGCATACGCCAGGACGGCTGTGGAGCGCGGCCTTGCGGTAATCATCGCCGGTGCCGGCCAGGCTGCCCACCTGGCAGGTGTTATAGCGGCGCACACTCCTCTTCCGGTTATCGGCGTTCCCCTGCAGTCGGGTCCTCTAAACGGAGTTGACGCTCTCTACGCCACTGTCCAAATGCCCTCCGGCATCCCGGTGGCTACGGTGGCTATCAACGGGGCCAAGAACGCCGGTATCCTTGCCGCCCAAATCATTGGTGCGACGGACCCCGCAGTGAGAGAAAGGGTAGCGGCTTTTAAGGATAAGCTGGCCGGACAGGTCACCGAAAAAGATGTCCTTTTGAATAAACTGGGCATTGACGGGTATCTGGAACGGTTGAAAAAAAAGGCGCAATAACGTTAAACGGCACGGCAGAAGATGAAAACGAAGCAATACGGGTGCGCCGAACACAGGTGCCAAAGCTGAGCATGGAGGATTAACAATGATCGAAAGATATACTCTGCCTGAAATGAAGGCTGTCTGGTCCGAGGAAAACAAATTCCGCAAGTGGCTGGACGTTGAAATTTATGCCTGTGAAGCTCTGGCCGAGCTGGGCCAGGTGCCGCCGGAGGCGCTGGCTGAAATCAAGGAAAAAGCGAATTTTGATGTGCGGCGCATTGCCGAAATTGAAGCTGTGACCAATCATGATATCATTGCCTTTACCACCAACGTGGCCGAGTATGTGGGAGAAGCCGGCAAGTACATCCACCTCGGCCTGACTTCCTCGGACGTTCTGGACACGGCGATGGCTGCCCTGATGAAAGAGGCCGGGCGATATCTGCTGGTAAGATTGGAAAAGCTGAAGGAAGCTCTTTTGGAAAAAGCCGTGGAGCACCGCAACACCGTGATGATTGGCCGTACCCACGGCATCCACGCCGAGCCCATCACCTTCGGGTTGAAAATGCTGCTCTGGGTAGACGAGGTAGAACGCTCTATCCGGAGAATGGAGCGGGCGGTGGATACTGTCAGCGTGGGTAAAATCTCCGGAGTGGTGGGGACCTACGCCAACATTAACCCGCGTGTAGAGGCGCATGTCTGCGCCAAGCTCGACCTGGCGCCGGCTAAACTAAGTACCCAGGTGCTGCAGCGCGACCGGCACGCCGAGTATTTGACCACGATAGCGGTTATCGGCAGTTCCCTGGACAAGTTCGCCACCGAACTGCGCAGCCTCCAGCGTACAGACATCCTTGAGGTTGAGGAGCAGTTCAAGAAGGGTCAGAAAGGTTCCTCGGCCATGCCGCACAAGCGCAATCCCATTACCGGTGAGCGTATCTCCGGGCTGGCCCGCCTCCTGCGCGGCAATGCTTTGGCGGCCATGGAGAACGTGGCCCTGTGGAACGAACGTGATATCTCTCATTCCTCGGTAGAGCGGGTCATTGTCCCCGACTCTACGATTACTCTGGACTACATGCTGGCCAAGCTCACCGACATTATCACCAACCTGCAGGTTTACCCGGAAAACATGTTGAAGAATATTGATCGCACCCATGGCTTAATTTTTTCTCAGCGGGTGCTGTTGGCCCTGATAGAAGAGAAAGGCCTGACCAGGGAGCGTGCTTACGAGCTGGTGCAGCGCAACGCTATGCAGTCCTGGCGCACCGGAGAGAGCTTCCGCAGCCTGCTGCTGAAGGATGGTGATGTGACTTCGCTCCTCACTCCTCAGGAGCTTGATGAACTCTTTGACTATAACTACCACCTGAAAAATGTTGATTTAATATACAGCAGGTTCGGCCTGTAGTGCACAGAACACCGTCGTGGTTCCAGCAGCAGCGGAGGAAATGGGTTGCCCACGGCCCCCGCTGGCGCCACGTATCATGAAAGCACCAGGCGAGGCAAGGGCGATTTC
>DNIT01000040.1:0-173 GCA_003489345.1 Pelotomaculum sp. | reverse complement strand
GTCCCCCTGCTTCCGTTATTTTCAAAAATTGAGATGCGGGAGGTTTTACAAATGCCTCGTCAACTTGAACAGCTTTACGAAGGAAAGGCCAAGCGGATTTACCGCACGGATGATCCGGATTTATACCTGGTGGAGTACAAGGACGACGCCACTGCCTTTAACGGCGCCAAAAA
>DNIT01000113.1 GCA_003489345.1 Pelotomaculum sp. | reverse complement strand
ATTTAGGCAGACCCCGCAGATGGAAAAGGGGCGAGTTTATAAACTGGAATATGCGTATCCCGGCAGATCTGGCAGAAGCTTTTAATTTTATTGTGGATCAGATGAATAAAGATTCGGCTGCTCCGTTGACTTACACTGATGCCCGGTTGCTGGCATTCCAGGAGTTCATTGAGCGCAGGCCGATAAGAACAGAGTAGTAAGAGGGTGATATGCAATGCCTGCAACAAACAAAAAGTGCTGTATCTGCGGCACTGCATTAAAACGCGGTAATTACCGCAATATTGACGGAGAATTGTACTGCTATCCTTGCTATCAAGCGGGAGAACATTTGGAAAAGCCCAAGGTGGTTGAACCGGAAGTTCTACCGCCTACCCTGTTGGACAACCCGTTTCTTCAGCGGGCCAAGGTAAATCCATTGGCAGAAGCTGAGGAAAAGATTCTTCTTCAGGGCAAGACTGAAACGCTGGCCGAAGTGGTAAGGCAGTTTGAGCAGTTACGCGATATAGCCGCTGCAATGGGCAAGAAGAATGACATTTATCATGTTTCCCGGATAGATAGGTATTTGCAGGAAGTCCTTGATATTATCACTTCTGATGATGCCATTCACGCCTTAACCGGCAATATCATCGAGAAAATGGGCGCAGGTGATCTACGAGAGGTCCGGGCACTCATTCAGACGGTCAAGGACCTGGCAGAGACAAAGGAACTGCTTTCTCAGAGCTTCGACGATGGGCGTTTGGGAGGGCAGCGCAAACATTTGAAATTGTCATTAGCCTTTACCAATGCCGATGGCTCTATGATGGCGGCGGCGAAGGTGGAGACGTAAACAAACTATTCAGCAATTCTTAATAGTTGAGACTGACCGTATAAGCGGTCTTTTTTTATGCCCTTCAAGGCAGGTGATCTCATGGCAAAAGGTGGCGACAAATTTAATAATCCCAATGGCGAGCGCCGGGACCGCGTACAAAGGGTGAATAATCGCCTTAAAACGCAGATAGAGGCTAATTCAGGCGGCAAGTTGAGTATATGTAAGGAGTGCGGTAAGCCCTTTGAACAGAAGTGGATGCCGCAATTGGAGAAGTTCACGCAGTATAATTCCTGCGATAAGTGCCGAACTGCTGTAGCCAGGGGGAATAGTAAGGCCACGATAGCCTATATGCCGCATCCTGGGCAGAAGTTAATCCACGAGAGTAAGGCGCGATTCAAAGTCATAGCAGCTGGCGCAAGATGGGGAAAAGACCGCTGCATGATAATGGAGTTTATCACGAAATTTGCCGAAATGCTCAGCGAAGAGCGCGGACCTGACATGGTTCCTTCGGTTCATGGCTGGATTATAGCACCCACCTACATTCTTGCCCGGCAGGTTTGGCGTGAGTTAAAAGCCTTTTTCCCCCGGGAGTGGGTAGAGAACTATTGGGAATCCGATAAGATGATTCAGACCGTCAACGGTGGCATGATTGAGGTCCGTTCAGCTGATGACCCTAATTCGCTGGTTGGTGTTGGTATTGACATAGTGCTCATCACCGAAGCAGCCCGAATAAGGAACTTTGATGAGGTCTGGTCAAATATTGAAATGCGTCTTGCTTCCCCTGGACGTGGTCCGAATGGGCAAGGTGGATTGGGGCTTATAAACGGGACCCCACGAGGACTCGGGTTTTACTATGACATGTTCAAGTGGGGGCAAAAAGGCACTCCATATTATGACGAAGATTGGGAATCCTGGCAGTTTTCTTCTTGGGAAAACCCCTACTTAATGCGAAAAGACAAGAAGTTTCTTGAAGGCATCAAGCGCAGATTCCCGGCGCGCATTTACGAGCAAGAAGTCATGGGGCAGTTTTTGCCCGAAGGCAATTGCATGTTCCCCTATGCCGATGAGTGCGCTATTTATATTGGCGATGGCACTGTTGAATCAGGTGAATCTTATGTTATTGGCTATGACCCTGCTAAGTCCATTGACTATTCTGGTGTTGTAATTCGCAATAGCCGGGGCGAGACGGTTTATATTAAGCAATGGTCTGGATGGGGTTGGGATAAGCAGTTTGATGAAATAGCCAAACTATCCAGGCTATATAATCATGCTTCAGTTGTGATGGATAGGACTGGCTTGGGCGAGACAATACCCTCTCAACTTTCCAAAAGAGGGCTTGAGGTCGAGGATGTATTCTTCTCGCCAAAAGAGAAGGAAAACATGGTTAATAACCTGGCCATGCTCATTGAGCAGCATAGGATCAGTTATCCGAAGTTCGAGCCTCTATTGCTTGAATTTAAGGACTATCAGTATTCTATCTCACCGAAAACTAAGTCTATTAGCTTCGGCAATGCTTCAAAGAACGGCCATGATGACCTTGTAACGGCTATGATGTTGGCTTACAAAAACTTTGACATATTCGAGGAAGGCTTGCCCTATATGGGGCTTATTAGCGGAGTTAAAAAGAAGAAGAAAGCAGCGTAATCAAATTTGCGTGGCGCAGGTTTCGGCCTGTTCGGGCTCCTTTGCCTCCGGGAGCCCTGCCGCGCAATTTAATTTAGGGGGCAAATAAATAATGGAGGCGGTAAAAGATGGAAGGCGAATATGGCGATGCAGTTATCGGTGTTGATTTGGCAAATGGCCCGGATTGCTCAGCGATGAGTGATGGGACATGGCTTTTTAATCCTGAATGGGAGAAGCCTGATTTTGATCCGGCAGAGGATGATAAATGCCCGTACTGTGGAAGTAAAGAGATTTACAGTGATCTTGTCGTAGTAAGTGCGGAAGATGGCAGTGATGAAATGAGATATGACATAATCTATTGCCCGCAATGCAAGAAGAGGATTTGGGAGGAAAGTGTTTAAGCCCGCACTTGCGGGCTTTTTTGATGGAGAAAATTAAGGGAGGCAAAACTTATGAGATATGACCAGGTTGACCAAGCGTTGGAGTTCTTGGATGATGATTCTTTTATCGTTCTTCAGGTGCCCTATTTTCGAGACATTCAGTTAGTCAGATGGTATTTGCGAGAAAAATTAGCAAAGGCAATAATCGAATCTAGGCCAGATGGGATTATGCTTGCTGGTAACAGACATATTTTAATAGAGGCAATCGGTGGTGGTGCCTGCGGATATGGCGTTGGTGCTAACAAGTGTTTTTTTATTGACCGCGACCACGATAGGTCTTATATGGACAGGTTGGAGGTGACGGGATGCGTATAGCCATTTTAACCCCGGCCTTTTACCAGGATGTGGCCGAGCTCAGCGGCGAAGATTATATCGTATTCGGCGGGTCGGAACGCGTTACATTGGACTTCTGCCACTTCCTGCAATCTCGTGGACATAGCGTAACATGCTATCAGTACATTAACAACATCCGCGACGGCAAGCGCATTCCCTGTGGCCAGATAACAAAATACTACGATGGCATACCGTTCATTATCCTGCCGGACACTTCATGGCAGTTCAACACAAATCCGCTGCTCAATATGAAGTTCAACGAGTGTTTTGTCGGTAATTATGATCTGGCGATCTACTGGACAACCTACATGGCTTACCCCTATGCGGTCAGCCCGTCAATCGCTATCTGTCACGGCATTTATTGGGATTACCCCTATTCCGATGCCTGGGCGGGTGACGAAAACTATCGGAAAGAGTATATAAACAGACAACTACAGGGATTCGCTAATCCCGATATGGTAGTCAGCGTGGATAGCAATACCAAGAG
>DNIT01000172.1 GCA_003489345.1 Pelotomaculum sp. | reverse complement strand
GTAATTCAAAAGAAACAAGGAGCCTCAAGCACTAAGGCAAAGCTTGAAAGCTTATTCGGAAGCTGTGAAACAGCGGATAAAAAATCCGGATATTTTATTTTCAGGTTAATAAAATGAAATAAGAAAAAGAAAATATGAGATTCCGCTCTGCGAATGGTTTGCCGCTATTTTTCGGGAAAAAAATCCGAAAAATATGGTTAGGGCGCGCAGGTTTTTTTATTTTATTTTATTTTTTTTGTTTTTTTTTATTTCTTCTAACTCTGTTTTAAGCTTTTGCTGCTTTAATTTTCTTTTTTTAATTTATTCGGCGGGGTTACCACTCTTTACGGCACTCTTTGCGGCGGTACCGGCCAGGCCGCTCAGGACCTTGATTTCGGGCGCCGCATTTCACATGATCCATTTGATCATCTTAACAGCAAGTCGTTGATCCTTTGGGGAAGAAACCCTGTTGTCACCAATATAAATTTGCTGCCTATTATTAAACAAATACGTAAACAAGATAGTCCGGTCCTATTAATCGATCCGGTGGCATCGGAAAGTAGAAGTATCTGTGATTACCATCTACAGCCTGCCCCCGGGCAAGATGCCTGTTTAGCGATGGCGGCGGCCAAGATCATTCTAACGCGCGGCGCAGAGGACATTGACTTCCTGGCGCGCTATAGCGAGGGATTTGATGCCTTCAAGAAAGTCTTGGATTCCTTTACGGTGGAAGAACTGGCTGTCCGTTGTGATGTTCCTGCAGGGCAAATTGAGTTGCTGGCGGAAGTGCTTATAAATAAAAAGCCGACCGCTATCCTTTTGGGATTGGGGCTGCACCGTTGGGAACAGGCCCATTATACCATTCGCAGTATTGATGCTTTGAGCGCCATTTCCGGTAATATTGGCGTGGCTGGCGGCGGTGTGAGCCAGGGTTTTGAGGAATACGGGCCTTATGACCTGAATTTAATGGGACACGAACTCAATCCGCCCCGCAGAAAGTTTTTGATGCCGCTCATCGGGGAAGAGATCTTAAAGGCCCAGGATCCGCCGGTTGAGATGATTTTTGTTACCGCGGGTAATCCGGTAAGCATGGCTCCAAATTCTGCAAAGGTGGCGAAAGCGTTTGCGAAAACTCCCTTTGTGGTGGTAGCGGGGCACTTCCTGGATGACACGGCCGGCTATGCGGACATATTTTTACCCGCTACTACGTTCCTGGAAGAGACAGACATTGTAGCCGGTTTTGGGCATAACTATGTCGGACCGGTAAACCGCGCTATTGAACCTCTAGGTGAGAGTAGGTCTGATTTCGAAATGTTTCAAGCGTTGGCTGAAAGGTTTCCCTTCGCAGCCGAATTCAACCACAGTCCGGAGGAGTGGTTGTCTATGCTGACAGCTCCTTTGCTTGCCAAGGGAGTGGCTTTGGAGGAGCTTTCCAGAGGGCCGGTCAGGGTTCCGGACGCCCCTATGGTTCCTTACGCCGGCCGGGTTTTCCCGACCCCTTCGGGCAAGTTTTCTTTTTTAGGGGAGTTTGAACCACCAATCACGAGCCATGACACAGAATTTCCATTCAATTTAATGTCGGTTATGGCACGCGATTGGATTGGTTCCGAGTTGACGCTGTCTGAACAGAGTGAATTGCTTGTGGTTCGTATGAATGCACAGGAGGGATGGAAACTGGGTTTGCGTGATGGAGATACCGTTCGTATTGTAAGTAGGACCGGGGAGATGAAGGTCAGGCTAAAGCTGGACGACGCGCAAAGGAGGGATATTGTCGTATGCCCCAGGGGGGGATGGATGAAGGCCGGCAGGGGAATTAACGTGCTAACACGCGATCTGGTAAGTAAAGTGGGAAATGGCACGCCTTATTTTGAAACCAGGGTAAGCATCAAGCCTGTTTAAAACGTATGATGAGGAAATAAATGACGGCCATTGGAAACTCTCCGCCATGGTATCTTCACCCCTTGAGAAAACGCCGGTGCCGGGTTTACTGCGAAACAGTATGAGATGCTGCGGCTTCCAGGGACAAGGTATGGATATAATCGGGTTGCAAGTTGATATTTAAAATAAATCAGAAGTTCTAAAAAAAGACGTTGACAGTGATTGGATTGCCTTATATAATACTTCTATAATTAAAAACGCTGATACAAAGTTGTATCTAAACCGGCGATGACGCTTTTTAAGAAGGAGATTCTTGAAAAGCGCTTTTGTTTTTAGACGAAGATGTATATTTTTGAGCAGTGACGCTCTCAAGACAGGAATAAGACTGTCGCGAGGGCGTTTTTCTGTTATACGGGGCCTCAAGATAAAAATCTCTTGGGCAAAGCCAGGCGCCGGCTTTTAATGAGAGGTTTTTAGCAAGGATCCCGGGGCGGTTTACGCAGCTTAAGTCTAACTTATCTCAGATTAAGGAGGTAGTTGCTAATGAAAAGTCGTTTTTTGCGGACGTTTGCCTTGTTTTCAACTTTTATGATGACCATTCCGGCCTTGGCTTGGGCGGATGACGCAGCCCAAGCAGCAGCAACTATAGATACCGGCGACACATCATGGGTCCTGATATCTGCAGCGCTGGTTATGCTCATGACGTTGCCCGGCCTGGCCCTGTTCTACGGCGGCCTGTCCCGGAAAAAGAACGTTCTCAGCACTATTATGTACAGCTTTTTCGCGATGATTATAATCAGCCTCCAGTGGCCGTTATGGGGTTACAGCCTGGCCTTTGGGCCTGATATAAGCCACATCATCGGCAGCCTGGACTGGATCGGCCTGAAAAGCGTTGGTTTAGATCCCAACCCCGACTATGCGGGGACGATACCTCAGCAGGCATTTATGGTCTTTCAAATGATGTTTGCGGTAATAACCGCAGCGCTTATTTCCGGCGCCTTTGCGGAGAGGATGCGTTTCCCGGCATTTATAGCTTTCCTGCTGCTCTGGACTACCTTCGTATATGACCCCGTTGCCCACTGGGTCTGGGGTGTCGGCGGGTGGCTGCGCAACCTGGGCGCCCTCGACTTCGCCGGTGGTACCGTCGTCCATATTCTCTCCGGTGTTTCCGGCCTGGTTGCCTGTGTGGTCCTGGGCAAGCGCAAGGGCTATGGCAGTGAACCGATGATCCCGCACAACCTGCCCTTTGTGGTACTCGGCGCTGCGCTCCTTTGGTTCGGCTGGTTCGGCTTCAACGCCGGCAGCGCCTTAGGAGCCAACGGCCTTGCCGCCGGCGCCTTTGTAGTAACGCACCTGGCCACCGCGGCCGCGGCGTTCTCCTGGGTGGCAGCGGAATGGATCCATCATGGCAAACCGACCACACTGGGCGCTGCTTCCGGCGTGGTAGCCGGCCTGGTTGCCATTACACCCGCCGCCGGTTTTGTAGCGCCAATACCTGCCATATTGATTGGACTGATTGCCGGTTTGGTTTGCTACCTGGCGGTAAGTGTGGCAAAAGCGAAGTTGCACTACGATGATTCGCTGGACGCTTTTGGTATCCACGGTATCGGCGGCACCTGGGGGGCAATTGCCACCGGCCTCTTTGCCACCACGGCGGTTAACCCGGCCGGCGGCGACGGACTTTTCTACGGCAACCCCGGGCAGTTGGTCAACCAGCTCATCGCTATAGCAGTAAGTTGGGGCATAGCTATCGTCGGAACCTATATCGTCTTGAAGGTTATCAGTCTTTTCACCAAGCTGCGCGCTTCTGACGAAGAACAGGATATCGGCCTCGATTTTACACAGCACGGTGAGGATGCCTATACCGACCTGGTCTCGGGTTCTACTTTAGCCACATTTGCTGCAGTTCCAGCAAACAAAGCCACTGCCGGGGCAGTCAAGCCAGTCGTATAAAAATGATGATAAAACATTTCGGGCCGAAACATAAACGAGCCATAAAGGAGAAGGACAACTATTTGCGAGGAGGGGAAACCTTTGACCAAGATTGAATGCATACTTCGACCGGGCAAACTGGAAAACGTTAAAGATGCTCTTAATAAATATGGTATACAAGGTATGACGGTAACCCAGGTAATCGGTTGCGGCCTACAGAAAGGACGAACCGAGGTTTACCGCGGCGCCGAGTATAGTATCAACCTGCTCCCCAAAATCAAGTTGGAGATGGTTATACCGGATAAGAATGTCAGTGAGGTAATTAAAATAATTACTGAGGCTGCAAGGACGGGAGAAATCGGGGACGGTAAAATATTTACCTACAAGGTTGACAACGCCATCCGGATTAGGACCGGTGAAACCGGCGACGCGGCGATCTAGTCTATTATTTCCGGCAGACGGGATTGGACGCCCTTAATATTTTCTTAAGTTTAGCCAGGGTGGCTATCGTAAAAAACAGTGTGGTTTAGTAGGTTTGCGCAGCGGCGACAGAAAACGAATTTTGGGCAAGGACGCCTGTTAAAATTACCAGAGATGGGTCGGGCGTCCTTCTCTATTGCCAAAAATAGGATAGCTGTCCACGCCGCTGGCACCACGTATCATGAAAACCCCAGGCGATGCAGGTGCGATCTCCATCGCAATCGCACACGGC
>DNIT01000106.1:2341-7477 GCA_003489345.1 Pelotomaculum sp. | reverse complement strand
AGATATAAAAAAATGTCCAGCTTATGCTGGACGGGGAGAGATAGAACTCACCAAAGCGGAGTAATGATAGTATGCTCAGCTTATTTTAAAATATACTATTGTATTGTAAAAATGTATTATAAAAAATAGTTTACCGATTTTAATACAATTTCACTGTTCTGTTTATTCGTTACGATCTATTCCATAGCCATCTGAGGAATGAAATACTCTAAAAGAATAATGTTTTACCGGCTTTTGGGAGACATGAAGTTTAGTGATGGCTAAAGAGATTCTAATTGATTATTAGTGAGGAACCATGGTACCATTATGCACGACGATGTCTTCCTTCAATTGATATTGATTTGGGTGGCGTCCCTGGTCTTTGTTAATATTTTACTTCATAATAGTCTAATTCTGTATGATAGAGGGCTTTGCTTACCAGATTTAAGTCTCCCGCCAGCAGTAGGAGGAATATTATATTTCTGTGTAGAAAAAAGTTTTTAATAACCAAAACACCAGGGTTTATTAACCGGTAACCGGAGACATTCTCATACTTGAAGCATGGTCAAGCGTAATGAGCTTTTCCATTACAAAAACTTCTCTGCCGGAATTATTTGCCGGAGTGGTGAAAGGGGAAGTGAAATGCCAGAACAGATAAATTTCGAGCAGATCTACGACGGTTGCATTGAGCCTGGCAGAGAGCCCAAGAAATTATTCCAGTCCGTTTATGACGGCGCGATTACTGCATTAAGCTATGCGGAAAACCTGCTCGGCAAAGCCATCATCCAATATGGCGCCGAACATCCGGTTGGGTACCCGGATACAGCTTATTACCTCCCGGTCATTGCCTGCATGAGCGGTGAGCGGGTTACCACTTTAGGTGAACTGCCCCCGATTCTGAACCGGATGAGAGCGGGGGTAAAGGAAGAAAAAACCTTTCAAAACATGCTCCTGTGGGGTGAGTCAACCTGGTACGCCGCCGAGATAATCGAAGCGCTACGTTACCTTGAGCACACTCCCGAAAAACCGCTGCATGTACCGCCGTGGACCGGGTTTGTTGGGGATCCGGTTGTCCGCCAGTACGGCCTTAAGATGGTTGACTGGACGATCCCGGGTGAGGCAGTTATTATCGGCCGGGCCAGAACCTCCCAGGACGCCAAAATGATTGTGGACAGCCTGATGGCCAAAGGCATGATGCTGTTTTTGTGTGACGAGATCATTGAACAGTTACTCGAAGAAAATGTGAAGATGGGGGCAGAGTTTATCTCCTATCCCGTTGGCAAGTTTACGCAGGTAGTCCATGCCGCCAACTACGCCCTGCGCGCCGGTATGATGTTCGGCGGTGTCCCGCTAGGGCAGAGGGAAGCGCAACGGGACTACCAACGCCGTCGCATCATGGCTTTTGTCCTCTATCTGGGTGAGCGGGACGTGGTCAGGGATGCCGCCTGTGCCGGAGCAATATTTGCAGGTTACCCAATCATTACCGATCAGCCACTGGCTGACGACGAGCAGATAAAGGACTGGTTTCTCTCAGAGCCCGACTACAAGAAAATAGTCCAGGTTGCACTGGAAACCAGGGGTATTCAGATCACCTCCATTGATATTGACGCTCCCATAACGATCGGACCGGCTTTTGAAGGCGAGAGCATCCGCAGGAAGGATACGCACTGTGAGTTTGGCGGGCAGAGGACCCCAGGTTTTGAGCTGGTGAAGATGGCAGGCGCGGATAAGATTGACGACGGCAAGGTAAACATAATGGGTCCGGATATCGACACAGTAGAGACAGGCGCAAGCCTGCCTGTCGGCATCCTGGTAGAAGTATGCGGCCGTAAGATGCAGGAGGACTTTGAGCCGGTACTGGAACGGCGCATCCATTATTACGCCAACTACGGCGAAGGTATTTGGCACGTGGCCCAGCGGGATATCACCTGGGTACGGATTAGCAAAGAAGCTTACAATAAGGGCTTTCGTCTCAAACACCTGGGGAATATCCTTTATGCCAAGTTTAAATCAGAGTTCCCCTCCATTGTTGACCGGGTTCAGGTTACGATTATTACGGATGAGGCTGCGGTGCTTAAAATGCGGGAGGAAGCGAGAGGGTACTATCAGAAAAGGGATGCCCGCCTGAGGGAACTACGGGATGAGACGGTAGACACTTTTTACTCCTGCACCCTCTGCCAGTCCTTCGCGCCGACTCACGTCTGCATGGTATCGCCCCAGCGTGTAGGCCTGTGTGGTGCGGTAAGCTGGCTGGATGCCAAGGCCTCTTATGAGATAAACCCGCACGGTCCAAACCAGCCTGTTCCCAAAGAGGGGATTATTGACGAAGTCAAAGGGCAGTGGCAGTCATTCAACGAATTTATCTTTCAAAACTCTCAGCAAACAGTAGCGGCAGTCAACTTCTACACCGTCATGGAATACCCGATGACCTCCTGTGGCTGCTTTGAGTGTATTCTGGCCTTGGTCCCTGAATGCAATGGTTTTATGGTGGTCAGCCGGGAGTACGGCGGCCTGACCCCAAGCGGCATGACCTTCTCAGATATGGCCGGGGCCATTGGCGGAGGTGCCCAGATGCCTGGCTTCATGGGTATCGGCAGGTCGTATCTGTCCTCGCCCAAGTTTATCCAGGCTGACGGTGGACTGGTAAGGTTGATTTGGATGCCCAAAGACCTCAAGGAAGACCTAAGAGAAAGGCTGGCGGAAGCAGCTGAGGCGGCAGGCATCGGCCGTGACTTCGTTGACAGTATTGCAGATGAGACGATTGGCGCCGGCGGAGAAGAAATACTTCCCTTCCTGGAGGAAAAAGGCCACCCGGCACTGACCATGGAACCGCTTTTTTAGCTGATTTTTAAACCTTATGCTTGATGCGGCGCTGGCAGAAAGATGAAAACATGGCGATGTTGGTACGATTCCGATCGCACTTGCGCTGCAGAAGTTAAAATAATTTATACTAGCCTTCCCATTTGTTGGTGTTCGGGCTGTTTTTGGGGTAGTTTTATGGTAGAAAGGAGATCAAGGTGAATGGCATTAACAGGTTTAGAAATATTTAAGCAATTGCCCAAGACCAATTGCAAGGACTGCGGCCAGGCCACCTGTCTGGCTTTTGCCATGGCGCTTGCCACGGGGAAAACCAGCCTTGAACAATGTCCTCACGTGAGTGATACCGCCAGGGAAGTCCTTGATTCCGCTTCAGCGCCGCCGGTGGCTTTGGTTAAGATCGGCGTGGGTGAAAAACAGGTGACGCTGGGCAACGAAACCGTTCTTTTCCGGCATGATAAGCGCTTTGAAAATCCTTGCGCTATTGCCGTTTCTGTTAGTGACATGCTTAGCGAGACTGAGGTTTATGACAGGGTAGCTGCGATAAACGGACTGGTTTTTGATCGGGTCGGGCAGCTACATGGTGTCAACATGGTGGCAGTGGTCAACAGCTCCGAAGATGCCGATAGATTTACGCTTGTTGTACAGACAATTGCCGCCGTCAGTGAATTACCGCTGGCTCTGCTTAGCGATGATCCCAACGCTATTGAAAAGGCATTAGCCATAGTGGCAGCTAAAAAGCCACTAGTCGGTCCGGCCAACCCGGCAAATTACGAAGCGATGACCGCCCTGGCCAAAATGTATGAAACACCCTTGTTGGTTAGGGGAAGCGATCTCAATGAGCTAGCCTCTTTGGTGGAAAAGGTTACCGCTTTGGGCTGGAAACAGCTTATTTTGGATTCCGGCGCTCGTTCTGTGGGTAACGTACTGGCCGACCAGACTCAGATTAGACGTCAGGCTCTGAAGAGATTCAGGCCTTTCGGCTATCCCACTATTGCCTTTGCCACCAATGTTGATTCCATGCAAGCCGTGCTGGACGCCGGTATCTATATTTCCAAATATGCCGGTATTGTTGTGGTTGACAGCATCAATCGGGCTGATATACTGTCTTTGATCACGCTACGCCTGAATATTTATACCGACCCGCAAAAACCAATTGCAGTGGAATCAAAAGTTTACGAAATTTTAACTCCGGGTCCTGACTCGCCAGTATATATTACGACAAACTTTTCCCTGACCTATTTTTGCGTGGCAGGCGATATAGAAGCGTCGAGGGTGCCGGGTTACCTCCTGCCGGTGGATACGGACGGTGTTTCGGTCCTCACCGGTTGGGCCGCCGGGAAGTTTACGGCTGAAAAAATCACAGAAATGCTGAACAGTTGTGGTATAGCCGACCGGGTATCGCACCGCAAACTGGTGTTGCCCGGGGGCGTGGCGGTAATCAGCAGCAGGCTGGAGGAATTATCAGGCTGGGAAGTCATGGTGGGTCCCAGTGAATCAGCCGGCATACCGGCTTTCTTAAAGCAGCGCTGGGAGGCATAATCTATTTATCAAAGGTTTTTTTATGAAAGGGACTAATCTTATTTATGGCTGATTACCACGTACGCGTCCTGCCGAATAACAAACTGATCACATTAAGCGACGAGCAAAACCTATTAAGCGCCCTGGCTGCTGCAGGTATGCCGCTTCAAGCATCCTGTGGCGGCAGGGGGACCTGTGGTCAGTGCAGGGTGATTATAAAAGAAGGACAGGTGTGTTCAACAGAGGCCGGAACAATAAGCCAAGAGGAACAACGCCGGGGATATGTCCTGGCCTGCCAGTCCCGGCCGGCAAGTGACCTGGCTGTAGAAGTTCCGGCCGGTACAAAACTCGGTGAACACCGGGTGCTCCTTGGGGAGGAGCAGGAAGCCCGGGGTGCACGGCACGGTGAAGATGCAGAAGCTTTTATCCTGTACGGCGATAACAGTTACCCTGCTGTTGAACGGCCTGTCTATAGAAAAATAAGGCTTAAAATACCTCAACCAACCCTGGACGACCCTGCAGACGATTGTGGTAGGCTGACCAGGGCTACCCGGGGAGAGACCGGTATCGAACGGCTTAGCGTTTCCCTGAATGTTTTGCGGGACTTACCCCGTGTTTTAAGAGACGCCGGTTGGGATGTGTCGGTTGCCCTTGCGGAAAAGGATACCTGGCAGGGTGTGGAAATCGCAGGGGTTGAACCTTATTCCAGCGGGCAGAAATATTATGGTCTTGCCGTTGATATTGGGACCACGACCGTTGCCGCTGAATTGGTTGATTTGGAAACCGGTCGGACCGGGGGCGCCGGGGGTACCTTTAATC
>DNIT01000106.1:0-2245 GCA_003489345.1 Pelotomaculum sp. | reverse complement strand
CCGGGGGTACCTTTAATCGCCAGTCCGTTTACGGTGACGACGTCATTTCCCGGATTATTCATACCGAAGAGAACCCGGGCGGATTGGCAGAATTGCAGAAGGCCATTTTAGAGACGGTAAATGATTTAATCAAAGATCTAGCCGAGGGGCTTGGGATCGAACAAGCCGATATACGCGCGGTGGTGTGCGCCGGCAACACGGCGATGACCCACTTTTTTCTTGGCATCGACCCTGCCTATATCCGGTTGGAGCCTTATACCCCGGCGGCTAATAATATTCCGGTCGTACAGGCCGGTCAGGCGGGACTGCACATCCATCCCCAGGCCTGGGTACGCTTCATTCCCGGCACGGCCAGTTACGTCGGCGGTGACATAACGGCCGGAGTGCTTGCGACCGGTATGTCGGAGGCAGATACCTTGACTCTTTTTATTGATATCGGCACCAACGGTGAGATGGTGCTGGGCAACAACGAATGGCTGATCTCCTGCGCCTGTTCGGCCGGCCCGGCTTTTGAGGGCGGCGGGCTAAGATACGGGATGCGGGCCATGGATGGTGCAATTGAAAATGTGCGAATCGCGGCAGGCGGCTCAACAATCCGGTACAGCACCATTGGCGGCGGAGCTCCCCTGGGTATCTGTGGCACAGGTCTGATTGATTGTGTGGCCTGGCTTTACCGGTCAGGCGTAATCGATCGTGGCGGTTCCTTTGCTCCACATACTCCCAGTCCCCGCGTTCGTGATGCCGGTGTGGGAAAGGAGTTTGTCCTGGCCTGGTCCGGGGAAGCCGGAGGGGGTTCCGACATCAGCATATCCGAAGCTGAAATAAAATATATCCTTCGCTCCAAGGCTGCTGTCTACGCGGGAATACGCAGCATGCTGCAGATGGTAGGTCTGCCGTTTGAAGCAATCGAACGAGTGGTTATCGCGGGGGGGTTCGGCCGCTATATTAATATCAGGGAAGCAATCAATATCGGGCTGCTGCCTGATATCCCCGTCCAAAAATACGCCTACATCGGCAATAGTTCACTAAAAGGGGCCAGGCTCTCATTGCTCTCAAAAGCAGCACGGGATGCCGCTGAAAAGATAGCGGGGAAGATTACCTACCTTGAACTCAGCGCCGGCAACACTTTTATGGAGGAATTTGTCTCGGCTCTTTTTATACCACACACGGATTTGGAGCTGTTTCCTACGGCAGCGCGACGAAAATAATTACTTTGAAATGAGGTGGGCGGAGGGATGGCTCTGCAGATAGCTGTCGCCGGGAAAGGCGGGACCGGAAAGACAACTTTTGCCTCACTGGCCGTAAGGCAATTGACTCTAAACGGGATGAAGCCGGTACTGGCGGTGGATGCAGATGCCAACGCCAACCTGAACGAGGCGCTCGGCATTGAAATAGGAGAAACCATATCCGACATACTGGCGGGCTTAAAAAACGGGACGAGACCCATGCCTGCCGGGATGACCAAGGACCAGTACGTGGAATATAAAATCTACCGGTCTTTAGCCGAAGGCGAGGACGTGGACCTGCTTTCCATGGGCGGGCCGGAAGGTCGGGGCTGTTACTGCTACGCCAATAATATACTGCGCAAGTGTATGGAGAGCCTGTCCCGGAATTATACAGCTGTGGTGGCCGACAACGAGGCAGGGTTGGAACACCTGAGCCGTCGCACCACCCAGGATGTCGATTTTCTTTTTGTGATCAGCGACGCCAGCGTCAGGGGGATACGTTCCGCCAAGAGGGTCAAACATCTGGTTGACTCTGTAAGTCTTAAAATAAAAGAAATATTTCTGGTGGTTGCCAAAGTCCAGGAAGGTTCGCTGGAAGCCCTGCGCGGAGAAATTAAGGATACAGGCATGGCGCTAAGCGGTACAATTCCGCTTGATCCGGTGATTGTTGAATATGATCTGCATGGTAAGCCCCTGGTTGACCTGCCGCAGGACACGCCTGCAGTGAAAGCCGTCCAACAGATATTAAGCAAGGCTGGCATAACATAACCGTTGCACAGTTCCTGATTCATAAATGGCTACTACTCTATAGGAAGTATTCACCAAATTCACTGTTTTCATGATACGTGGTGTGAATTCATTCGCACCACATAGGAATGCAGTATAATGGTTCAGCGTAAATCCTTGAAATTTTGTGCGTCTGAAACCACATGCATGCTGGAATTATTATCATGAGCCGCTGCTCGCAGCGTTAAAATAACCTGCTATTCAAAAAGCATCTAACATATTGGTTAATACCT
>DNIT01000064.1:5839-9170 GCA_003489345.1 Pelotomaculum sp. | reverse complement strand
GTTATTCCGCGAAAAACTACAGGGCAGGAAATTTGTCCAAGACCCGGTGCTGACCTTAGGCGAAGCCTACATGGATGGAACGATTGACTTCTCCGGAGACCTGGAGGAAATAACTAAGACTGTACTGCAGGGAAAAGAGATTTTTGAAGGCCGTTTCAAAGGGCATGCCTTAGCCCGGTCTTTCCCCCGCAGGCTGAGACCAAACTCCCTGCGTAAACAGCAGGAAGACATTCAGCAGCACTACGATCTGGGCAACGATTTTTTTTCATTGTGGCTGGATGAGACCATGAGCTACTCCTGTGCCTACTTTCAAAGCCCCGCGGATTCCCTTGGTAAAGCACAAAACCAAAAAATTGACCACGTCTTAAAGAAACTTGAGCTGAAGCCGGGCGAAACTTTATTAGATATCGGCAGCGGCTGGGGCTGGCTGATTATCCGGGCCGCACGTGAATATGGGGTGAAAGCGATGGGGATTACCCTGAGTCAGGAGCAGTTTGACGAAACCCGGCGCAGGATTCAGGAACTGGGTTTGGACGGACAGGTGGAGGTTGCGTTGATGGATTACCGGGTTCTGGCGTCCGGCGGGCGTGTCTTTGATAAAATAGCCAGTGTGGGGATGTTTGAACACGTGGGCCGGGCCAACTATCCGGAATTTATGAGCTCCTTGAGGAGGCTGCTGAAGGAAGGCGGCCTGGCGCTGTTGCATACCATTACCCACCTCAAGGAGGGTCCCGTAAACTCCTGGATCGAAAAATATATTTTTCGCGGCGGTTATATACCTTCCCTGCGGGAGGCAATATGGCAGCTGGCGGACTATGATTTTCATGTTATTGATGTGGAAAGCCTGCGGGTCCACTATGCCATGACTCTGGAGCGCTGGGCCGCAAGCTTTGAACAAAATGTGGACAGGGTAAGGGAGATGTTCGGTGAACGCTTTGTCCGGATGTGGCGGCTGTATCTCCATTCCTGCGCCGCCAGTTTCTGGCTGAGCGGACTGAATGTACACCAAATTCTATTCTCAGGCGGGCTTAACAACAACCTGGCCTTGACCCGTGAACATTTATATAGATCTTGAGATTTTACCCAAGTCAAAAGGTGTCAATGGAATTTTACAATAACTCGTTAATCCCGTTCAACCCTTCCAAAGCCCCGCAGGCCAGTGAGATATGAGGACCGGGTATAAAGGGTTCGCGGGGGTTGATCCTGATTACCGTGGCGTTGTAGTTTCTGCCCAGCTTCTCACTAAAGTTGCGGATGGTCGGTAAGGCGGCGCCGGCCCCAATCTCTATTACAATCAAATTTTCCCGGCGGTTTGTTCTCAAAAACTCCGTTAGGTTCCTTTCCTGGCGCGTGGTCCTGTTTCCGTTCCAGGTATAGTCACCGAACATGAGTATATTGGGCCTGGCCGTACCGCCGCAGTGCGGACATGGGGGGATGTGAGCGGCCAGCATGGTAGAGAAATCAACCGGGATGGTCTCGTTATTATCCCAGATGTCTTCTGAACAGGGGATGGTGCATTGAAGGTGGTGGATCGATCCGTGGATCTCACAGATAGCTTCCTCGCTAAAACCAGCTTTCTGAAACTGGCCGTCGACATTGGAGGTTACCACGAAGCAGGCCAGCCGGTAACGGGAAACCCAGTTCAGCAGCAAGGCAAACCCATGGTGGGGCAAGGTCTGGCGGTAAAGGTTGGCGCGGTGGCCGTAGAAGCCCCAGCCGAAGGCGGGGTTAGCCTGAAAGTGGGAAGGGTTGGCGGCATCCACAAAACTGAGTCCCAGTCGTTCATACATGGGGTAGGCTTTCCAGAATCCCCGGTCGCCCCTAAAATCGGGCAGGCCGGAATCAACCCCCATGCCTGCGCCTGCTGTAACCACGAGTGTTCGTGCTTTTTTCAGAGCCTGCGCTGCTTTCAAAAAATTTTCCCGCTGTTCCAAAATGCAGCCCCCCGACGTGTAGTTGCTGTCAATATAATATCTCCGCGTCTGTTTTATTGCAATAACAGACAATTACAGATGTTGAAAATATTTTACTTAATACGGGACTTAAGGTTTTAAATGGTTACTAAAGATGATATAATGGTAAGGCCTGCTAAAGATCGATAGACATCTCCTGAATCAGGGTTGATAATTCGTCCGCGCAGAGCATACCGGGAAAGGAGATGTTTTTCGTGTTTACAGGCAAAACTTTAGTGTGCAGGGATTGTGGCAGGGAGTTTGAATTCACGGCGGGAGAACAGGAGTTTTTTGCCGAGAAGGGCTTTACCAACGAGCCTTCCAGATGTCCCGCCTGCAGGGCGGCCCGTAAAAACAGCCGTGGCCGTGAACAGGGCTGGTTCGCAGGTGGGCAGGGCAACAGGCCCAACCGCCAGATGTACGAGGCAACCTGTGATGACTGCGGTCAGATAGCCAGGGTGCCGTTCCAGCCGGACGGCTCCAAGCCTGTTTACTGCAGTGAATGCTTCCGTAATTACCGTCGTTATGCCGACTAAGTCATGTCAACAAGCCTTAAAACAAAGGGAGCTGTGAAAGGACAGCCCCCTTATTTGTTTCTTATTTTTTCTTACCCGTCTTGATCGGGGCCGGCCGGGAGGAGGCGCCCAAATGGTATTTTTGTAATTTCCGCACCACCGTAGACTGGTTGATTTCCAGCGCCTTGGCCATTTTGTAGGTATTTTTGTACCGGCTGTGGGCCATGACAATCAGCTGTTTTTCCAACTCCTCGGTCGCTTCCTTTAACGGATAGATGTCCAGAACATAAATCCTGTTGGGGAACCTGCTTTTCCCTTCAAAGATATAATCGGGGAGGTGACCTACGCCTATCTCGTTGTCCTCCTTGGTAACAAGGAGCCTTTCCACAAGGTTTTCCAGTTCGCGGACATTGCCGGGCCAATTGTAATTTTTTAGGATTTCCAGCGCCTCGCCGGTAAATTGCTTATTGGTCTGATATTTTGAGTTGAGCTTCTCAAAAAAGTAATCGACCAGGACCGGTATGTCTTCCTGTCTGTAACGAAGAGGAGGAATGACAATCGGGATCACGTTTAACCGGTAATACAAATCCTCTCTGAACAGGCCTTCAACAACCATCCGCCGGATATCCCTGTTGGTGGCGGCTACAAAACGGATATTTACATCAACATACTTGCTGCCTCCGATGCGGATAAGTTTTTTTTCATGAATTACCTGCAAGAGCTTAACCTGAAGACCCAAAGGCAGTTCGGTGATCTCGTCGAGAAAAACGGTGCCGCCGCTGGCCAGTTCCAATAGCCCTTTTTTCCCTTCCTTGCGGGCTCCGGTAAAAGCGCCGCCTTCATAACCGAATAATTCCGATTCCA
>DNIT01000064.1:5142-5718 GCA_003489345.1 Pelotomaculum sp. | reverse complement strand
ATAACCGAATAATTCCGATTCCAACAGATTTTCCGGGATAGCGCCGCAATTAATGGTGATAAAAGGACCGTCCGAGCGTTTGCTCAGCTTGTGCAGCCTGGAGGCGAGGACACCCTTGCCGACACCTGATTCGCCTGTAATCAGTACGGTTGAATCGACCTGGGCTACCTTGTCGACCATTTCCAGCACCCGTTTCATCTGGGGGCTCTCGGCGATCAGCTCACTGCTTCTGGCTTTTTCCTGGCTCAACTTCAACAGCTGCTGGCGGTAACTTTCCGCCAACTGCTCGGTATTTTCAAGTTGTTTTCTAAGGTTCAAAAGCTCCGATATATCCCGTGAGTTTACGACCACACGGGTAATCTCCCCGTTGTCATTAAAGATGGGGTTGCCTGTAACAATCAGGTGCTTCCCGCTTTTGGTGGTTTGCGTCATGGTGACACGTTTCTGGTCCTGTAAAACAATCCTGGCCACAGATTGGTTGAAAAAACCGCTTTTTTCCAGATCTTTAACGTTTTTGCCCAGAAGTGTTTTGACCGGAACTCCGTAATAGCTTTCCCCAACCTTGTTGATTCGTTT
>DNIT01000064.1:4699-5044 GCA_003489345.1 Pelotomaculum sp. | reverse complement strand
TGATTCGTTTGGTTAAACCATTTCCATCGATAACAAAGAGCTCGTCATAGGAGGAGTTGAAGATATCCTCCAACTCATGAATCTGTTCTTTTTGCTCGGCTATTTCGTTGCGCCAGTGGGAAATATCGGAGAGTATAACAAAAAAACCGATAGCGCCGTCATCAATGTCAACCCGGTTGGCGGCATAGGTTTTATCGCCAACAGATATTTCAAATGATTGGCCGGCTGAAATTTGTGTTAGCAACCGGGCGCTTGTACGCAAAGCGTCGGCAGCTATTTGATTGGAAAAAATAACATTATTATTGTTGTCATAAACGATAATACCGACCGGCATCATTTCGACTA
>DNIT01000064.1:0-4575 GCA_003489345.1 Pelotomaculum sp. | reverse complement strand
TCCCAAAGCAATAACAACACCCCAAATATGCAACGGATTGATTTCCATGCTTATTTTCAAGAAAAACGGCGCCCATGTACAGGAATTAGTGATGTCATGAGCACCGCTGCTTGAGAATTCACCTTGTTAAAATATTAACAATAATGATTTATTTTGTCAAAGAGTATGTTTTGGATTATTTTAATAGCGGCTTACCCATCGGAAACTTCATGCCGGCGCCCTCGAGGATCCCGCCTGCGGCCATGACTATGCCGAAGAATCCTGCGACAAAGAATCCCCAGCCGCTTAAGGCAGCCAGACTGCCTACTCCCCAGTAAACCAGGGCCAGGCAGGCAATGCCGACATCTGCCCCGATTACGGAGATGGTTGCGGCCGCGGGAGAGTATTTGGCGAAAATGGGCGTAGTCAGAATGAGTACGATTCCCAAAATAGCCCACTCGTAACCCAGGATGCGGGCATCCAGTTCCCACTTGTATATGGGTGCGAAATAGGTAATGGCGTAATTTAACGCGGAGGCGAAGGCAAAAAACGAGCCGAAATAGGTCCAGGTGACGCCGCCGGCAACATTACCCAGCTTCAACTGGGTTATTCCCGCAATCAGGTAAGGGATGGCGCAGGCTAAAGACAGGGCAGCCATGAATAGCAGCGCCGAAGGCTGCACATATCCTACCAAAAACGCCCAGGCTATCCAGGTGGCGATGGAATAGGCAAGCCAGCCAGCGGGTCCGGCATCGGCTATTTTCACGTTGACATTAACATCTTCTGCCATTAGATTGAACCTCCTTGATAATTTTTACATGTTGGGCCACAGGGGCTTGCCCGGACTTTCTTTTGCGCCTTCTTTGGCATATAGTTTCTCAATGAAGCCCGTATCAAGGCTTCCCTCGGCGAATTCCCGGCTGCTGACAATAAGCAGGTTGGCCGGGATCGTGGTCTTGATGCCCCCGATTTGAAAGCCCATCAAACCCAGCTTGAGGTTTTTGATAGCATCCGTCCGGTTAATCCCCCAGGAGATAACCTTGGCCAACAGCGGGTCGTAGTAGGGAGGGACCGTTCCCCCAGCTTCGATAGCATGGTCAATTCTCAGGTACCGCGCCTCCATATCGGGGAATTCCAGGCTGGTAATCGTCCCCGGTGACGGGATAAAGGAGACCGGGTCTTCCGCATACACCCTGGCCTCGATGGCATGCCCCTTAAACGCAATGTCTTTTTGAGCGAAATCGAGGGACTGGCCGGAGGCTATGAGCAGCTGCTGTTTGACTATGTCCACGTTGGTCAGGTATTCAGTGACCGGGTGTTCCACCTGCAGCCTGGCGTTAACCTCCATAAAGTAGAAGTTGCCGTCTTCCGAGCGGAGAAACTCCATGGTGCCCGCTCCGTGATAGTCCATGGCCAGAGCCAGTTTGGTGGTGTAGTCAAAGAGTTCCCTGCGGTCTTCCTCGCTGACCACCGGTGAGGGGGACTCCTCGATAATTTTTTGATAGCGGCGCTGGATGGAACATTCCCTTTCACCCAGGCAGACGCAGCCGCCCTTGCCATCGGTAAGGAACTGGATTTCAATGTGCCTGGGGTTTTGGATCTCTTTCTCAATGTAGCATTCAGAGCTTTTAAAAGCCATCAGACCGATCCTGGAAAGCCTTTCGAAAGCTTCTTTAGCCTGCGCTTCTTCTTTAACCAGTTCGATGCCTTTGCCCCCGCCACCCTTGTCCAGTTTCAGGACGATGGGATAGTCCCATTCAGAAGCAAACTGGTAAATCTCAGCCACGTCTTGAATAATGTCGATGGTTCCAGGCACCACCGGAACGCCTGCGTCCGAGGCAATCTTGCGGCAGAAGCATTTGGAGTCGATCGCTTTTAAAATGGCCGGCGGAGGGCCAACCCAGGTGGCGCCGACTTCTGCCACAGCCGTGGCAAATGCGGCGTTTTCTGAAAGGAACCCGTAGCCAGGGTGAACAGCATCGGCTCCGGATGTCTTTACTGCGTTGATAATAGCCTCAATGTTCAGGTAGCTTTTAACCGGGTTGGCGGGGCCGATATTGTAAGCCTCGTCTGCTTCCTTGAGGTAGCCCATGTTCTTGTCGGCATCGGAGTAAATTGTTACGGGTTTTATACCCAGGTCGCGGCAGGCCCGCATGACCCTGTTTACAATTTCTCCACGGTTGGCGATAAGCAATTTTTTCATCTGTTCATCTTCCTTTTATTTCTAAGCTTCCAGGACAACCATCGGGGAACCGACTTCCATCTCGTCCCATTCCTGAACCAAAATACTCTTTACAACTCCGTCAGAGGGGGCCACGACGGAGAGCTCGGTTTTCATGCAGTTAATCACCGCTACCTCCTGACCCGCCTTAACCTGGTCTCCTTCATTCACAACTACCCGGGCTACCAGTCCCGGCATATGAGCTTTTGCTACTACTTCCATCTTTGTGATATCCTCCTTTTTACCTGATGTTTTAAGCGGCACCGAGTTGCTTGAGCGGAATGCCTGCTTTCTCAAAAGCCTCTTTAACTTTTTTGACAACCTGGGCGGCATTGGGAGAATCACCGTGGCAGCATATGGTATCTCCCGCGGCGTCTATCATTTTACCGCTGATGGTCGTTATTTTTTTGTCTCGCGCTACCATAATGGCGCGTTCGGCAACTTCTTCCGGCGATCTTGCTTTCTTGGTCCGTTCCAGGACCCAGTTGCCGTCGTCATCGTAGCTTAAGTCAATCAGGATCTCGGCGGCCATATGCAAGCCCAATTCCAATCCGAGCTTCCAGATCACCGTGTTCCTCGGGATCATCACGTACAAACCGGGGTTGTATTGCGCCACTGCTTCGAGATAGGCGCTGGCATAGCGCTCTTCATCGTGGACCATGCGGTAGAGTATGCCGTGCGGCTTGATATGCCGCATGGTCATCCCATTGCTCTTTAAGAACGCGTCCAACGCCCCCAACTGATACAGGGTGTCGCATTTTAATTCCTCCGGGGTGATTTCCATGCGCCGCCTGCCGAAGCCTCTTTTGTCTTCCAGGCCGGTGTGGGCGCCCACTGCAACCCCGTATTTTTTGGCCAGCAGCACTGTTTCCTGCATGACCAGGGAGTCGCCGGCGTGGAAGCCGCAGGCCACGTTGGCCGAAGTGATATATTTCATCACTTCCTCGTCATTGCCGAGTTTGTATCTTCCGAAGCTTTCACCCATATCTACATTGAGATCCATTTTTTCACTCCCATTGCAGGCGGTTTACGCCAAAGATTTCTCGGTAAACAAGGCCTTTTGATCAATGCGCGCCTGGAGAGCTTCCTCTTGTGTGCTCATGGTGAATTTAATAAAATCTCTTGAAGGAGTCCCCTGGCCCACTTTCCACAGGTCGGCATTGATTACGCTTAAAACGTTTATATATCCCCCGAGGGTGGGTCCGTCCGCAATTAAGATGATGGGGGTGTTGCCGCAGACGTTCAGGCAGCCGCGCATCGCGTAAGCATGATCCACGATGTTCGAGGGATGGCTTCCGCCAACTCCGCCGTCTTCCCGGGCAAAGAAATTGCCTTTTACCTCATCGATGCGGTAGGCTGAACGGTTTGAGCTGTGCTGAATCTTGAAGGAATGGCTGAACAGGAAATCCATTCCTTCTTCTGTAACATAATCCGGGCACGTGTTGGGACCGGGGATGGCTCTTAGGTTCCACACACGGGAGTATTCCGGGATTACCTCTTTTTTGAGCTTTCTGCCCGGCAGGCTTTTCAGATCCTGGTATGGCTTGCCAAAGGGTAAAACGTCTTCGGCCTGGAGTTTCCTGCCCTTGAAACCACCGTAACTGCCAAAAATGCAGGTGGACTTGCTGCCCAGATATAACGGCACATCTATGCCGCCGGCCACACCAATATAGGATCTGAAACCGAATTCAGCGAAATGGGAGAATTTCAGGACGTCACCCTTTTTCACTGCAAAGGATTCCCACACGGGAACCGGCTGGTTGTTTAAGGTGGGCTTCATGTCCGTGCCGGTAATGCTGAGTACGGTATCGACGCCGAGTTCGGCTTCAAAATAACCGCCTGCAATTTCTATCCCTGCTTCACCAGGCGGGTTGCCCACAAGCAAGTTGGCAAATTCAAGCGCAACATTATCCATGGCTGCGGCAGGAGCCATTCCCTTGCCAAGATATCCCAGCCTGCCCGGCCAATCTTCAACGATTGCCTCGATTCCTCCGTTCAATATCTTTAGCATGCTATTTCCTCCCAACTGATTCTTATTTTTCGTTTATAGCCGGGGCGCGGTTTTGGTTGCCTCTTTTTGCTTCTCCTGAAATTCCCTGGCTCCTTTTTGAACTTCGTCCGAATTGTAGAAGCTCAAATAGTCCTTTACTAAAATCTGATCTTCTTTAATTTGATACTGGTAGTCGGTTTTGTTATGGACGTGTTCGAAGATATCGAGAATATCCTTTTCCGTTACTTCAAAGAAACGGATCCGGTCTGCGGACTTGTAGAGGAACGGGCTGTCTTTGAACAGGGGGTGTTTTTGGCTGAACTGGAATGTTGGTATCGTCCTGCCAAATAATTGGTAACCGCCTCCGGTAGGCGTCGTATAGGTA
>DNIT01000061.1:7592-7720 GCA_003489345.1 Pelotomaculum sp. | reverse complement strand
ATAACGTTATATAAAATATAATAAGATATAATTTGGCGGCTGTCAATTACTCAATATTGCCATTAATCAGTAAGCTGTGCGATGCATATAAGTTGCAGGTGATTTTTTGTGCCGGTGAAATAGCTTTA
>DNIT01000061.1:3132-7396 GCA_003489345.1 Pelotomaculum sp. | reverse complement strand
AATAATCCCCCAGTCCCAGGAGTTCTTTTTTGAACTCCTGGGACTGTATTATTTCAAGTACAGCTTGGAACTGGGGCTTGTCCGCATCTTCTTTCTTCATCACCAGTTCATAGCGTTCTTTTTGTAAGGGCACAAAATCAATGCCGCGCGTTTGCAGGGAAGCTTTTTCGATGCCCAGGCCCACATCGGCTTCGCCCCGTGCGACAGCGCTCGCCACGGTAAGGTGGGATAACTCTTCTTTTTCATAACCGTTAATTTGGCTGGTGTCCAGTCCCAGGAGCCGGAACTGTTCGTTTAGCAGGACCCGGGTGCCGCTACCCTTTTCCCGGTTTATGAAGCGTATCCCCGGGCGGGTTAGATCTTGCCAGGTCGTTATCCCTTCAGGGTTGCCCTTGGCCACATAAAATCCCTGCATCCGGCAGGCTAAGTGTACTATTAGCGTTGGAATACCAGGGAGCAGGCGGCGAACGTAGGGTATATTATATAGATCCCTTTCCCCGGCCCATAGATGGACTGCGGTCATGTGGACCTTTCCCTGGTAGAGGGCCAAAAGGCCGTTAAAGCTTCCCACGTGGTGCCTAAGAGCACCGACTCCATTTGGATGCCGCTCCAAGTAGCGGGCCAAAATATCAAGGATGGCGTCCTGGCCGCAGATTACGATTCTTTGCAGATTGGAGGGCTGTTCCTCAATATCCGGCGCTGTTGTAGAAAGCGTATGGATAGCGGCGGAGTATGGTGCCGTCGTTGATTCCAGTTTCTTGCCCAGGTTTTTATAAGCATCAACGTCTTTCTGATCAACCCGAATCTTACGGCCGACCCGGTAAGCCGCCAACTCTCCCCGTTTTATCAACTCATATACTGTATTCTTGGCAATTTTTAGTGTGCTTGCTACTTCTTCGGGAGTTAAAGAAGAATCTTCTTTCACAGATATTCCTCCACCAGATATTCTGTTCTTTATTATATCTTATTTTTATTAATTTGATAATTATTTTTTGTAATGTCAAATTTATTTTTGCTGAGGCGCAAACAGTATTTAGCGAGAAATTTCCTTTATGTTAATAAATTCAGCTTAGAAACGAAATTGCCTAACATTGGCTTTAATATAAGAAGTGTGCTTTGTAAGGGCGTAATTGTTAAAAACTAATGATACGTAATTTGGCTAGCCATATTGACAAGCATTACGGATTATTTTATTATTTTGTAGTAGCATCATGTTTAGTGTTGCCCGGTATCATGCGGTATTGTAATAATTATGGAGAGGGGCGTGTTAACTAAATAGAAAAAATAATTGATATAAAAGCAAACCCCATTTCATGTTTTGTTATGTTGTGATGTTTTTTACAGGTGTCTAATCGTATTCATAACGTAATACATGCATCCCTATTGGAGTAGATAATTATTAGTATTATAACAAAATTTACATATAAGGAGGAGGAAACAATGAAAAAAATTTTATTTTTTTTAGCGCTCATGTTATTTGTTGTAGCAGCTGTTACGGGATGCGGTGGAGAAAAAGAACAACCGAAAACTGAATTAAACGTTTCGGCGGCTGCCAGTCTGACGGATGCTGCGGGAGAATTAAAGACAATCTATGGAAAAGAACATCCAGAAGTGACCATTACCTACAATCTAGCCGCCTCCGGTACTTTGCAAAAGCAGATTGAAGAAGGCGCCCCGGCAGATTTATTCATATCCGCAGGCAAGACCCAAATGGATGCCCTGGCCCAAAAAGGCCTGATTGTGGATACTTCCCGCAAAGACCTGCTGGGAAACGAACTGGTGCTGATCGCCGGGAAAGACAGCAATCTTACGGAGTTTAACGGAATGACCGACGCGAGTATTGAAAAGATCAGTATCGGTACACCTGAAACGGTACCAGCCGGCAAGTATGCAAAAGATACTTTAACTGCGCTTAATCTCTGGGAGCAGCTTGAACCCAAAATGGTTTTTGCACAGGATGTACGCCAGGTGCTAACCTATGTGGAAACCGGCAATGTGGATGCAGGGCTGGTTTACCGCACCGATGCGGCAATAAGCGACAACGTTAAAATTGTAGCCGCCGCTCCTGCCGGCTCCAGTGCGCCTGTAGTTTACCCCATGGCGATCATCAAAAGCACCACGCACCAGAAAGAGGCCGAAGCATTTGCAGCATTCCTGACGACTGACGAGGCAGTGAAGGTTTTTGAAAAATACGGTTTCAAAGTCCTCAAGTAGTAATTGATGATGTTCGTGCAGCAAATCGACTGGTATCCGGTGATTCTTTCCGTTCGGGTGGCAATAATCGCAACAATTGTCGTTACATGTCTTGGCGTGCCGCTAACCCGGTTGCTGGCGCGCAGAGAGTTTTACGGCAAAGATGTGCTGGAGGCGGCGATAACGCTGCCCCTGGTACTGCCGCCATCGGTCGTTGGCTACGGCTTGCTGATGCTAATCGGCAAAAACGGTCTGTTGGGCAAAGCCCTGGCTGATGTGGGCATTACTTTGGTATTTTCCTGGTGGGCGGCCGTCCTCGCTTCCACGGCGGTTGCTTTCCCGCTGATGTACCAGAGCGCCAAAGCCGCTTTTAAGAGCGTGGACGTTAACTTTGAGAAAGTGGCTAGGACCCTGGGTGCAAGTGAAGTGAGAATATTTTTTACAATTACGCTCCCTCTGGCCTGGCCCGGCATTCTTGCGGGTCTGGTGCTGACCTTTGCCCGCGCCCTGGGTGAATTTGGCGCTACTTTGATGGTGGCCGGCAACATACCGGGCCAGACCCAGACTATTCCTACAGCCATCTATTTTGCAGTGCAATCGGGAAATAATGCCATGGCCAGAACGCTGGTTGGAATCATTACGGTATTCAGCTTCCTTGTTATATTCTGGGTAAACCGCTGGGCAAAAAAACAGAGTTATTAGGGCATTAAAGGTGATAATATGTTAGAAGCCAGCCTGACCAAAAAATTGTGGCATTTTACCCTGGATGTGCATTTGAAAGTCGACAACCAAATTCTTATTCTTCTGGGCCCTTCCGGTTCGGGAAAGACCACCATTTTGCACCTGCTGGCAGGTCTTTCGAAACCAAACGAAGGGCTCATCAAGATCAATGACCGCATCTTATATTCCTCGGGAAAAAAGCTTAATATCTCCCCGCAATCCAGGAATATTGGCTACCTGTTCCAGGACTACGCCCTTTTCCCCCATATGACTGTCAGACAAAACGTTTTTTATGGTCTGAAAAGCAAAAGCCACAAGCAGGACAGAGCAGCTATGGACCCGGTGGAACTTTTGCATTCCTTTGGCGTCGGACATCTTGTCGACCGGCATCCCGGCCAGCTTTCCGGCGGGGAAAAGCAACGGGTGGCCCTGGCTCGGGCGCTGGTCGTCCGTCCCCAACTGCTGCTGCTTGACGAGCCGTTCAGCGCTCTGGATAGAAATACCAGAATAAGTCTCAGGCATGAAGTAAAGAAGTTGCACAAGCATTGGCAGATACCGTTTATTCTGGTTACGCATGACGAAGAAGACGCACAATTCTTGGGGGATATAACGGTATCCCTGGAAAAAGGGAGGTCCATGGACGGTTCGCTGAATGTGGTGTCGTGTAATTAAGGGGAAGAATTATTTTGTTATACGAAGGAGTTGGACGGTTTGGTAAAAAGGTTGGGGCAGGTTCTTAAAATACTGTTTCTGTCCTTGCTTATGGCCGCACTGGTTACCGGGTGCGGCAAGCCTTCCACCCCGCCTGCAGGAGAGGGGAGCACTTCGCAGGGGCAGGAGAAAGCGGCGTTATTTGCCTACGTTGGAGCCAACCTGAAAGATCCTGTAAGTGAGCTGGCGCAAGCTTATGAGCAAAAAACAGGTGTCAAGGTGGAATTAACTTTTAATAATTCAGGGGCGCTGCTGAACCAGCTGGAAACAATGAAAAAAGGTGATATTTATATGCCGGGGGGCATGCCTTTTATAGAAGCCGCGCAGAAAAAAGGCTACATTGAAGAGGTGGCCGGGCCGATTGCCTATCACACCCCGGTAATTATTACGCCGAAAGGAAATCCGGCAAAAATCAGCAAAGTCCAGGATTTGGCCCGTTCAGGCTTAAAGCTTGTTATACCGGACAAAGAGGCTACCGCAATAGGTAAAACTGTTTTTAAGACCTTTGACAAGCTGGGAATTACTGAAAGCGTCGAGAAAAACGCGCCTACCTATGTTGAAAGCCCCGCCAAGGTAGTGGCTGCGATTTTAATGGGCCAGGGGGACGCGGGTATTGTTGAATACAGCAATACGTATAAAA
>DNIT01000061.1:0-3042 GCA_003489345.1 Pelotomaculum sp. | reverse complement strand
AGCAATACGTATAAAAACCAGGAAAAGCTTGATGTGGTAGAAATCGATTCCGCCGTAAATATTATTGATCAAATTCCTTGCGCTACGCTTAATTACAGTAGTCAGAAAGATCAAGCCAGGGATTTTCTTGAGTTTTTGAAAAATGAGGGTCCAGCGGTTTTTGAAAAGTATGGTTTCAAGACAAAAATTTGATATTATTTTGAAAGCATACAAAAAAACTTGACTTGCGTAACCACTGCCTAAAGGGTTTTGAACAATATTTTTAACATGGGTAATTCATATGGTAAATCCGCGTATAGGTTTTTTTCAGGGAATTTTCTGGCTGGTTTTTATTCTTATTACAATTTTTATGGTGGTAATGGTAGGCGGCCTGTTGTTTTATGGGGAATGGGCCGCTTTCCTTTCCGTCATTCAAAATCCGGAATTTCATTTCGCGGTGGTTTTCACACTGTGGACGTCGCTTCTCGCCACCGCGCTGGCGGCTGTCGTTGCTGTCCCCTGCGGTTTTATTCTTTCCCGCTATCATTTCCGGGGGAAAGCCTTAATCGATGCGCTGATGGATATTCCGATCGTTTTACCGCCGCTGGTCAGTGGATTGGCGTTGCTGATCCTGTTTGGCCCCGTTTTGGGAAATACACTGGCCCGTCTGAGTCTGGACGTCGTATTTTCCGCCCGTGGTGTTGTTGTCGCTCAGTGGTTTATCGCTACGCCCTTTGCCATTAAAACATTTAAGCAGGCCTTTGATGCCATTGATCCCCGGCTGGAAAATGTGGCGCGCACACTTGGCTGTTCTCCAACGGATGTATTCTTAAGGGTGACAATGCCTCTGGCAAAAGGCGGCGTTCTGGGTGGTTTGACGATGGCATGGGCCAGGGCTCTGGGCGAGTTCGGAGCAACTGCCATGCTGGCCGGTATAACCCGGATGAAAACAGAAACTTTGTCCGTGGCCATATTTTTAAATATGACCATTGGCGACATGCAGTTTGCCATTGCAACTGCCGTTATAATGTTGATTGTGGCGCTGCTCTTGATGAGTGTATTCAAAGTCGTTACCGGAACAGGAGTGCGATTATGAGCCAGGACCTGCTTGAAGTTTACAACCTGACCGTTAATGTCGGCAAGTTTTCGCTACAAGATATCAACTTTTCAATGGGACCAGGTGATTATGTCGTTATTTTAGGGCCGACCGGATGCGGCAAGACTCTTTTCCTCGAGGCCATCGCCGGACTCAGGGCGCCAAATAGGGGCGCTTTATTTTTGAACGGCAAAGAAATCACTTATTTGCCGCCGGAGCATAGATACATGGGGTTTGCTTATCAGGACAGCCTGCTGTATCCGTTTATGCCTGTGAAGGAAAACATCTTATTCGGCGCGAAGGCCAGGAAGATGGCCGGCAATCCTGAAATATTGCGCCGGATGGAGCAGTTGGCCGCAGCAATGAATATTACCCATCTTCTTGAGCGTTATCCAAGGTTTTTAAGCGGGGGAGAAAGACAACGGGTTTCGCTGGCCAGGGCTATTTTGACCCGGCCTCCGCTCTTGTTGCTGGATGAGCCGCTTTCCGCGCTTGACCAGCAGACTCGCCATGCCATGCAGGAATTGCTGAGAGAAATACATCACACAGAAGGTATCGGCATCATTCACGTGACGCACGACTTTTCGGAAGCTTTGCAGCTTGGCAAGCGTATGCTCGTGCTGCATGACGGGCAGGTTGAACAGGAAGGAGAGCCGCTGGAAATCTTTTATCACCCGGCGACTCAATTTGTAGCAAAGTTTTTGCACGGGGAAAATCTGATGCCCGGCAGAGTCTTCAGGCAGGGTGATGAACAGTGGTTTGAATGCGGCGACGGTGGTTTTCTGCTGGGGCCGTTGCCAAAAAACCGCCTGACGGAGGGTTTAAGCGAGTCCGGCAAGCTTTTTACTTTGCTGATCAGGTCAGGCAGCATCCGGCTTGGCCGGGTTGCTGAAGGATCTGCTGCCACAAACTGCTGGACTGCGCGAATCAAAAGCGTTATTATTGGTTCGACACATGTTGATGTTTACTGCCACGGAAATGGCCGCTGGCAGGCCAGCCTGTCCCTAGCCGAATGGCAGGGACTTGACTTGCGCAGGGGAGAACAGGTTCGTCTGTCGGTTCGTCCGGAACATCTTCATGTTATTTCCCAATAGCATAGCTATCTCATGAGGGGGTTTGGGTGATGGAAGAGGGTAGAACAGGTTCTTTTTTTGACCGCTTGCAAAAAGAGTTTGCCAGGATGGTTGATGAATCTCAGCTCAGGCAGGCGGAGGTCAAAGTCAAGGCAGCGTTGTTAAGCCCGGAAGACGCCATCGGGGCCACCAAGCGCCAGGACTACGTGCTGCTGAAAGGAAAAGAGCGATTGCTGCAGGCTACCGTTATGGGTTCGAAGGGACAGGCTTTTACCAGCGCGCAGGGTGATTTTGCTGGAACCCTGGAAGATGTGCTGGCCCTGCCGTTGACCGACGATTTTCAACGGGCCGTATATATCGCCACTCTTAACGCTGTTGCCTGCCATACCGGCAAAGTGGATAATAATATTCACTGCCGCAATGACGGCCCGGAGCTGTGTGCCCGTCAGGCGGTTGAATATTTTCAAAAAAACTACGAGTGGCCCCGGATTCTCATGATAGGCTATCAGCCGGCGCTGGCCGAAGCATTGCATAACGCCTTCTCTTCTGTAACGGTGCTTGACCTGGACCCTGCAAATATAGGCCGGATCAAAAATGGCGTGCTTATAAGGAGCGGCGCTGACGACCTGGGCGCATCTATTGCGGCCAGTGATGTTATCTTCGCTACCGGCAGCACCATTTGCAATGCCACTATAGATACAATATGTAATGCCGCCATGCCGCTCGTCCTGTTCGGGACAACCGGCGCCGGTGCTGCCGCGCTGCTTGGTATCCCCCGGTTTTGTCCTGAAGCCACCTGCGGAAGACTGACTTAATGCGTCTGTAGTCTACTTATGGCAGGTACTTTCAGGGAGTGACATAAAGGAGTGACATAAATGAAGCTGCAGACGATAA
>DNIT01000137.1:2176-6825 GCA_003489345.1 Pelotomaculum sp. | reverse complement strand
AGAGCAGCTGATTCGTAATCAGCAGGTCGGCGGTTCGAATCCGCCCATCGGCTCCAGGTTTATAGGCGTTCAATGTACCAAGCATTGGGCGTTTTTATTTTTTAACTTGCTTTTATTTACTGTTTTTTGCTAACATTTACTGGAAATTATATAGTCAAAAATGTAGTCAAATGTAGTCAGAACATTAGTTCTTGTAGTCAGAAATGTAGTCAAAATAAATTGGGTTTGGGAAAATATGTTTTACCGATTTGGAATCGGGAAACTCGCCGAATAAACTTTTGGCCTCATATCAGGCCGAAAGGTGCGATTTAAAATTCCACCTCCGAAAAGGAAAGACGAGGACGAATAGCAGCATCCCCTCACGCCCCTCTAGCGTCCCCGTGGTGAGGTTTAATTTCCTGGGGAATAGAGAGGGAAGGGGAGGTAGAAAAGCCCCGGTGTGGGCCGGGGCGGTTACTCAGTTATTATGCTAATCCATATACTTCTTCATAGAATCTATTATTATAAACATCGTCACTTATAAAGTGCAGAATATTATAATCACAATCCCGGTACTCCGTTATAAAGTGTTTATCTATCATCTTTTCTACTTCATCCACTGAAAGGTTCTCCTGTATTACTGAGCAATACATAATATTTTCTATCACCCGTTCCCATTGATCCATTTTTAACCGTGGATGATCTTTGCCTTGAGTTCTCTTATATTCCTTTAGGTAAAGATTAACTGTTTCCACTACCTCATCTTCAACCAGATATTCATACTCATCTACGAAGTCCGGAAAAGAAAAAGAGCGCGATGTATTTTCGCCGCTAGGCAAAATACCCTTATAGAGAGTAGTATCTGTTGTAGTCTCTGAAGTAGTCTCTGGTATAGGTGGGGACAATAATGTCTCATCGTGGGGAAAGTTTTTCCCTTTGGTGGGGAAACAATTTCCCTTTGGTGAATTAATGGCACTTTCAAGCACCTCATAATTAATTCTGTACCACTTTGTACGGTCTAAATTCCATTTATTGTAATTACCAGAAACCAAAATACCTTTCTTCTCTAACTCTCTAAATATGCGTTTTACGTTTCGCTCGGTCCAAAAGGGAAATTGTTTGTGCCATTCTGAATAACTATTGTAGGTCCAATAGTATCCATCATAGAGATTGCGGTTTGCTTCTTTGTTGATTTCGACCCAGTAATGGATTTGCTGTAAAATAATGCTTTCAGGAAGGCCTATTTTGCAAGCCAATGTGGGGAGAAGTTGCAAAGGGGATTCGTCGACGAGTAGCTTAGCCATTATAACCCTGCCTTTCAGGTTTAGCCTTAAAAATTAAATTAGCGGGCAACCGGTAAGGCTTCCGGGGGTTCGGTTAGGATGATCAGTCCTATCCTAGCCCGCTAAATCTATTATACCATTATCGCGAGGCAACCAGAATTAGTAACAAAAGTTCCTATCCTCGTAATAACCAGGGCATTTAATAAGGCCCGGCGTAAAAGCATACTCGCAGGGGATGCCCGCTGCTGAGGTAAACTGCATCCCGTTTTTGGAGCACTCCCAGCAAAGATGCTGCTTGGGGTCCTTGTTTACGAGTTCTCCTGTCTTCCATTTCTCGGTGTTGTGAGTCGGGTCTATGTCAAGCTTTATGTTCATAGCAAATCAACTCCTTACTGAGGAAGCCCCTGGATTAGCCAAGGGCTTACTGAGGGATCTACCCTCTCAAAAACTTCTCCTTAATATCGTCCATACTCACTGAGAGATATATCATCGTCGTGTTAATGTGAGTATGTCCGAGCAACCGCTGGATCTCTGGCAGGCTCAACTTATCTTTACTGAGCCAACGAGTAGCGCACGTATGGCGCAGTTTATGACACGATACCGGGAGCCTGTTTAATCCGTCTTGCAAATAGGTGTCTGTCTTTTCGCACAAGCGATGCAAAACAGTATTAAAGTATCTCCGCATTAACTGGGTGCCTTTGAGGGCACAGAAGAAGTATGTGGCTTCTGAGGGGCGCTGCTCATTCCACTTTAACAACCATTCTTTTAGAGCAGGCTTCATTGGAATATTTCTATCAACTCCACCTTTGCCATTCTGAACATAGATCATGTCGTCGTCGAAGTCTATGTTGGCCGGAACCAGGGCGGTTACTTCGCCTACTCGCAAGCCTGCTTGCAGCATTGTTTCAAAGGCCGTTCTATTCCTTAGTCCGGTAGGACAGTTGATATTAATCTTGCTAAACAGTCTATCAATCTGCTTCTGGTTTAAAACCTTGGGCAATTTGCGAGGCTTCCGGGATTTCTTCCCTTTACTGAGAGATTCGCTTACTGAGGGAACGCCCTGCTGAGGCATTGCGCCTGCTGCCTCCAGGATATTTATCTGTTCCTGAGTGAGTTGGACCATCATGTTAATCCTGCCTCCCTTCAGCGAGATTAATAGCCTTGCTTATGACCTCAACTACCTCACTCGTATCATAACCGGTTAACATCCTCATTGTCCTGAGATAGCCAGATGCTATCTTTAAGGCCGATAACATAACTTCGTTTGTGGCAGTCAACTGGCTACACTCTTCAGCCAACTTGCTAAAAGTTTCATCCGATACCATATTAATCATTCCTCCCTTCGGCCAGGGCGAGGGCCTTGGTGGTTAAATACTGAGCCTTAGACAACCAACCGCAATTAGGGTCTTTAAGGTATACCATCCATGCCTGTAATGCCTCGTACATATCCGGGGCTGCGGCGATAAGCCGTTTATTTTCCCCTGTCACTCTGAGATAGTATCCTTCCACGGCATCCCCGCCAATGCTGAGGATTTTATTGCCCTGGTCGTCAACCAGCACTTCACTGAGCGCCGGCAGTTTTTCCTCGTCGTAGTCCCATTTCCACATATTTATTCCTCCCTTACTGAGGCCCGTCAATCGGGCTTACTGAGCTATTGCCGTTCTGACTTCATACTGCCTATAGCATGGGCATTCGCTTAACCTGGTGCCCTTTATACCAATGGTGCCGGTTTCCCTGAGTGAATATTTACGGCCAACGCTACAAGCCCCTTCTGTCTTCTGAGGGTCGTTGTATATGACTTTATCGTCTATGTTCACCGGGTAATATTTGGTCTTGAAATACTGCATCTTGCTTCCTCCTGAGCCGGGACTAAGCCCGGCCCTAATCTGCGTCAACTAATCCAACAACTGAGTCAACCGCATTTTAGCGGGCTTTAAATACTTGGATTCGTGCCAATATCCCCATTTACCATCGTGAAGCCTGGGCGAATAGGTGACAGGCTCCCCGTATTCCTCATACCCTAGTTCTGCCCAATTGACAATTTGGTCCTCTTGACTATATATCTTGTGGCCATCAGGGGTCCTGTGTTCAACTCTTTGCTGCACTCCTTGCTTAATAATGAGCGGTTGCACCTTAACCCGCCCGGCCTTAGATATGCTCAAAACCTTAACAATGCTTTCGCAGGTGGTGCAGTAAAAGTCAGTGATGGCATAGCCACAACCAAACACCTGCTGGGCATATTCGGCGGCGGTCAACCCGTTTTTGTCAATGGTGGGCTGCTTTTCATCAAGCTGCATAAGCTTTTCGATGCTTACTGAGGAATTGAACTTGGTGCGAGTGCCGTCCCTTTTCAATTTAGTGCAGCGGGCCTGGACGAACTCGGGAGTATAAACCGTAAAGTAATCTATAGCCCATATGCCCGGTAACTCTTTGATCTGTACTTGCTGCTTGGCGTTCCAATTCTGATAGACTGTTGCTCTTTCCATCTTAAAAAGCCCCCTTTCCATACTTACTTTCTATGCGCTCTCTGACTACGCAGATTGCTATAGTCCCTACACAAAAGCCGAATAAAAAGATCCCGAATAACATAATAAAACCCCTTTCCTTTACTTTGTTTTAGGTCCGGGGTAAACTGAGCTTGTGGGTGCTACAGGTCCCCGGACTTGTGGTTTCTGGATTAGCCTGGTGTGCCACCACCGGGCTTTTCCGCTTTTAGCCAGTTATCTCTCTTAGCCCTGCAAGCCTCTAAAGTAGGGGCTACGCAGGAAAATAATTTGCCATCGGTATGCCTATAGTCATATTGATAATAGGTTTTCTTGTTGCTGCTACTTTTGAATTTTTCGTAATCTTCGCAACCCTTTTCAACATTCGCAAACGCTCCCATTTGTTTCACCACCTTTCCGGTTTACTGAGTCTTCACTCCCGCCCGGACCCTTCGCAAGGCCCGGAGAGCAGGGAAGCTATCTATTTTTTACGATCTTCAAGTCGGGGTATTCTCCGCATTGGATACACTCCAAAATGTATCCAAAGGTCATTTCTTTCCACTCGGTGTCCCTTGCTTTGGTTTGGTCACCGAATAGCCCACAAAGACAGGAGTTGGGATTTGGCTCGGATGAGTATGTCCAAACATCTAGGTCAGGCGTAAGCCCCACATACCCGTGAGACAAATTTAATGCTGTTTCCTCAACTTCTACAATTTTTTTCCAAAGTTCAATTTCAGTAATTTTCATTCCAATCTCCACCTTTCAAAATCCCGGTCTATCCGGTATTCCCAGTGTTAGTAGCGCGGTATCAGGCTGTAGCCGTCCCGGTCGTATCTGATGCCGTCAACCCGGGCAAAGGCCCATCTGTCACCATTGGATTCCTCTTTGATTAGCCTGGCGCAA
>DNIT01000137.1:1562-2088 GCA_003489345.1 Pelotomaculum sp. | reverse complement strand
CCCTTCGTATTCCTCGACTGTCCCGTTTTCGCCTTCGCCTGATACGATTACGATTTGTTTGGCCTTTTCTAGTGTTTCATTCATTCTTAATTCCTCCCTTTTCGTTTTTCGTAATATCTTTTATTAATTTCTTTGACTTTATTTGGGTGGAGTTTACGCCATTTTCCCATATACTTCCGGTTGTAGTTAGCAAGTTTAGTCTTGTTTTTTATTCGATATTTTGATAGCCTCGCGTTGTATTTTTCACGATTTTTACGCTGCCAGTCTATTGTATCTTGGATGTGCTTTGCCCTTTTGTCGGGGTCTGAATAGTATTTTTTGTTGTACTCTCGCCTGCAAATACGACATGGTGAGACAAAATTTTTAAACCGGTTTCGCGGAAAAAAATCAATTGTTGCGGGATAGGTGTTTCCGCATTTTTTACAGAGCTTAACGTCCACCCTAGTCTGCATAGGACCAGGCATACTTATCTGTGTCCCAATATAGCTCCTCTGCCTTAGCTTCACATTCCTCGTTGGTTTCGCCG
>DNIT01000137.1:0-1441 GCA_003489345.1 Pelotomaculum sp. | reverse complement strand
TGGTTTCGCCGTTAATCTCGTCGACCAAAATCAAATTGTTTTCCAGGTCCCCGTTTTCGATGTCGTAAATTTTTAATGTCAACATTTTTTATTCCTCCCTTTTCTTTTCCAAATTCGCCGTTTGTTGCTTAAATCCTACCTAACTGGAGCGTAAGCCCCATATGCCTGTTGCCACTTGCTGAGCTTGTTTTTCCACCTGCGCTCTGCCTTGAGGTCGCCAGTTGCCCGGGCCTCTTTGAGCTTAGTGATTATGCGGTCGTATTCTTGGTTCATCGGGTGCCGCCTCCTTGTGTTTTGCTTATAACTAATTATAGCATGTAGTATACTACAATGCAATAACAAAAGGGTATTTTATTTAAAAATAGGCATAGAAAAAAGCCCAATATTAAGGGCTTTATTTAATGGACTATAAATATTTCAGGTATTATATATTACTTTTTCTTTTTGGGTTCTGGCGAAGGAATACCCAACTCCTTTTCAAGATCATTTACTTTATCCTCTATGGCTTGCCGTGCTATGGAAGTAGCCGTAACATTCCCAAACTTCTTACTTGCAACCGCAGCTACATTCTCCAGCCGGTCCTTCAATTCACCTGGCATTCTAACTAAAACGCTTTTAGTTCCTGCTTTATATCTGTCAGCCATTATCTTGCCCGCTCTTTCTGTCTATGTTTAGCAAGTAGTATACTATTAATATAAGGTTTTGTAAAGTAGGTGAATATGTTGGAGTATGAAGAGTTCTTAAAAATATTAGATTATTGGAATAGTAAAAAGATAATAAGGCATAAGCCGAATATGCCGGGAATAACGCCAATGCTAAATATGGCCCTTAAGCAGTATGCAATAGAACAAATAAAAGAAGCTATGGATCATTATGCAATAATGTTTCATGATCCCACTTATTTATATTGTAAATACAAATGGGCTTTACCTAAATTCCTTTTTAGTAATAGGTTTGTTGCATTCCTGGGTAATGGCAGTAAATGGCTTAATTATTGTAAATTTAAGAAATGGCAATCACATAATCCTGAAACAATTAAGCCGGTTGAATTAGATTTAAAAACGGTAAATTACTATAAATATACAGGCTCAGAACATTGGAAGCAATTTCGTAAAGCAGCATTGGAACATTATAGTTATACCTGCCAGATGTGCGGAGCTACCAATGTTAAGTTAGATGTTCATCATAAAACATATGATACTCGAGGGAAGGAAACATTAGAAGATGTATTAGTTCTTTGCCGGCCATGTCATTCAAAGCTTCATAAAGATAAGGGTGAATACACATCAACGGCATACAGGGATTTATTAACAAGATAGCCCTTAGCGCCACGAGACTATGCCCTATAGATACCATACCACGCCGCGACCTAACAACCTGATGCTGGATAGGGTAGGAGCAGCCTACTATCATAGACCATGTTGGCCAGTGTGCCAGGTGC
>DNIT01000121.1:9447-12770 GCA_003489345.1 Pelotomaculum sp. | reverse complement strand
TCTATCTAGGACGACTGTTTCCAACCGACTCAAACGCTCTTACCCGAGAACGGAAAGTCCCGTCTCCTTATGTTCTCAATTCAGTCTTGCTCCAGGTGGGTGTTTAACTAGCCGGCACATAACTAGTTAGTTTAATGGGTGTGCCTCCTAGTATATGTGAGTTACTGCAATTTGAATTAGAGTTTTTAATATTGCGTATAATACCCCTACGATTTGTCTTAAAACAGATAACGCCCCATTCAACCCGTACGCATCCATGGATTGAAGGGGCAGTTTTCATAAATAATTGAACAAGCATTAATTTCCATTTTCCCAATAAGGTCCAGTAATCAGATCCTTTCAACATAGCAAAAAGGTTTGGATATACCGCTGATAGAAAACACCCTGACCGTTAAGATTGAACACCTACCGCTTAAATTGAACAGTATTAACGGAGGTACTGTACGCCCAAATCACTCTCCTTGGAAAACCAAAGCATTAAAACCTCGGGAGTTTGAGGGAAGGGCCCTCAACAGATGATAGACTATGGCTTGAAATTATCTTTTATGATTCCGGTTTCTCATAAAATTCTTTCTCCAAAAGCCATATAGAATGGGTGTTCAATTTCAGACGATCACACTGTTCAATCTCGCCGTTCCAAATGTTCATTTTTGCCCGGAATATCCAAGGTCTTCTCTTCCACTGAGAGCAGGTAAGATTTAAAGAATCAAATGGATATCACTGTTTTAAAGTTGCTATAAAATCTTCTATTGTATCCGAACTTACTGCTTTACGTACAACTTCTTTGATAACATCCGGTTCTTTTAGAGCAATCAATTGCTCCCGTAAGTCATCTGGGACCGCACCAAATTTTGTCTCAATCAGATCAATAAGCAAATCCAGCCGTCCCTTTAGTTCACCTTTTAATTCACCTCTGGCTTCCCATTCTTCCCGGATACCGTCGAACAGCGGGGAGTTTTCCATCCTGCTCACCTCCAGCACTTTAAGAATTAAATATTTCGGAAACTTAAGCGATGCCATGACACCCAAGGCCAGGTACATCGTGGATCTTTCTTCCTCATCCGGAACTTCACATTCCAATCGCTGCGCACATTTTTCCAGCACTTTTTCAGGTGATTCATCATGTTTCATTAAAGGTACAAATGGTATTATGCCGATTAACCCCTGGTAAAGATACTCTGTGCCATATACATCTCTTAGATTAATTTGATGGTAATTAAAGCCTATGACACTGAGGTCCAGGCAGTCGAAACTGTACTTCTCTTTTATACCTCTGCCAGTTAGATTTACCAGCACAGGATATACGGGTTTCCTGTACCGCCGATGGTGAATGGCTGTATATTCCAGCATTCTTAGGGGCATTTCCCGGTCAGGCCTGGTCTGGAATTCAACCAGCATTAGATATTCGTAACCATCCTCGGTCACTTTGAAGAGGGCATCCGACAGTCGGTGTAGCGATACTGCCTCTTTGTCCTGCTCTACAACACGTTCCACTGTAACTTCCATGCCACGAATCAGAGCAGCTATATGTTGGGTATACCGCTGGGTAATGGCCTTGATTAGATGATCGTATTCGGCCACTGAATATCCTCCCCTGTGTTCATATTATAACAGAAATAAAATTTATAGTCATAGAGCAGTGTTGTTAACTGGTATTCAAATCAGTACCTACAGAGTTTTTCTCCACATAGCGCAATCCTCCCGGACAAGCCCTCTCTCCCGGCGTTGCACGTAGGCAATCAGTTCCTTCCTCAGAGCGCGGATATCAAGCTTGGCATAGCGGCTGGTGGTCTGGATGTCCTGATGTCCCAGGAGCTGGCGGATAATTTCAATATCCACCCCGTCGTTTAGCAGGCTGGTGGCGCAGCTGTGCCTTAGCTGGTGTATTTCGTATTGTAGACCCACTTTTTCACGAAGCTTCTCCCAGTAGAAGAGGGCGGTGCGGTAGGACATAGACCGCGCTTTTTTACCGCTGTGAGGGCGAAAAAGCGGGCCGTCAACAAGCTTGCGGTCTTTTATGTAGTCTTTGAGAAGCCCCAGGCAATCCATTTCCGGCAGCAGGGGTACCAGGCGAAAGCGGTCGCCCTTACCCTGGATGATCACAAACTCCTGTCCCTGGGTAAAGTCAATGTTTTCAATTTGGATTCCTAAGGCTTCACTAATCCGCATGCCCGTTTCTAAAAGCATAGTAAATAACAGTCGCTCCCGTGGCGGCAGCCGTTTCATTTCCTGCAGCAGGATGAGCAATTTTTCAGTAGGGATGGCCCGGGGCACCCACTCCCCCCATTTAGGGCCGTTCAGACGGGCCAGGGGATTGGCCGGAATGATTTCAAACCTGGTGCACCAGTCCAAAAACTTATTCAGGCTGGCAAAGTTCCTGCCTCTGGTGGATGGGGCTTTTTCAGTCAGGGTCTGCAGGTACTGCCGCAAATGGTCTGTCATTAAATCCTCAATTTCACCGTTGTAATAGCCGGCAAACCGGTTGAGATCGGAGCGATAGTTTCTTATGGTATGCCATGACCTCCCTGCGTTAGAAAGATCGGTGAGGAATTCTTCGATCAGCGCTTTAAAATTAGGGGACACCAGCTTCACCCTCCTTTTGGCGGCGCAGGTGACAGGCCATCTCCCGCCGCAGTACGCTGTGTTCCAGTTGGGCGTAGCGACAGGTAGTGGAAAGTTTTTTATGACCCAAAAGCTTCTGAATCGCCTCAATGCTGACGCCGGAATTCAGCAAGTGAGTTGCGCAGCTATGCCGCAACTGGTGGATGTGGTAGTGTGTGCCGGTTTGCTTTTGCAGTTGGCGCCATAGAATATCGGCATCTTTATATGAAAGTGGTTGACTGACATCACCAGGTTGGGGGAATAGGTAGATTTGGTCCGGATCATATTTGTTCACTTCTTCTCTAAGTAACTCCAGAGACAAAAGACCGGGTACAAGGGGAATTGCCCGTAAGCGGTCGCCTTTGCCACGAACGATGATTTTCTCTTCCCCGGGTGACAGGTCAATATCGTTAAACCGGATGGACAGGGTTTCCCTGATGCGCATACCGGTTTCCAGGAGTAGAGTAAAGAGCAGTCGCACACGTGGTTCAGCTTGTTTTATGGCATCTGCAATAAGCTCCAGGTGCGCCGTTGGGATAGGCCTGGGAGGATAGGCGTGGCACCTGGGAGTTTCCAGCTTGCAGATAGGATTGACGGTGATGTATTCGAACCGGTAACACCAGTTCAGGAAGTTCTTCAGGTTGGAGAAGTGACGGGCACGGTTGTTGGGACTCCCGCCCACTGAGGCCAGATAACGGCGAAGTATGCCGGCGTTGATCTCT
>DNIT01000121.1:9062-9314 GCA_003489345.1 Pelotomaculum sp. | reverse complement strand
GTTGATGGTGCTCCTGGCCAAGCCACAGTTTAGCAAATCGGCCAGAAACTCCTGGATCAAGGGCAGTAAAAGATGAGACATGCTTGGTACTCCTACAGAACTTTTATTTATGGAACATATGTTCGACATGTAGTGGAAATATCCTGCCTGGAGTACCGGAAATTTTTCACTAGTAGATCTTAGTTGCCCGTCATTAGGATGAATGGTATATCCTCAGAGATTTTAACGGTTCGGAAGAAAATAGCACCTTGG
>DNIT01000121.1:4577-8881 GCA_003489345.1 Pelotomaculum sp. | reverse complement strand
GGAAAGCGCCAGGAACCTGGCTCTGCGCCTATAATGCCAGGCTTCTATTTATCATTCCATCTTTTGCCAAATACTTTGGTTTTCAGATTGGCTTTAGCCTATACTTAGCAGGAGATTATTTGAAAACGGATAAAAATTGTAAGGGAAAAGATTATGAGGAGAGGCATATGTTTAAATTCCTTACGGTTATCAAAATTATTATGTATGCTATGGTTTTTTTCAAGGTTTTCCGGGAGACCCCGCTCAGTTTCCCGGTGGTACTACTGGCGCTTGCCCTGGTAGTCAGCGGTTTTTGGCGTAACTATTATGGGTATCAGAGGCCAAAAGTAAATTTTATAACTCTACATTTGGATTTACTCCTTGCCTTCCTTTTCTCTCTATTATCGCTAAAGGGAGTTGATAAATTTTTTATTGTATATATGATGGAAGGGATAGCGGCATTACCAAAGCCCTATTGGATTGTTTACGTGATCCTTACCCTGGTAGGAAATTTGGGATCTACCGCACTCTTTGATTTAAGAAATATGGGACAGGTGCAGACGCCTAATATTGCTGAAGTGCTTCTCTTGGGACTTATCTTTATTCTGGTTTTCAGTGAAAGAATGCAGCGGGAACAAAGGCTTGCCTTTGAAAAGCTAACAGAAGAACTTAGATACGTCAACCTGCAACTCAAAGAGAGCATAGCCTGGAGTGAAAGCCTCGCTTCCGAAGCGGAGCGTCGGCGCATAGCCGGGGAAATCCATGACAGCCTCGGTCACAATCTTACGGGTTTGATTTTGACCCTGGAGGCAGGGAAAAGGCTGATGAGCCGTGATGCAGAAGCCGGAAAGGCTTACTGGGATAAAGCCCTTAAGGTTTCACGGGCAGCAATTGATTCTGTGAGGGAACTGGTTTCGGTAATGAAGGAAGCGAATTCCGAATTCGAACTGATTTCCCGTTTAAGGGAAATGGCCCAGGGAGTTCAGGATTTAACCGGCTTAAAGATCGACCTTGACGTTAAATCAGGGGATTTGGGGCTCTCCGGCAAAGAGCAGTTTAATATTTACCGGGTTTTTCAGGAAGCGCTTACCAACACTTTGCGGCATGCCCACGCCGATCACGCCCATATATCCCTTTCCGGTGACAATAACTTATTATATTTTTCCTATACGGATAATGGGTGCGGAACGGATCAGATTAAGGAAGGTAACGGCTTAAGGGGTATGGCTGAAAGGATTTCGGATATAGGCGGCACAATCAGCTTTCAGTCAGCAACCGGCAATGGTTTTAAAATTGAAGGTTGTATAAATAGACGGGGTTAAGAGAAATGAATAAGATAAGAATTCTAATTGTTGACGATCAGCCAATTGTCTGTGAGGGTTTGAATACTATTCTTCAGCTTGAAGAGGATTTTAAAGTCGTGGGAGTATGTCACAATGGGCAGGAGGCGCTAGACCATTGCCGGCGGGCTAGACCCGATATAGTGCTGATGGACGCGCGTATGCCTGTAATAAACGGTATTGCGGCAACTAAAGAAATATACAGGCTGTTTCCGGATACCAAGGTGCTGATCTTGACAACATTTAATGAAGAAAGGTTGATATTTGAAGGTATCCAGAGTGGAGCAAAAGGCTTTTTACTAAAAGACATGCCGCCGGACGAGCTGTGTAAGTGTATCAGGACGGTTCATTCCGGGGGCGCCTGCCTGCACCCCGATGTAACTCTTAAAGTTATAGAAAGGATCTCAACCCAGGGAGCGGAGATCACCGCCGGTGATTTTTCCGGTACAAATCTTAGTCAACTAACAAACCGGGAGAAGGAAGTATTACGGTTGATCGGCAGGGGTTTGTCCAATGCTGAGATCGCCTCCCTGTTGTTTATAACCGAAGGAACTGTAAAAAATCATGTAAGCAGCCTGTTGTCCAAACTTGAAGTACGGGACAGAACACAGCTAGCTATTTTGGCACAGAAAAGTATGACTTAAGATAGAGAAAACTATATCCCGGGTAGGATGTCACCCTCCCTCATCTTTAGTATAAAGGTGAGGGGGTTTTATTTGGCAAGGAGATGTTGTCACGCTGTTTTCAGCAGACCCCAATTAAGCTAATAAACTAAGGGTCACAGTGCCCAATAAAGGGGGATGGCAGGTGAAAAAAAGGACTTTTATTATAGTGATATCCGTCTTCGCTCTATTATTTATTATTGGATCAGGATTCTTTATCTATCGCAGTATCGCCTCAATCTCAGAAATGTTTAAATTAAACGGACAGCTGCAGGCAGAAGGTTACTATATGGGCGAATTTGAATTTAAGATGCTCGGATGTGCCTATTACCTGGACAAAGGACAGTATATCACCGCTTTTTCCATGTTAAACGAGCTGCACCAACAGTTAAAGACCAGAGAAGGTTTGCTCAAGGTGCCTGATTTCGCTGACAAAAAAGAGGAAATGGAGTTTTACTTAAGCCTGCAGGATCCTAAAACAGGCGCCTTCATGGACGACTCTTACCCCACCTTTCTTTATTATGAGCCCACACTAAATGTTGTGGACCACCTTGAACTTTTAGCTAAGGAGACAGGCCGGCCGCTGCAACTGAAATACCCGCTAAAATTTCTGGACGAAATCAATACCCCGGACAGTTTAAAGGCATTGCTGAACGATCTGTCTTCAGTAGGATGGCTCGGTTCCAAACTGCCCAAAACAAATTACATGATGGCATCCTGCTACCATAGCTTTAATGAACTGGAGCGCAACAATCTTTATCATTTTACGCCGGAGTGGAAACAGGCGCTTTTGGAGTGGTTTTACAACAACCAGGACAGCAAGACAGGATATTGGGGGCCGAGGCTTAATAGCACCGGCGAACTGCTGAATGAGGGTGATTTAAGCCCAACCTATAAGCTTGTTACATTATTTGTGGATGAGCAGGGCAAAAACCTCCATTCCGAATTCCCTCTGCGCTATAAGGATGAGATGCTGTTAACAACCCTCCGCAAACTTTCCGAACCTTTGCCTGAAAACGCCGGCATGGCTGAGATTCATGAATGGCAGCTGACAAGGTACCATGGTATAAAACTGCTGACATACTATTTATGGGACGGGGTTACTCCCGAAAACAGAAGAACGGCCAGGACTTTCATGGAGGATATTGTGAAAAGTAAGTTTGCAATGTTCTACCTGGAAAACGAGGGCGCGTTTGCTTATTATCCCGGCTCAAAAACGGCTACCCTGGACGGAACAGGCGACGCGGTATCACTGCTGGATGTTGTTGGCGTGCTGTCAAACGACCGGCAAAACTACTTATGGGGGCCCCCTGACCAGCGCATCACAGACCTGGGTTCATATGAAGTTTCAGAACTGCGGGAAAGCGACCTGGCAGCTATTTTACACTCGCCCGAGATTAATTCACTTCGTTTTTACAAAGCCGCCCCTGTTTCCGGGAATTTCACAACAGGTGTTGTTTTCCTCTGCTATCCCTGGGAAACACAGGTTCTGGACATTATGGACCTAATGCCTAAAGTAAAACAATGGGTAAACATGACGCCGCAAACTATGGGGAACTGGACTTCAAAAGAAGCGATTTTAGAAGAACTGGAAACCGTACAGATAGAGTCAGTTCCCGTTTTTAAAGGGGAGCTTCCGCTTAAACTGGCTGATGAGACGTTGCGAAACCATGGGGAACTGACAGTCATTGGTTTTGATGTGTTGCAAGTGCCCCGGTATAAATTATCATTTGTACTGCATTAAAGGGCATTTTCTGTCATAACTACCGTTTGCGGTGTTTCCCATGGAATGTTATAGTTAAAGTAAGATTACAAGCTAAAAAGAAGGCGAAAATGTAAAAAAAGCTTTGATTCTTTATTGGTCTCATTCCGGTAATACAGAAAAAGTAGCCGTGTACCTGCAAAAAGGCTTGGAAGAAGGCGGGTTCCAAACCACGCTTCTAAAAGTGCAGGAGGCGGCAGACATCGATTTTTATGATTTTGACCTGGTGTGTATCGGTGCGCCGTCTTATAGCTGGCATCCCCCCAAACCGGTTGATGACTACCTCAAGGGGAAATTCAACAGTTATAAAAAAGAAGGCCGGGTGAAGGTTAACGCTCCAGCAATACCCGGGAAAAATGCCCTGATATTCTGTACCTATTCCGGCCCGCATACGGGGATTAGAGAAGCGGTACCGGCAGGAAAATACATGGGCCAGTTTTTTGAGCATTTCGGTTTTACCGTGGTGGATGAATGGTATATACTCAGTGAATTTCACGGTTCGGAAGAAAACAGCACCTTGGGGAGAATGGGCAACATCAAAGGGCTGCCCAGTGAAGAAGA
>DNIT01000121.1:0-4441 GCA_003489345.1 Pelotomaculum sp. | reverse complement strand
GGAAAGCGCCAGGAACCTGGCTCAACGTCTATAATTACATTAATGTATTTATACAACTGCAGCTTGGGATAGCTGCAGTTGTTTTATTCCATTTGTGATATTTGTGTTTTTTTCGGTTTAGCAAATTTTTTGCTTATGATATACAGGGTGCGATTACTGCTAACTCCATCACAATTATATATGGTTAGTTTAGATTTCAAACGGGCTTAGGCAATAAAATACCTTCCCACATCTGCTGCTGTTACATAAACCATTAAACCTAGAATAATTACCCATCCTGCAAGAGCCAGCGGATAATGGAAACGTAAAGACTTTGGATAAACTAATTCTAACAAGTATAATAGCATTTTCCCTCCATCCAATGCGGGAATCGGTAGTAAATTTAAAACTGCCAGATTGAGGCTCATTAAGGCTGTAAATTGCATGGCTTTTAAATTGTTAATACCAATGAAATCCCCACCTATAACAACGATACCGATAACACCCGAGAGTTGTTCGGTATGCGTAAAGACAGATGGAATAGCCAAAACCATTTGATAAAGAACAGAAGCGGTCTGGCATACGGGCTGAATCAAAATATTATTAATTGAAAATGGCGAAACAATTAGATTGATAATAATAAAACAAAATATTGGAAGGATAATGCTGGCCAGCGGTCCCCCGGCAGACAGGATCATCCTCTTTGCAGCAGGGTAATTAAAAAACTCCGTTTCATCTAATACTTCAGGAAGGACATAGCCGCCAAGTGGAATCAATGAAATTCTATATTCAGTAGCCCCTCTCCTCCTAGCCCACACTTTCGGACCAAATCCGATTGAGAAAACCTGAACAGGGATGCCGGCCAATCTAGCAGCTAAAAAGTGACCGAGTTCATGGAAAAAAATGACGAAGCCAATCAACAAGAGTGTCACGATATAACTCATTTCAAACTCCTTATTTAGATAGATTTTCCAGCATGTCAGGGGAGATATCCCCTTGACAAAAACTTCACAGAAACTTGACTTGAATGCATTAAATATTCATAGGATAGTTTTCTCACCTTATCTTCATTAATCTCCAAGTCCTAGCACCTCCTTTAAATACTGCTTCCGGAAAGGCGCAAAATCAAAGTAGAAATCCAGTGTTCTGGTTTGAAATTCCACACGTCTGTCGCCGTCTTTCTCAACCAACAGGACCCCACTCTTAATAGTTTGATATTGAAATGAAAGAGGTGCAAAGTTTAATACTCTGACATCCACCGGATACTTTAATTTCTCTTCCAGTTTAATCTCCAGTTCTATTTCGTAGTTTATAATTTTATCGCTAAAGTTTTCATCTTTTAAATATACGGCAACGTCAATATCCCGGAAGCCTTTCTGTTCCCCAAAAGAGCCATGGACATAGGCAAAAATGATTTCCGGCATGCTGTTTAAAATATATTTAATCGATTCAAGGATTTTTTCTTTTTCATCATTATTAATAAGATACTTCTTAATTTTCATTGCAGGTTACCACCATAAATTAAATATCAAAGTACTATTCTACCTTATTTTGGAATTCCCTTCCCGGAAAAATGAAATACAGTACTATTGCACTCCTTCGAGATCCCGTTGTGGGGCTAGTCCCTGGTCCTTATATTATAACAAAAATCACTGCTGGCTACATAGATGCCGGGTCTAGCTCTTGTTGCGTTTCCACCCCTACCCCTCCTTCCTGAAACAATTATTTTTTTTAAACTTCTGGAAAGAATAAAAAAAATTAAGCAGGGGGGTAAATTTGTGACCGCATTAAACCATTTGTTTCAGCCGATAAAAATAGGCTCCATGGAAGTCAAAAACCGTCTGGTGATGCCGCCCATGTGCACCAGGCTGGCCACTGTGCATGGTGAAGTGACCGATACTTTAATTGCCTATTATGTTGAGAGGGCCCGGGGCGGCGCCGGGTTGGTCATGGTGGAGTACTGTTATATCGATGAAAAGGAAAGCAAGGCCGCCATATGCCAGCTTGGGGTACAGAGCGATCACCATATCACCGGCCTACGGGAGCTGGCCGCGGCTATTAAGAGTTACGGGGCCAGGGCCGTGTTGCAGATAGCCCACGGCGGGCGGCAATCCGACCCGGGGAAAATAGGCGGAAGAAAGCCGGTGGCGCCCTCGGAGATACCCGACCCCTTGTTGAGTGAAATGCTGGGTCACCCCAACCACGTGCACGCTCTCAGTATAGACGAAGCGGAGGAGGTCATTGAGTCCTTCGTGGAGGCGGCCCGGCGGGCAAGGGACGCCGGCTTTGACGGCGTGGAAATCCACGGGGCGCACGGTTATTTACTGTCGCAGTTTCTCTCGCCTTTCAGCAACCACCGCACGGATCTTTACGGCGGCGATCTGGAGGGGCGCTCCCGCTTCCCCCTGGAAATCGCACGCAGGACCAGAAAAAAATTGGGCCCCGATTACCCCATATTCTACCGTCTTAGCGCCGATGAGTTTGTCCATGGAGGGTTGACCCTGGACGAAACCAGGCAGTTTGCCCGCATGCTGGACCAGGCGGGGGTAAACTGCATCGATGTTTCGGCCGGCAACTATTCCTCCATGCACCGCTTCATTATGCCGACTTATTACCCCAACGGTTATTTTGTGTACCTGGCTAAAGGGATTAAAGAGGCAGTCAGCGTCCCGGTTATCGCCGTCGGCGCCATCAATGAACCGTTGCATGCCGAAGAGATTATAGCCGGCGGGGCTGCCGATATGGTAGCCATGGGCAGGGCGCTCATCGCCGATCCGTACCTGCCGAAGAAGGCCTTTGAGGGTAGATTTGAAGATATCCGGACCTGTATCCGTTGTAATGAGGGATGCATCAACCGCTTTTTCAAGGGGTGGACCATTCGCTGCGCCGTCAATCCGGTTGCGGGGCGAGAAAAGCATTACGCTGAAATTCCTCCGGCCCGCGTCAGGCGAAGGGTCATGGTGATTGGCGGAGGTCCGGCCGGCATGCAGGCAGCCATTACTGCCCGGAGGCGCGGGCATGAGGTTGCGCTTTATGAAAAATCAGACCGTCTGGGCGGACTTTTAAACATCGCTGCTATTCCCGACTTCAAGCAGGATTTACGAAGATTCAGAGACCACCTGATCAGCCAGGTCAGGCAAATGCAAATCAACGTGGTATACAACCGCGAAGTGAACCGTCAACTGGTGGAGGCGGAAAGACCGGATGTCGTGGTCATCGCTACCGGCTCCCGGCTTCACGTACCGAATGTGGCCACAATAAACAGGGGCAATATGGTCAACGCCTTGGATGTGTATTCCGGCAGGATTCAGACCGGCCAAAATGTGCTTGTGGTCGGCGCGGGCCTGGTTGGCAGCGAAACGGCTTTAATTCTGGCCCGGCAGGGCAAAAAGGTTACCTTGATGGACCGCCTCGAGAAAATCGCCTTTGACGTGGAGCCGCTCACTTTTATGGCCTTGACCGAATTGTTGGGCCAGGCGGGCGTGGAAATACGGACAGGGTTGAACATCGAAGCGGTGACGGAAACCGGCGTCATGGTGAGTGACAAGGGCTGGAACAGGTTTACAATTGAGGCTGATACAGTGGTTAACGCCCTGGGCTTGGAGCCGAACCAGGAGCTGCTCAGGGAACTGGAAGGCAGCGCTTCCGTGGTTTTTGCCGTGGGAGATTGCTACAAGCCCAGGGATGTGGGTGACGCCGTCCATGAAGCGTTCAGCCGGGCCGTGGGGCTAGAACCGGGACAGGATTTGAGCCGGGACATGGGCAGCGCGGCGGATATATCGTTTATGGGTGACGACTTCTATTATGAACCCAACATCATGGCCGGCGTTTCCTACGGCGGTTACGGGGAACGCGTTCATTAACGCGCATGCTCCAACCGCAAGACTTTCACAGCCTGTAACCAGGTTGCGCAAGGCGTTTAAGAAGTTTTCGAATTGCCCGGGCCGCCGGTCATGTTCACCTTGCATGCTCAGGCGGCCCGCTTTATGCAACAATGCTTTGTCTCCAACAAGTTCGGCGCTAACGCCCCGTCGTGCTGCTGAAACCGCACCCACGTCGCTCAGTATATTTTTAATACGTGGCAGAGCGGGGTGTCGTGGGAACAAAGGCTCAAACCTCTCCTTTCAAAAACCGCTGTCTTAAGCCCTCATCAAACTTTTCCACAGCGTACCGCAGCATTGTCCGCGGCATCTCCCGGTAATGATCTTTCAGGAAGTCAAACTCTGCTGCAAAATCCCGGTTGCCCACTTCTCTCAGCATCCAGCCAACGGCTTTATGGATCAGGTCGTGCTTGTGTTGCAGCAAAATCCCGGCCATATTGAAAGTGTCACTATACTGTCCATTGCGGATAAAGTGAAAAGTGGTGATGATGGCAATTCGCTGCTTCCAGAGGTGATCCGAGCGGGCAAATGCATACAGGAGGTCTTTCCCCCGCTCCCAAAAATACGGGCCCAGTATTTTA
>DNIT01000024.1 GCA_003489345.1 Pelotomaculum sp. | reverse complement strand
TTCTGGGGCAGTAACCGGCATTCATTCCCCTCTTTGGAAGTGGGGGTCTTCTGCCGAGAGGTGATAAAAAAGGCGGTAAAGCGCTCTGTACGTTATATCCCGAAAAGGACTGCTTTGTAACCCTCATCGTTTTGGGACAGGGGGACAGGACGTTATTTGACCAAAGCAGAGAAGACTACTGCACTTATATAACAGGCTTGTATGATCAAGCCAAACTCTTTAACGGCACCAAGTGGCTCATGATTGGTGTTACAGATGAGAGGATACTGGAAGATGTAAAAAAGCTTATTACGATGAAAGTTAAAAAGTAAGAGGAGCTTGGTTTGATGCTTTGCGCATGGGGCGCTTGCTGTGACGGTTGCCCCATGCATAAAAACGGATGTGCGGGCTGTGGTTTTCATGAAGAGACCCGGCCGTTACTGAGGAGGAACATGCAAACTCCATAAAAGAAAGGGTAGCTGCATGAAAAAGAATTGAATAAAATGCTTAAATAGCTGTTAAAAGTAAAGGGTTTCCAGTACCCCGTTTTGGGTGGGTGTGTCCCAAACTTTGTGTAAGGTCCAATTGATGTAGAATAAGGCGGTATTTTTTAGGGGCAGACGGCTGAAACAGCCAGGCTGCCCCCTTAAGTTTGGATTATACGGTAATGATCTTACTTGTCAACCCTATGGTGGAAATGGTAATAATCAGTCTCCCGTAGGTTGTACAGAAGCTCCTTCCAGCATAATAATGGCTGTCGGTTCATTAACCCTGGTCCGATGCAGAACGCCTCGTGGTACGGTAAACCCTTGATAGGGTTCCAAAACTATTGATGCATCTTCCAATTCAATAATAAATCTTCCTTGCAGTGTAAAGAAGAATTCATCTTCATTATCGTGTTTATGCCAGTGAAATTCCCCTGACTTAAAAATACCCAAGCGAACTACACAATCATTAACCTGACACAGGGTCTGATTATACCAGTTTTCAGTACACCCTTCAATTAAGCTCGGCACATCAATCAGTTCCAGAAATCCAAATTTTCGGTCCAAATTAATATTGTACTTTTGTTGTTCAGACACAGTTAAAACCTCCCATAAAGATATTTTAATACACACCCTTTAAGATATTAACATATTTACCATTAGATGTGATCTGCAAAATAAATCTCTAGTTGGGAGTGGATTTTACCCCAATCCTGCCGGCGACCGGTCCATTTCTTGGTTATGTCTATCATGGCCAGGTAAAGCATTTTCAGGAGGCTGTCATCGGTAGGAAATACGGATTTGCTTTTGGTTACTTTGCGCATCTGGCGGTTGAATCCTTCAATTTCATTGAGCCCGGCGTTCTGTAACATTTTCAGCAGCTTTTTTCTTTGGGCTCTTCTTTCAGGGGTAATTCTCCTCTTTGCCATTATTAAAACCTCCAAGTGATGCTCTTATTCTACATCTCTTGGAGGTCTGGTTTACACAAAATCTGAAACGGTCTCCATTGGGTTTCCGGAAGCCCTCTTTCATCAAGGCAGCTTGGATTAAGACCTAATTTAATCCCGTAATTGATGCGTCATCACCCTGCGATAGGTTGTCCATAGATCAGGCCTTCCACCTGCAGTCTATGAAATAGCGCCCAATGACCTTCCAGGGATATCTTAATCCCATCCGGGGAAGCAACGGCCCCCTTATAAATGTAGACCTTAATCCCGTCGGCAATCGTTTCGTCAAAACCTTCCGGTAAATATGGTTCGCCTGCAGACACGGCAGGTCCATTCACTGCGCCACCTCAACCGCTTGCTGTGACCAGGTCCACAGTAACAGCTTCAGCCCTGTTGAGAATAAATCTCCTGGCGTCTTCGGAAATCTCGACCTTGATCATTTAATTCAACCTCCAGACATATTTAGTCTTAGCTTCCAATAGTAACACTGACGGGAGGGGGAGCTATGGACAATTTGAAAACTGCAGCTCATCAGGTTGGTTTTTCATCCGGACTATGTATTTTGGTGATATTTTACCACGGGTATGGTTTCTTTTCAATAATAGAGCTTTATTTTTCCTCCTTTATATATAAGTATTTTTTATGAAAAAATACTGTAAAAAGAATTGCAGCTCAACGACGCCACGGGATTGTCCAGGCAGGAGCTGGTAAAGATGGTTGAGTCGATGCAGTAGCTCCAAAAAGCCGGCGCGCGCATAAGAATATTGCACAGCTTAAAAATAACTAAAAAATAAAAGTTTAAAACCTCCTGTTAGAAAAGAAAATACTAACGGGAGGTTTTTTCACCAAAAAAACCCTGGGTTTTCAAGAAGTCACCAATTGTCTGTATTTCTGAAAGATGGGGAAAGCTGCTGCTCCTCCTTTGACGCGGGGCCGATTTTGATTTAATCTATATAATTGGCATGGGCATAGCAGTAGTCGCACCCGGTATAACACAATTTGGGAGGCCACCCGCCAATATCTATGGAATACGTGCACCCGCATTGCGGCCTTTTCCTCGGTTGTCTTGCATCAGCCGGTTCCTGACGGTCATGCAGCTGCTGTAATAATGCACCGTCAATACATTTGCTGTCAGGAAATCCGGGCACACAGCAGGCGCTGATAAAAACTCCGGATGCTGCTGCCACTTGCTTTAACCAGTGAAACGTCCTGTGCCGTTCCTCCGCGTCAGGGGGCACAATCTGGCAGCCCATCTCTCGAAATCTTTTGTCTACCTTGTGATGCATATTCTTTTCAAGAAAACTAAAAGTAAAATATTTTATACCATATTGAACGGATGACTTGATAATAACCGGCAGGAATTTGAGGCTGGAAAAAGTATTTCCTTTACTATCCTTCATTCTGACTATGGGATCGACTCGCAATCTTATTCTATCGGGGCTGCCGGCAAGTTTAACAATATCAGGCAATGCCGCTAAGGAGTCTTGCAGGGAAGGGGCTTTGGGCTCCAGCACCAAAGGCTTTCCGTTTGCTTTTGTCCCTATACTTAAACCGCCCAACCCGGTTATCGTAAGCTGAACATAGAGTTGTATATTTTTATTTTTTAGTTCTTCGAGGTATGAACGCAGAGGGTCAATCAATAAACTTGCCGGATGCTTGGTCCATAATACCAGGGTGTGTATTTCCCAACCGCGTGCAAGTCTGGTATCTACCTCTTCCACCAGTTTGTCTGGGTAGAATTTGGGCATGTCGGTCATGCGCGAAGCGCTCAGCACGATCTTTGGGTTCATTTCAATGGGTTTGCCGTCGAATATCGACATAAAAATTCCTCAAAATATCATATTGAAGAAATATATTTGCTTTATAAAATTATATTATACCAATAACCTTATTGCGTGAAAAGGTTCAATTCAACAACCAGATTTGGAGTGAAAACAATGAAATTCATGCAGGCTGTCAAAGACGAGTTGGGAAAATACAAAAATGCTGAGAAGGCTGAGTTTTTGCCGAGGTATTTTAAAGCTGCCCCGGGCGGGTATGGTGAGGGGGATCAATTTATTGGCGTAACGGTCCCCCTGCAGAGGAAGGTTGCCCGGAAATATTACCGGGAAGTCGACCTGGATGATATAGAAATATTGTTAAATGAGCCCGTACACGAATACCGTTTAACCGCGCTTTTTCTTCTGGTTCTGAAATATGAGAAGGCAAAAGACGAAGAAGAACAAAGAGCCATTGTGGATTTGTACCTGAACAGCATACCGTACATAAACAACTGGGATCTGGTGGATGCTTCCGCCGATAAAATACTGGGCCCGTATTTTTTGGAGCGGGGAAAAGACCTTCTGTATGCATTTGCCCGCTCGGATCACCTCTGGAAACAAAGAATCGCCATCATCACCACCTATTACAATAAGATTTGGAACCGGAGTCCGGCAACCAGCCGGGCTCCCTTCCATCTCGTGC
>DNIT01000194.1:5242-5603 GCA_003489345.1 Pelotomaculum sp. | reverse complement strand
GTCAGCATACTGGCCAGCAGTCCCGCATTTTCGTTCAGGTTGAACTTGAAAGCCCACAGCCAATATACCACCACCGAACCTAAAACAGTTATAATCATGTACGGGAACCCTTTGCTCAACTGGTATCACTACCTTTTCATTAGAATGCCGCTGGTATTGACAATACTCTTAATTGTTGTCGTCATACATTTCGCTGATGGTGCAGGGTACCGAGCCGGATACCAGCCTGCCGTCGTCAAGTACCACGTAAATCAACCTTCCCGCGGGGTTGTCAATAACCAGCTTGGGATCAATCCACACTTGTTTGCACTTCGCCAGGCCGCAACCGGTGTAGTCGGGGCAGTGGCCGCAGCAGATATAA
>DNIT01000194.1:3833-5115 GCA_003489345.1 Pelotomaculum sp. | reverse complement strand
CCTTGTTGTTATTAAAGTGATCCGCACATTTGGGGATAGGCGCTCCTTCCTCCCGGTAGAGATGCAGGCAATGGTTTGCCCTTTCCGGCAGTGTCAACCCGGTAAAATCCATGCTCAGCCCTTCTTTCATTGGTAATAATCAAAAATGAAAGTTCCCAAACAACCGGGCCAAAGGATGCCTTCACTTCCCGGTATGCCGGAAGTATTCTAAGTGCATCAGGTAATTTCCTTGTTGAAAACCGGGTATTTCCCACGTTGCTCATGCGGCGGCTTCAGAGTGAGAAACGTAGCCGTGCGGACCATCTCAATCGCACTTGTACTGCTTGGCAGTAAGGAATTTCTGCAAACCGTATAGTATTTCTATGAGGTCGTGTACGATGTATTCGACATATAAAAAACCCGGGCCGTCAACCCGGGTTTATCAGAGCAAGCAACAGGCTAAGCGTCGAGTATTTTTTGCACAAAATCCTTCATCTGGCCTTTAGCCGCGGTTTCCCTAAAAAACACCGGTTTCCGGTCCAGACCTTTAAGTCCGGCGGGGACAGCCACCCCGCTTGTCTCTTCGAGGACCTGCAGCAGCTTGAATTCGTCTTGTCCCCGCACGGCTTCCTCACCCAGGATGGCCCTGGCCACGCTTTCATTGAACTTGAACGGGCTGGCAGTTGAAGCTACGATCGTCCTGGCAGCGTCGCCGGTGGCGGCGGCGTATTTCTGATAGACCGACAGGCCTACCGCCGTGTGGGTGTCAACGAGATAACCGTAACGCCGGTAAACCGAGCGGATGGTTGCCAGCGTCTCCCGGTCGTCCGAGTAGGCGGACCAGAACATACTGTCGATCCCGGCCCGGGTATCTTTGTCAATGCGGTAAACTCCCTTTTGGTTCAAATCGGACATCCAGCCGCGGACCCTGGCCGGATCACGGTCACAGAGATGATAGAGCAGGCGCTCCAGGTTGCTGGAAATCAGTATGTCCATCGAAGGCGAAAGGGTCTTTTGGAAGTCCCTGTCCCGGTTGTAAACGCCGGTATGCATGAAGTCGGTGAGGACATTGTTGGCATTGGAGGCGCAGACCAGTCTATTGACCGGCAAACCCATTTGCATGGCGTAATAGGCCGCCAGGATGTTGCCGAAGTTGCCGGTCGGCACCACAAAATTTATTTTCTCATCCTGCTTAATCCGGCCCCCGGCCAACAGATCCAGGTAGGCTGAAAAATAATAGACGATTTGGGGGACCAGCCGGCCCCAGTTGATGGAATTGGCCGAGGAGAGCGAGTAGTTTTGC
>DNIT01000194.1:0-3751 GCA_003489345.1 Pelotomaculum sp. | reverse complement strand
GAGGAGAGCGAGTAGTTTTGCCGGCTCAGTTCCAGGTTGAACTGTTTGTCCCCGAAGATATTTTTCACTCCGGTCTGGGCGTCGTCAAAATTTCCCTGTACGGCGATCACGGCCACGTTGGCGCCTTCCTGGGTCACCATCTGGAGTTTTTGCATCCGGCTGACGCCCTCCTGGGGGTAGAACACAATGATTTTTGTGCCCGGCACGTCCCTGAAACCTTCCAGGGCGGCCTTGCCGGTATCGCCGGAAGTGGCGACCAGGATTACGATGGTTGACTTCTCTCCGGTTTTGGCCGCGGCCCTGGTCATGAAGTGGGGCAGGATCTGCAGAGCCATGTCTTTAAACGCGCTGGTCGGTCCGTGCCATAGTTCCAGGACGAAAAGAGAACTGTCAAGCTGATGCAGCGGGGCAATTTCCGGTACGTCGAACCTGTCAGGCCCATAGCTTTTAGAAACGCACTCGCCGATCTCTTCCTCAGTGAAATCGCTCAAGTATTCTTTTAATATAACGGCAGCTTTATCCTGATAGCTTAAACCGGTCATTTCAGTCAGCTTATCAGCGGAAATTTTTTTGATTTCACTGGGGACGAATAAACCGCCGTCCGGAGCTATGCCGAGCTTAATCGCTTCCGCGGACGAAACCTTGCCGAACCCTCCCCTGGTACTTTCGTACAACATGGTAGTCCTCCTGTGCAAATGAAATAATACTAATATTAAACAACATAAAGTCCTGTACGTAAAGTAAAACAAAAAGATACATGCCCAATGAAAGGGCGTCATGAAATATTTTCCTTTCTTATGGGCAAAATGAATAATAGACAGGAGGTTTTGCATATGAATTTCAAGGTCCGTGAGTTAATCAAACTGCGCGGCGCGAAATTGTTCCTCGGGATCAAGAAAAGGCGTGAAGGCTTGCATAAAAGCAATCCGGCAAGGTATTACCTGAAACCAAAGGAAGATACCAGGAGTGCTTTAGGGCGAAGGCTGGATATGGTTGTGGGGTTGCTGGTCGGCGGTCTGGTCGCTTTCTTCCTGCTGGTCAACATTACCGGGCAGCCTGCCAATGCTGCCGCCCTCTCTCTGCTACTGCTGATTGTAGAAGCTTTGCTGCTGAAAAAGGTGTTGCATGTAAAGGAACGCAGGCGCCGGCTCCAGAAGCAACTCTACCTGGCAGGTAAAAAGTTTTCCGAAGACATTGTCAGTATGGAACCGAAAAGCCAGTTTCCTTTATACGTATGTGATATCCTGACCAGACTGCCTGGATTTCAGTTAAGGGTCAAAGCGGAAAAAGGGGAGCCTGCCGGGGATAACCGGGGTTTTGACCTGGAAGGAACTTATAAAGAGGTCCCGCTGGGGGTTTGGTGCCTGCACCAGGTGGGAATAGAAGTTACCCCGGCTGATGTCAGGGCGTTTGCCGGGGCGCTGCACCTGGCCGGTTACAACAACGGTCTTTTGGTGACAACCGGTGATTTTGCCCCAGGTGTCAGGCGTGTCGTAGATGAAGCAGCCCGCAAGGGGATTCGGATCAAAGCAGTAACAAGGTACGGTTTGGCCGAACTGGCCAGACAAGCCGGGTGCGGCGTCTTTCAAAGTACGGAAGCCGTGCCGGAGGTTGTTCCGCGGACCATCCCAAAGAAGAAGCCGTTAATGATGCTGGCTGCCCTCCAGGATTCAGTCTTCAGCTCCAGGAAAAAGGCGAAAAGTTATTTCATATATGGTTTACTCCTTCTCGCCGGCTATTTCCTTTTAAAAGGTACGAGCGCTCTTAGCCTGGTCTACCTCTTTTTTGCCGTACTCAACCTCCTGCTTGGAGCAGGAAGTCTCTACTATGGCAGAAGCGTGGAGGAACTGGATCCTTTGGAGGGTTTTAACCCGGAGAAATAGTCCGGCATACCCTGCTGGAGCTGTTCTAACCCGCCATGAAAAGCTATGGGCGGGTTATTTGTTTGTTGAATATATCCTTAACGTGGAAAGATGGCAGGCGGAAAAACAAGTACTTTAATTGCTTTTTTCTGCATAAGATAATGAGCGGGAGGGCTTGAAATGCCGCTGCATAACAGAATCAGGTATTGGAGGCTGCAAACAGGCATCCGAGATCTGAAAGAATTTGCCGAGATCATTGGTTTTTCAGCCTGGTTGGTGGAAAGATGGGAGCAGCAGGAGATCCAGCCCACCTTGGAAGCTCTCTGCCGGATCAGGGAGAGACTGCTCACTTACCAACCTGGAATTACTATTGACGACCTGATTGACTGCATGGAGCCTCCTGAAAATTGAGTTCCTGGTATTCCCGGCGTTTGGCCGGGAATTTTTTTATCTCGGAAGCTGTCCATGATATTGCTTCAATAAAGATTTTAAAATGGTTTTGCGTAGATAAACATTTTGATTAAACTGTTACTTATTATAATAAACCCCTGGCTTTAAGCCTTCATAAAGGCAAATATTGCTGCCATCCTTTTGATACAGTAAAAAGCAAGAATCATTTCTGTTTTATAGGGTAATTAAATTTTTAATATAAATTTAGACTCAAGTTGAGGATATTAATTAGTACGGCTTATTAATACAATCGCAAACATATATTTCACTTTATTTCTTTGTGAATGGTAAGATAAAACTAAAATAATGGGCTGGATTTTTAATATATACTATAATTTAAGAAATGGTGTTTAAAATGGCACAAATATTATCAAATTTAGAAGTGATACTGCTTTATATAGTAAATGAAAAACCTTCCTATGCTTATGAAATTAATAAGGTAATTGACTACAGGAATATAAGGATGTGGGTTAGGGTGGGACTGGCCTCTATCTACCAAGTATTAAAGAGGTTAGAGAGAAAGAAGCTGGTCTATTCACAAGAGGAAAAAGAAGGTAAAATGCCGGATAGGACAAGATACTATATTACAAAATCCGGTAAGGAAGCGCTAAAAGAAGCTTCAAAAAGGCTTCTTTCCAATATTGAATGGTATTACCTGGACTTGAACGTTGGTTTGGAAGCGTCTGATATCTTAACTTCCAGGGAAGCAGCAAAATCTTTGGTAGGAAGGCTTAAAAAAGTTAAATCAAACATAAAAAGAATGAAAGAAATCGTTGCATATGACAGCGACGCCGGATTCAAGAAAAAAGCCCTTATCAAAAATTTAATTTACATGCGTGAATCGGAAGAAGCCTTTTTGCAAGAAATCTTAAGGGATATGTCAATAGATATATCAAGTAATTAAGAGATTCGGTAAAGCTGCACTGTTTAATGATTCTGTCCCAACTTTAGCGTTTATTGAATTTAATTCTAGAGGAGAATGTTAGTATGGCTGAAAAAAATTTTCAATTTCATGGTACAGATGACTATATAGCATCGAAAGAGTTACAAAACAGTGTTAATATCGCTATTGCCCTGGGAAGACCGCTATTGGTCAAAGGCGAGCCCGGCACGGGTAAGACACTGCTGGCAAAAAGCGCTGCCGAGAGCCTTGGCTTGCAGTTCATCATATGGAATATCAAGTCGACGACCAAAGCCCAGGAGGGGCTGTATCTCTATGATACGGTGCAACGGCTTTACGACAGCCAGTTCGGGGACCGGGACGTGTCTGATATCAAGCAATACATTAAGCTCGGCAAGCTTGGGGAGGCCTTTACCTCTGATCAGCAGGTAGTGCTATTGATTGATGAAATAGACAAGGCCGACCTGGAATTTCCCAACGACCTTCTGTGGGAACTGGACATTATGAGTTTCTATATTCCGGAGACCGGGGAAACCAT
>DNIT01000180.1 GCA_003489345.1 Pelotomaculum sp. | reverse complement strand
ATGTGTGTTTTCGCCAGGCAGGACATGGTCAAGGACCCGCCTTTCTCCCGGTTGGATCTGATCAGTTGCCGGAATGCGATCATTTATTTCGGGCCGGCTATGCAAAAGAAACTTTTTCCCGTTTTACACTACGCCCTCAAGCAAAAAGGGTTTCTTTTGCTGGGGACTTCGGAATCCGTTGGCGCCTATGCCAACTTGTTCCACCTGGTGGACAAAAAGTACAAGATTTATTCCAAGAAAGCTGTTCAATCTCCATTAACACCTGAGTTTACCGCCAGAGAATATGCGGCGGCGACAATAGAAGGGCACGCGCAGAGCAGCCGGAGTCCGGAAAATGATCAGAATTTTAACGTGCTGGAAGAAGCCGACCGTATTGTCCTGAACCAATATGCCCCGGCCGGTGTTGTTATTAACAGCGATCTGGAGATCATTCAGTTTCGCGGCCGTACCGGAGCTTATCTCGAACCTGCATCCGGAACGCCGAGCCTGAAACTTTTTAAAATGGTCCGGGATGGTTTGTCGCTTGGGCTGTACAGCGCCATTAACCAGGCGAAGAAGGAGAATCGCCCGGTCAGCAGGCAAGGTTTGCCTGTTGTTTATAATGATCGAGCCAATTATGTCAATGTCGATGTGATCCCTATCGGGGCGCCACACAACAAAGAAAAATACTTCCTGGTATTGTTTAGGGAAATGGTCTCGCAGGCACGGCCTCAAGGGGAGAATGCCGCCAGTGTTGCGGAGGGATTGGAACAGACGACATGGGGGAACGAAAATACAGACTTAATTAGATTGGAACATGAGCTCGTTGCCACCAAAGAGAATCTTCAAAGCATTATTGAAAAGCATGAGTTCACGAATGAGGCACTCCGGGCCGCTAACGAAGAAATCCAATCGAGCAACGAAGAATTGCAAAGCATGAATGAAGAACTGGAAACCGCCAAAGAAGAGCTTCAATCATCCAATGAAGAATTGATAACATTAAATGATGAAGTACAAAACCGCAACCTGGAATTGGGCAGAATAAGCAGTGATTTGTATAATCTATTCCGCAGCATCAATATTCCAGTCGTCATGCTCAGCAACAATTTACACATCCGGCGTTTCAACCCGGCGGCGGAAAAAGCATTTAACCTGATTGCCGCTGACGTGGGGCGGCCTATTACCGATATCAATACAAATTTCGACAATTCTGATTTGAAGCAATCGGTCCTGGAAGTAATCGATACCCTCATCAGCAAAGAACAGGAAGTGCAAGACCGGTATGGTTGCTGGTATTCCGTGCAAATTCGCCCCTACCGGACCACGGAGAACAAAATAGATGGCGTAGTTATTACGTATGTCGATATTGATACAGTCAAAAAAGGCCTCACATTATCCCAGGAGGCCCGTGAATATGCGGAAGGGATTGTGGAAACCGTGCGGGAACCTCTTCTGGTCCTCGACGCCGAATTGCGTATAAGCTCAGCTAATAAGGCTTTCTATCAGGCCTTCCTGGTCACACCGGAGGAAACAGTGAACAATTGTATTTTTGATCTGGGGAATAAACAGTGGGATATCCCCCATTTACGAGCTCTTTTGGAAGATATTCTCTGTGAGAATACAATGTTCGAAGATTTTGAAGTAGTTCATAATTTTCCACGCCTGGGCCACAAGAAGATGCTGGTCAATGCCCGCCGTATTGTGGGCTCGAATAAACAAACAAAATTTATTCTTATGGCCATTGAAGACGCAACCGATCGTGTACGGATATAGAAAATTCCAGCCATAACCAACCTCCCGAAAACACGACGGACGACCTGCCGGCGCCTGGAAAAATGGTCGTTATTTGGAGGCGATATTTGTGGCGAGCTTTAAAAAGAGCGCTAAGTACGAGATGACGCGATTCGACATATCACAGCAATATACTATAAATTCTTTTAAGGGTGAAGTCTCGCGCCTTAGAGACGAACTTGAGACTAAAGAGCTGGACCTGGAGGCAAAATGCCAGGCGCTGCAGGAAGCTCTTGAAGAACTGGAAGAATCCCGGAACCGCTATGCGGCTCTTTACGACTTTGCACCGGTAGGTTATGTTACCATTGATGATAAAGGCTGTATACAGGAGGCCAACCTCACAGGCGCATCCCTGATAGGCATAGAACGGTCTCAATTAATAGGTATGCCGTTGCTTGTCTATGTAACCAAAAGCGATTTAAAGCTGTTTTTAGACCATCTGCGCCGCTGCAAGCGGAGAGATGAAAAAGTTATTACAGAATTGAGCCTCATGACAAAAAACGGTGCTCCGATTCAAGTGCAGCTTCTGAGCGCTCCGCATAAGAGTACTGATGGCCGCAGCCGTTTCTACAAAACTGTTATAACCGATATAACCCAACGCAAGCACTATGAAAACGAATTAGCCCGCCTTGACCGGTTAAATTTAGTCGGAGAAATGGCTGCCGGTATCGGACATGAGGTCAGAAACCCGATGACCACCGTGCGCGGTTTTCTGCAACTGTACAGGGACAAAGAGGCGTTTGCTCAATACAAGGATCGCTTTGATCTCATGATCGATGAACTTGACCGGGCGAATTCAATTATTACTGAATTCCTCTCTTTGGCTAAAAACAAGACCGCAGATTTAAAAGCGCAAAACCTCAATACAATTTTAGAGCACCTGTCCCCATTAATCCAGTCGGACGCTAGAGTATCAGATAAAAATATTCATTTTCTGCTGGAGGAAATCCCTTACTTATTCCTTGATGAAAAAGAAATCCGCCAGCTTATTTTGAACCACATTCGCAACGGGCTAGAAGCAATGTCACCCGGTGGGGAACTGACCATAAGAACATTCAGGGACGGTCAAGAGGTGGTCTTATCCGTGCAGGATCAGGGCAAAGGAATCGAATCCAATGTACTTGAAAAGATAGGTACTCCTTTCTTCACTACCAAAGACAATGGAACAGGCTTAGGTTTGGCGGTCTGTTATAGTATTGCCGCCAGGCATAACGCTGTTATTAATATAGAAACAAGTCCTACGGGTACTACCTTTTTTGTCAGGTTTCCGGTTCCAGAACCGCCATTATAATAAGGTCTTTCTCTCGCAGGTTTCGGTGGTTGGGCTTTTATCTATTCCGCTTCGAATTTCATTTTTGCCATTATTTCATCCGTGATAACTCTATGGATAGCAATTCGGATTTTACTTCCTTAATCGGGCAGCGCTCCCTCC
>DNIT01000050.1:1005-3796 GCA_003489345.1 Pelotomaculum sp. | reverse complement strand
TTCAGCCGACCTTCCCGGCGATTGTCAACGCGATCTACGACGCCATTGGCGTAAGGTTCTACCAGGTGCCGGTTACGCCGGAAATGGTTCTCAAGGCCCTAAAAGAGAAGAAAGAAAAAGAAGCCGGCTGCGGAGCTTAATAGCGGAGATTGGTTCCCTACCTGCCATGCGCCGGTTAATTCCAAACCGGTGTGTGGTAAAAAAATTGAAGATATTTGCAATGTTAACATAGGTTAACAAAAATAATCCAAAAGGAGAATGAAGAGTATGGCAAAAGTGATTACGGCAGCGCAAGCGGCGGAACTTATTAAGGACGGCGCAACTGTAGCATATGCTGTGTCTGCACTTGCCGGTTGGCCGGAAGAGATAGGCCTGGCCATTGGAGAAAGATTTAGGAATACCGGGCATCCCAAAGGCATTACCCAGGTGCATGGGCCTGGAGCTGGTGACACTAAAACCAGAGGCGAGTGTGCCATGGCTGAAGAAGGCTTGATAAAGAGATTAATTGTAGGGCATGTGGGTACGTCGCCACGCATGGCCCGCCTGGTGGAAGAGAACAAAGCAGAGTGTTATTTCCTTCCGCAGGGAGTCATGTGCCAATTATTTATGGAAATAGGCAGAAAAGGACCTGGCGTGTTGTCAAAAGTTGGGTTGGGGACCTTTATTGACCCGCGTATTGAGGGAGCCAAGGTTAATGCTATTACCACGGAAGATATCCTTAAAGTAGTTGAATTTGAAGGGGAGGAGTGGATGTTTTACCCTTCCTTTCCTATTAATGTAGCGCTCTTGAGGGGTACTGTAGCAGATGAAAACGGCAATTTCACGATTGAAAAAGAAGGTAAAAGTTTGGATAATCTGCCGGTAGCGCAGGCCGTAAAAGCTTCGGGAGGCATTGTCATAGTGCAGGTGGAAACATTGGTTAAAGCTGGAACACTGCATCCCAAGCGTGTAAAAGTACCGGGTGTTTTGGTTGACTATATTGTGGTTGCTGAAAAGCCGCAATGGCAAAGCATGGTTACCCTATACAATCCTTCATTTTCTGGTGATGCAAGAGTACCCCTGGGCAATGTTCCCCCGCTCCCACTGGACGAACGCAAAGTCATCTGCCGCCGAGCAGCCATGGAATTGAAGCCTGGTCCGGTTAATATGGGAATCGGTATTCCTCAAGGTATTGCCAATGTAGCTACTGAAGAGGGTGTCAGTGACACCATTCTAGCGATTTCCGAGTTAGGAAATATCGGCGGATTGCCTGGAGTGGGCGGGGATTTCGGACACCACTGGAACCCTGAGGCTACGGTTGATCATTATTTTCATCAAAACTGGTTTGATGGTGTTGGCGTACCTCTGGCTTATTTCGGACTGGCGGAGACAGACAAAGACGGTAACGTTAACGCGAGCAATTTTGGCGGTAAGGTTGCGGGTGTCGGTGGTTTTATTAACATAACCACGAGCTGCAAAAAAGCGGTTTTTTGCGGCACCTTTACCGCAGGCGGGCTGCAAGTCGAGGTGAAAGACGGTAAATTAGTCATTGTCAAAGAGGGTAGACAGAAAAAATTCCTGGACCAGGTTGGACAGATTTCCTACAGCGGCAAATATGCGGTCTCAATTAACAAGCCTACTCTTTTCATTACAGAAAGAGCCGTTTTTGAACTTACAAAAGAAGGAATGGTCTTAACAGAGATCGCTCCCGGTGTGGATTTAGAAAAAGATATCTTGGCCCTTATGGACTTTAAACCAGTCATCTCACCTGATTTGAAGCTTATGGACGAGGGGATTTTCCAGCCGGAATGGGGTAGATTAAAAGATATCGTAAAAAAAGACTAAAAATGTAAAGACGGTAAAGAATGATAACATTTAGTTAGATAACGAATGGAATAAATATTATTGAAAGGGGACGATCTTTGATCTTGCGGGAATCCTGTAGCGAAATGAATCAACTAAAACGGTACAAAAAAAAAGTACTGATATAAATATTCCCGTCGAAAAGCAATATTTATAACCAGTACAATGTAATACAAGACTTTCAACATTATAATCTTTTCTATTTGAAAATACAAGCTACCATTTCATAGTAATTTATGTACTAAGAGTTGGAGTGAATATGCTGGTAACTGTTGATGATGTGACACATTATTATATAAGAAAGTTTGTAAACAAGCATTCTTATGTCATATCAAATTAAATTAAATTAGGTGGGACGCCGGCCTGTGTTGCGTGCCTGTGATAAGAATCTAGAATCCAAAAACACCTGAATAGGTTTATGCAATACAGGCCGGAGGTTCCTACATCAAGCAAAAGGGAAAGATCTGAATTCATAGAGGAGCGTACCGACATTCTTATGCTAGGTTAGTAAGGATTTATATCTGCTGTATATGCAGCAAAATAAAGCTTGCGAAATGAGGAACTTTAGGAATGACAAAAATTAATTAGGAGGTATTTGTCATGAACTTAGACTCTAAAAGATGGCTTGTTTTAATTGCCAGTTGCCTTATTAATCTATGTGTCGGTTCGATTTACGCATGGAGTGTTTTTGCCAAACCAGTGGCTGCTTTGTTAGGCATTACTGGAGCGGCTGCGGCAATGGCATTCACTATTGCAAACTCGATTTCACCAATTCCTATGGTGTTGGGGGGAAGGCTCCAGGACAAATTCGGACCGAAGTGGGTTATCTTTGTGGGAGGGCTACTTTTTGGAATCGGATGGATTGGTAGCGGATATTCTAGCTCTATAACCACGTTGTATGTATTTTATGGTATTTTTGCCGGTCTGGGAGTTGGTACAGTCTATAGCT
>DNIT01000050.1:0-883 GCA_003489345.1 Pelotomaculum sp. | reverse complement strand
ACAGTCTATAGCTGCACTATAGCCAATACCGTCAAGTTTTTCCCTGATAAAAGGGGGCTGGTAGCTGGTATCGTTACAGCCGCCTACGGTTTGTCGGCTGTTCTTCTCGGCCCAATTGCCAACGCCTTAATAGTCAGCTCTGGTGTTCTGAACGCTTTTAAGGTACTCGGAATAGTTTTTTTAGTTGTCGTTTTGGTGAGTTCGTTCTTTGTGATGACAGCACCTGCGGGATACAAGCCGGAAGGCTGGAATCCTCCGGCGCCTGCGGCCGGATCGGCAGTGTCGGGTGTGGATAAGAATTGGCCTCAGATGTTGCTGGACCCTACTTTCTACGTTTTAATGCTCATGCTTATGGCCGGTGCTTTTTCAGGTTTAATGATCGTCAGTCAAGCCTCTCCAATCGCGCAGGAAGTCATCAAAGTGACACCGGCCACAGCAGCTTTCGCTGTAAGCCTGCTGGCTTTGGCAAATATGGCAGGACGGATTTTCTGGGGTTGGGTTTCCGATATCGCCGGCCGCTATGCTTCGCTAACAGCAATGTATATTATATTAGCCCTTAGTATGTTTTTATTGTCAACTGTGAATACCTTTGCACCTTTCATGTTGGTAGTTATGGCGGTAGGCTTTTGTTTCGGCGGTCTAATGGGTATTTTCCCTGCTCTTACGGCAGATACATTCGGACCAAAAAACAACGGTGTCAACTATGGAATAATGTTCTGCGGTTTCGCTTTAGCCGCGTATTTTGGCCCGATCACGGCCGCCAAGATTAAAATAGCCAGCGGCGGATACACACAGGCTTTTATCATTGCAGCCGTTATTAGCACTATCGCTATTCTCTTAACCCAATATGTCCGTTACAGAAAATCCTAAAGGGAAGCTACAA
>DNIT01000109.1:5248-10005 GCA_003489345.1 Pelotomaculum sp. | reverse complement strand
ATCCGTTCTGGGCGTGGCATACCATGGAGTGGAAACATCGGAAGCCTGACCTACGTCGCATGGAGTTTCGCAGCTATAGTGGAAATCAGGTCTGTATTGAACTTGAAGTGCCGGATAAATACGTACTGCTCAGCAACGAGGACATGTGGCATCTTGTATTGAATGATGGCTATTATGGAGACTATTCAAACGAACAGGAATATGAGGCGGAGGACAAATGGTACAACAGTTTGCTTCCCGCTGAGCAATTGAGGGTAAAACAAAAATCATGGGAGAAGATATTTGACGTCTCACCGCGGGAGAATGAGTGGGAAAATCGTGGAAAATATATTCAGGCAACCTTTTGGGAACTTCGGCTTGATCAAGTGATAGAAGTACGCCATTTCAAGGGAAGGAAAAAATATTGAAAAGGTGCTTTGCTCTGCAGTTTTCCTCAAGCATGGGGAACTGAGTACTGCACTGTATTCGGACTCAAGTATGGTATTATAAACGGAAAAGAGAATACTTTACAGAGGAGGGTAAAGCATAAAGCATCCTGCCAAAGTAAGGTTTGTCGGCAATCCTGAAGCGCGTAAAAGGTGATGGACATGTAATTGTTCTTGATCAGGTGCTTTATTTTGATAAAGATGGTTACTTTGAAGTCGTGAGCGATCCATACGGATTGCTGGATAAAGCATGCGGTGGAATGGCTCTCGCCAGATACACAGGAAATCAAAGATTGGTTGTTGATGGAAGGTTATGAAAACGACATCATGGGGGAATATTCCGCCTTGACCTGTGTGAAGAAGTCCGGATTGCCTGAAAGGCTACGGGAAAAATCTCTAACAAAGGTGGAATTTGCTTCCGCGAGCAAGCTGATTCGTTATTTACTTTCGGAAGGGCCGGTTGACGGCAATGAGCCAACGCGATATTGAGGATAATATCAGAGAGATCTACGGCGCAGAGATTCGGCAAACGATGGCCTCGAAAATCACGGACAAAATCCTGCCGGAAGTCAACGAATGGCAGAACCGACCTCTAGAAAGCATCTACCCCATCGTTTATTTCGACGGCATCGTATTCAAGAGCCGGGTGGACAACCAGATAGCTAACAAGTGCGTGTATTCTGTCATGGGCATCGACATGGAAGGGATGAAAGATATCTTGGGCATATGGATAAGCGAAAAAGAGTCGGCCACGTTTTATGCTTCAATTTGCTCGGACCTCAAAAAACGGGGAGTGCAGGATATATTCATCGCTTGCCATGATAACCTGAAAGGGCTCGGAAATGCGGTATTTCCCCTGACGAAGCAGCAATTGTGCATCGTCCACCAAGTCCGCAATTCGGCTAAATTCGTGCCGTACAAGGACAGGAAAGCAGTCTGTGCAGATTTGAAAAAAATATACGGCGCCGTAAACCTTGACGATGCCGAGTATGCGAAGGAGGAGTTCAGGGAAAAATGGGATAAAAAGTACCCTTCGATCTTGCGTTCCTGGGATGCAAACTGGGCCGACCTCACTACGTTCTTCGAATATCCCGAACAAATTCGCAAGCTGATATATACAACGAACGCAGTAGAGGCATACCACAGGATGTTACGGAAATTCACCAAATCCAAGGCTATATTCCCGACCGACGACTCAATACGGAAAGTGGTTTATCTTTCGGTCAAAGAGATCACAAAAAAATGGACCATGCCATGTCGGGATGGGGGATTAGTATATAGCCAGATTATGATATATTTCGAGGACAGGTTCGCGGCTTAAGCAAAAGTGGCGCACGGCTTCCAGCCGTGTTGAGGGCTCTGCCCTCAAGCTCCCGGGGGTTATCCGCTTCGGGCTTGCCGATGAACGGCAAAACGGCGGATTGCTGCCCGCCGTTCATCGTATAAGCCGCAGCAAGCGTTGGGGCTCACCTTGTGTTGCCCGAATTATGCTGCAGTGGCATCAATTATAAATAATTAATATCCCATCAGATTTGGCAAAAACAGTGATATACTGGGTACATAGGTTAAGATTAGCAATGTTGCCAGAGCTAATAATATAAATGGAACAATTGCTTTATAAATTTCGATAATAGGCATATCAACAAACGAGCTGGCCACAAACAAGTTTAAACCAAAGGGGGGAGAGAACATGCCGATACACATATTTGCCACAATGACAACCCCTAAATGAACCGGATCTATGCCCATTTGCATAGCCGGCTGGAAGATGATTGGCGTAAAAATCATCACTGCCGCACCGGTATCGATAAACATCCCCGCGATGAGAAAAACAATATTGATAATCAGTAAAAAGGCATATTGAGAATCAATGATACTTACAATATGTGCGGTTAACATTTGGGGTACGAAAGATATAGACATTACCCAGCCGAATAAGGCAGCGGTTCCTAAGAGCATCATTAGCTGGGCTATTGTTGCGGAAGAATCGAGACATACATCATACAATAACTTAAGATTCATTTCCTTGTAGATAAAGGTTACAACAAGTAAGGCATATACAGTAGAAACAGCCGCCGCTTCAGTAGGAGTAAAAAACCCGGTAAAAATACCCCCCAGGATAATTACCGGTACTCCCAAGGCCCAGATTGATTTTTTCGTTTGATCGACTATATTCTTTAAATTGGCTTTAGCTCCTTCGTTATCGCTGGTGCCAACCTTACAGGCATAATAATAAGAGTATGCTAAAACTAAGCCTCCATAGACTATTCCTGCACCTAGACCAGCAATAAATAAAGAACCGATGGAAACTCCGGTGGTTGCACCATAAACAATAAAGGTTATACTTGGCGGAATTAATAAAGACACAGAACCGCTCGAAGCAATTAAGCCTGTCGCAAATTTTTCACCGTAATTGTTTTCTTTCAACTCAGGATACATAAAGCTGCCTATGGCCGCAACCGTTGCCGGGCTTGACCCGCATAAAGACCCAAAAAACATACAGGCAAGCTGCGTTGTCAAAGCAACCTTACCCCTAATATTACCAATCAAAGAACTTGCAAAATCAAGGATGCGCTTAGACATGCCTCCCTTAAGCATAATGCTGGCCGCAAAAATATAAAAAGGCATCGCCATAATGGCAAATTTATCTATACCTCCAAAGATGCGTTGAGCTGCAATACCTAAATTATAATCGCTAAAGAAAAATAAAGATATTAAAGAAGAGAAAAAGAGGGCGATATATATAGGTATCCCTAATATTAGCAGAACCCCAAGCATGATTATCAAACAAGTTATCAACTTCATTCCTCCTTCGTTGTTAACGGGAAACTAAAGCTTATTAATTTTCTTTTAAGATATCGTAATATTTAGTCGCTCCAAATAACAGCCTGGGAATCACGCCAATAAAAATTAATAAATAGAGATAGTGCATCGGTATTCTCAGCGCCGGAGTTATTTGATCCAAAGCTGAAATTTCCTGGGCAAACTGATAAGATAATAAACCCAAGCTTATTAATGCTAACAATTCTATGGTATTTATTAATATTTTTAGGTATCTTTTCCCTTGACCTTTAAAAAGCCTTAAAAATGCATCGACATTAATATCCGCTTTTTCAGTTACTCCCAGACTTAAACCCATAAAAGTGACTACTGCCAGTAAATAACGGACTGCCTCTTCTGCCCAGGCAAAACCTGCATTAAAGACCCCTCTTAAAATAACATTACAAAAAAGTATCATGGTGGCCAGCAATATACTAACTACACAAATTATATTTATCGTGCTTCTCAAAATTTTCATAGGTTCCTCCCTTTAAAAAATTAGTCTGCCTGCCAAATCATACAAAACAGCAAATTGCAGCGTTCCCGAGCTAGACCGACCCCCTTGCATGAACCTTGGCTTTCTAGCCAATATCCCATACAAGGGCTAACCGGTCGGGCAATTATTTTCCATTTATCCTTGCAGCTATTGCAGGCAAGGACACATATAATATGCTTTAATTTAACCTTTGAACGGCTTCTTCCAAAGTGTTAAACAGCTCCTGCTTTTTTTCATTTTCCTGGGCGAACATCTCATAGACAGGTCTGGAAGCCTCCCGAAGTTCTTCTTTGGCTTCATCGCTTAAATAATGGACTTTTACGCCATAATCTTTAAAGAAATCAATTAGTCCCTGCTCTTCTTTGGCGACTAAACTTCTCTGCAACTCAATATTGGCCTTATTTGCTTCCATGAATAATTCTCTTTGCTTTTCGCTCAGGTTATCCATCTTATTTTTATTTGCCACCAGGAGCTGAAAAGATTGCGAATGGTTTGAGATTGTAAGATACTTGGATACTTCATGATAAGCTTGGTTTTTATTGATCATTAAGGCGTTTTCTTGCGCATCAACTGTTCCTTGCTGCAGAGCCAAATATAACTCGGCAAATTCTATAGCTGATACACTTGCTCCCCATGATTCATATTGCTTGATTAGCAGCGGAGACGGAACTACCCGCATGGTAATCTTTTTAAAATCGCCCAAACAAGTAATGGGTTTATTTGAAGTAAATTGATTAAAACCGTTAGTTGAAATCCCCAGCAATACTAAACCACGTTCTTCAAAGTAGGGCTGGAGTTTAGCAGTCATTTCATCGACAATCGGCCATAATTGGTCATAGTTTTCCGGATAGATAAACGGCAAACCTAGAACTGCAGTTTCCGGAATAAAGGATTCAAAAGCTGAAAATACAACACATGCCACGTCAATTGAGCCAACCTGCGCACCTTCAATATGCTCTCTCATACTACCCAACTGCCCGGCTGGAAAAACCTGAACTTGCATTTTCCCGCCTGAT
>DNIT01000109.1:0-5135 GCA_003489345.1 Pelotomaculum sp. | reverse complement strand
CCTCTTTAAACTTAAAGCCTCCTTGTCCGCCGTAATCATTCTCAGAAACGGGAGTTGCATATTTGATGATCAAGTTTTCTACACCAGCTTTTTCTCCACCCGATACTGTATCCGACTCTTTAACGCTACCATTACCTGAACATCCAGCAATCGCCATCAGAAAAATCAAGCCCACTAACACTAATACTTTTTTCACTTTATTAACCTCCTCTTATACTTAAATTGGGAAAGACTCTTTGCCTGTCTAGCAGAGTTTTATTTGTTCATATGCATCATCCCAACCTCAATTCTTTTATTTTATCCAGATAGGCATACCGGTTTTTAAAATCCCAGCTTCTTAAATGGAATAATTATTGGGATTCTGAGCAAAATTTCTTTAGGATAATGGTTTTCTCTCAGTGGCTGCTTAAATAAGATAGGCGAAAAATAATCGTCTTCCTGGGTAATGTTTTTCTCCTTGATGTTAAAATCTTTATTAATTTACAATTTTACCCATAAATTTCATCATGGCTTCATGATCAACTGCAAAACCAGTCGCAGCTGCTAACATTTCCGGGGCATAATCTTCCCCTCAAGGTGCACTTTAAGCCATTCAGTCTCATGAAGCGGACCTCTAAATGAACCTACGCTAAATTCGGGGTAGGGTCACTGCCCTTAAAATAAAGGAGGATGATAAGGCAATGATATTTTAGTAAAAACGCTTCAATAGATTGTCAACTGCACCACAAGCGGCACCAATTTTATAGTCTCGATCAAATTCCTTTGGGGTTTTTTCTATTATCAAATCTGAAAGCATCCGGCCAACTGTCTCCACTATCTCATCCGGCCGCTTACCAAGCATATACTGTTCCGCCGTTTCAATGCGCAACGGGACAGGGGAGATAGCACCCACCATCATTTCCGCGGCCTTAATTAGGCCATCCTCAGTCATATCCAGGCTGGCTGCCAAACCGATCCGGGCAACGGTCACCGCTTTGCGAAAGCCTAACTTGACAAAAGCGCTGCGCTGTCCTGGCAGAGCTAATGGTAGCAGGAATTTAATGACGGCTTCGTCATAACAAAGGCTGTTTTTCCCCGGCCCCAGCAACACTTCCGGGATAGGCACACGCCGCAACTCGCCCTTGCTGTTAGCGATCACCGCTTCCGCCTTTAACAAAAATAAGGGAACTAATATATCACCGGCCGGTGAAGCGTTAGCCACGCTACCGCCAATGGTGGCATTGTTTCGGATCTGGGCGGAGCCCACATCCGCAGCCGCGTCAGCGATAGCAGTCAGGCCTTCCTGTAAGAGCCGGCTTTTTGCTATTTCACTCATGGTGGCCGCAGCGCCAATCTCAACCTTCCCATCCGTCTTGACAATTTGACGCATTTCATTAATACCGCCCACATAAAGCAGGGCGTCCGGCTTGACAACACCCGCATGTAAGCTGATGTTCAGATCTGTGCCACCGGCTATAATTTTACTTTTCGGAGTCATTTTTGCCAGATCTGAGAACAAATCCTCTATATTCTTAGGCGCATAGTTTTTTACGCTCATATGTCAGCTCCCCCTTCCCGTGCCGCGCGTTCTACAGCTCGTATAATTTGGGTGTATCCGGAACATCGGCAGATGTTGCCAGCCAGTGCCCGTCGTATCTCAGTTTCCGTCGGCGCAGGGTTTTCCAGTAGTAGCGCTTTTGCAGAGAGTATCATGCCTGGTGTACAGTAGCCGCATTGTATAGCCACTTCTTCTACAAAAGCCGACTGAAGCGGGTCAAGCCTGCCGTTCTTTTCCAGACCTTCAATCGTTGTCACCTGTCTGCCGGGCATTTGGGCTGCCACCAGCAAACAAGAATGAACGGCTTTTCCATCCAAGAGGATGGTGCAAGCACCGCATTCGCCTTCGCCACAGCCTTCCTTAGTACCCATAAGACCAAGGTCTTCACGAAGTATATCAATCAAACGCTTATCTGCTGCCACTTCCAAAACCCGCTTTTTGTCATTTACTATAAATTCTAAACGCATTCTTTTTTCATCCTTTCCTGCATCAAGGCAACGATTTTATCCGGGTTCAGCGGACACTCGCAAAAATCACTCTGCAGCGCCTCATTGACAGCACCTACGATAGCGGCTGTCACCGGCACTAATGAAGCCTCGCCGATAGATTTTGCCCCATACGGCCCTTCCGTGAGGCCGTCCTCAATAAATAACACTTGAACCTGCGGTGCCTCCCAAGCGTTCATTACGTGATAATCTTTCAAACTCGATACGCTCTTGCCGGTCTTAGGATTGGTATGCATCGTCTCCGTCAAGGCGATGCCGCTGCCCATTACCACTGCGCCCTGAACTTGTGCTCTGCATATCTCCGGGTTGATAGCCTTGCCGATATCATGCACGGCCAGATAATCCAATATTTTGGTCATACCAGTCCAAGTATCCACCTCCACATGGGCAAAGTGCGTGCCCATTACACCACAGTTGGTCGTATTTTTATATTGATGCTTGGCACTGACTTCTTTTTGGAGAGTGAATAAGATCTTGTGCACCGCGTCGGTGTAGCTAAAACAGGTGGAGGGATCATTCTTGGCGCGCACTTGCGCATCGACGATCTCAAGGTCTTCCACAGGCATGCTCAACACGCAGGCCATATCTTGCAGCAGTTGCTCCTGCAGCTTGTGACAACAATCCTTAACAGCCCGGCCTATCACATATATAGATCGGCTAGCATAGCAGCCGGTATCAAAGGGGTTGTAAGCTGAATCCCCTTCCGCAACCCAGACCATATCCACCGGCAGGCCCAACGTTTCCGCCGCAATCATCTTAAAAGCCTGTACCGTACCGCAACCATGGTCATGCACCGCAACGTTGACGATAGCGCTGCCGCTTTCAGTAAAACGTATCTCAACGCCCGTAAAATCAAAATTGATTGGGAAATAGCCATTTAAGTGGCCGCCGCAGGAAACCCCTACGCCGCGCTGGTAGCGTTTATTTTTGAGGTTGAAATCCGCATCCGATTGCTTTTTCTCATCCCAGGCAAATTTCTCCCGGCCCAATTCAAGACATTCTTTAGCACGAATCTCTTCCAGCGAAATATTGTTGGCCATTTCTTTATTCCATGGCATATGCACATTCTTAAGACGCAGTTCCAACGGGTCAATGTCCAGCCTACGGGCGACGATGTTGAGGTTATGCTCCACAAATAAACACAATTCCCCTGAGCTCCAACCCCTTAACCCGCCGGAAGTCGTACCGTTAGTGCAGACAGCCTGCCCACGGTACCTGGCATAGGGATATTGGTAGGTACGGGGCACCAAAGTGGATTGATACTTGATATAAGCCATGGTGTTACCCAGGTAAGCACCCGCGTCTAGAATTACGTCGATATCTAAACTTTGCAGCAAACCATCCCGCGTAAACTTGGACTTCACATCCGCTATATATGGGGCGCGGCATGAGGTGTTAAGCATGACTTGCTCCCGGCTATAGACCACTTTCACTGGTTTACCAGTAGCCAAAGTCGCGCAAGCGGCCACAGGCTCCAATATCCAGTCTTGTTTGGCGCCAAAGGAACCGCCCATTGTGGTTTTGATCACTCGCACCTTGTGGTACTGCATCTCAAACAAATCGGCGATCATGGTACGAACACCAAAAACGCCCTGGTTGGGACTCCATATGGTCAATTCATCCATACTCTTGTTATAGTAAGCAACGCAAGCATGAGGTTCCATCGCGGCGTGAGATACACGGTCCATAATGCTATGGGTGACTGTTTCCACACAATCCTGCGCTACCAGGCTTTTATCGCCCATCTCCCTCTCAAATTCAAAGGAGACGCCCTCGGGATGCATGCCCGCTAAGGCACCTTTCAGCACCTCATGCACATCCGTCGTGAAGGATAACTCTTCATATTCCACTTTGATCAATCGCACCGCTTGGCGGGCAATTTCCGGCGTTTCTGCTACCACACATGCCACACGGTCACCAATTTGTCTCAACTCACGGTTGAACACTCGCTCCTGATTCATAATACCGGGCTGGCGCGATAATTTTTGGAAACGGCTAAACGTGCGCTCCGTGGTGTTGAAGCAATGCAACACCGTTTCTACACCGTCCAAAGCTAGCGCTTCAGAAGCGTCGATGGATTTAATCAAAGCATGAGGTTTGGGGCTCAACAGCATTGCGGCATACTGCATTCCCGCGAACTGCATATCGCCGGTATAAATTGCATTGCCACGAACCTTGGCTTCAGCATCGTGGATGGGATGACTGACACCGACAATTTTCAGATTTTTCATATTAAACTCCATTCCGCCGCCTGCTGCGGGCGACATAATAGTAATAAGGACAAACCTGCCAGGATGTGCAGCACCATCCTTTCGATACAGTATCCTGGAGGGGAGGCACACTACAAAGCACAAAGAGGTGAAGTAACAGACTGCCTTTTGTCTTAAATCAGTATGCTGACAAGTGTAGATCGCCTTGCTATTCTTCCGCAATTTATCCAAGAACAATTCCTTTTTAACCAATGTTTCTATTCATTGTAAATACAGGTATGCAATTCCTATGCCAACACCAGGGGGAAATGCCCATGCCCCATTACTCGGGGATTAGTCGATCCTAATCAATCCCGGTTAATCCTCTCCGAGTTGTCACAATCTGTCATGTTACGTAACCTCTTTAGGTATCACCATCTGTAACATGAGACTTTGGCATAATTCAAGAAATCACTCTAAATTAAGACAGTCGCAACTATCTGCCATAATTGGCAGTAACGACAAGAGCCTTGGTTTAGCTACGCGTGAGAATGTTAAAGCCCGGGTAGACCGCTTAAGCGATGAGCAAGTTTTTGCTTTGTGGATTATTATCGAGCCTTTGGGTTGGCCGGCAGAAGAAATCTCTGCCGAGGAGGCGCTTGAGATTGCTCAAGCAAGAGCAGAGATTTAGCTGATATTCTTTTTGATTCCTTAAAGCATACTGTTGCTGTTTATTGAACGAATGCCATGCTGGATAACAACTGTTGAATTTTATGAATAATATACATACAATAATAAGGGTATAACGGGATTTGAACGGGATTGTCTTACTCGGTGTTTACGCAGTAGAGTGTGTAACTTACGCTGGGTAATCGACTAAAAAATGGTTGAATTTCGGTTTCC
>DNIT01000116.1:7786-7971 GCA_003489345.1 Pelotomaculum sp. | reverse complement strand
GCCCACGACACCTTCTGGGATTTCGTCGTGAATACGCCCGAAACCGCCCATATGGTGATGTGGGTGATGTCTGACCGGGCCATTCCGCGCAGCTTTCGCATGATGGAGGGCTTTGGCGTCAACACCTTCCGCTTTGTCAACGCCCAGGGCCAGGCGCGATTTGTAAAATTCCACTGGAAGCCGCT
>DNIT01000116.1:4673-7574 GCA_003489345.1 Pelotomaculum sp. | reverse complement strand
CTTTGGGACGCCATCGAACAGGGGCACTATCCCGAATATGAATTCGGCGTGCAGATGATCGAAGAGGAGCAGGAGTTTGACTTTGATTTTGACATTCTCGACCCGACCAAGCTCTGGCCGGAGGAGACAGTGCCCGTGAAGATCATTGGCAAGATGACCCTCAACCGCAATGTGGACAACTTTTTTGCTGAAACCGAGCAGGTGGCCTTCTGTCCCGCCAATATCGTGCCCGGCATTGACTTCAGCAACGACCCGCTGCTGCAGGGGCGGCTCTTCTCTTATGAGGATACGCAGCTGACGCGTCTTGGCGGACCTAACTTTCGGGAGATCCCTATCAACCGTCCCGTGGCGCCCGTTCATAACAACCAGCGCGACGGTATGCACCGCATGACGATAAACCCCGGCGTTGTCAGCTATTTCCCCAATTCGCTGGCAAATGGTTCGCCGATGCCTGCCGCCGGGGAGGAAGGCGGATTTGTGCATTACGCGGAAAAGATTGACGCGCGCATAATCCGCGGACGCAGCGAGAGCTTCCGCGATTTCTTCAGCCAGGCCACGCTGTTCTGGAACAGTATGTCTGTGTCCGAAAAAGAGCATATTGTCGACGCGTTTCATTTTGAGGCGGGGAGCGTCAAGGATAAAACCATTAAGCAGCGTGTAGTGGATATATTTGGCAATGTGTCCCCCGATCTGGCCAGACAAATCGCCTTGGGCATTGGGGCGAATCCGCCCGCCCAGACGGCCGGAAGCGCCATGACCGACGCGTCTCCCGCGCTCAGTCAGGAGAACACGATAAAAACCCCTATGACAAGAAAAGTCGCGATCCTCATCGAAAACGGATTTTGCGCTAAATCCGTCACGCAAATGATGGGCGCCCTCAAAGGCGCGGGGGTGGCGTCGGATCTTGTGAGTTCCCGCATGGGCATGATTCAGGCCAAGGACGGCGCCCAAATGGAAGCGGCCAAGGATTTCACCACGGCCGACACCGTAATGGTAGTCTTTTATCTCCCATAGTATATGGAAGATTTGGTTGGACGGCTTTAAAAGTACCCGCAAGTAGCGTAGGAACAGTAAGAATCGGTGTTGTTAATATTCCAGTAAATGAAACGACAGCAAGGGTAAAAATTGATGGTTTAATAGGATATCGAATATCTCCCGCACCAGTTGGGTGGCTTTCAGCCCCAGGTATTAGTCTACCGGGTCCAATTAATTAGTCAAGGAGTGGCATTGTGAACTATAATGAGCAAGTGCGGATGTTCAAGCACCTCATACCAATTGGGCCTAAATCAATATCTGAATTGGTCGAAATGCTTGAGGCGAAAGCTGACATAAAAGAAATTGCGCCAAACGAACTTCCTGGTTACGCAAGGCAAACTGCCATATATAATGCAAGCCACTGTATTCTCAATGAAGATTTGCAAGTAAAGCCTGATAATATGCTGCTTCTTGCATTTCAAATAATTCAGAATGAAAAGAGTAGCTATTATTATAGTGATGACATTATGGGTGATGATTTTATCTATGTTGTTTTTGAGAAGCATACCGAATATATGTGGTCGAATAGTCAGAAACTGTTTCTTGAACTTGAACTCGCTCGTGGTGTTTCGCAGCACGAATTTGATACTGAGGGGATTCTGTTTCGTTCATTAGTTGCGCATTTGGCAAGTGACTATTGTTTGAAAAATGGTATTGAGTTTTAACATGCTGCAAATCCATGCCTTGTTTGTGAACACCATTTTGTGTAAATGGGATAATCATCTAATTTATCGGAATACCGGGGCAACGTAGGGATACGACCCCATGCTAGCCACGGATTAATTGGTAGAGGCGGGGCGATTGTGCTCTGCCTTCTCTTATTAAAGTTTATCAGTGACACCCTGGGACACGATGCGGGAGACGGGTTTTTGGTGGCGGCTTCCGGTGTTATCGGGCGTTCTTTCCGCAAGGGTGACATTGTCTCCCGCATCGGCGGGGATGAATTCGCCATACTGCTTACCCACAGTGATGAAAAGACTGTGGAAGACGCCTGTAACAGGATCCAGGAAGTCACGACCCGGAGGAGATGCTGCTGGCACACCCGTTGCTGTTTAAAACCTCCATTGTACGGAATAGATTTAAGGTTACGGTTGGCTATTGCTTTAAGATATGGCAAGGGTGGTAATTATGATTTAATAATTGTTCTTGCTTAACACTTGAAAATGATGTATAATATGTGCTATCGTCACAGGGTCTAATCGTATTTCTGCCAAAAGCTATGACATTTAAGGGGTTATCGCTTTTACAATAGCGATAACCCCTTTGCTTTTTCATTTTGTGACTAAAGCAAGATTCAATCTAGGAAAGGAAAAAATGAAAATGGGCAAGCTATAAGTAACTATTAAAATACCAAATTACAAAACAAAAGGGGAAGAATAAAGATTGATGACATTTAATGAGTTTGGTTTGACTGATCCGGTGATCCGGTCCATTAATAATATGGGCTTTGAAGAAGCAACCCCCATCCAGGAGCAAGCAATTCCCATCGGTTTAAGCGGACAGGATCTGATTGGGCAGGCCCACACCGGGACAGGTAAAACAGCAGCCTTTGGCATACCAATGGTTGAATTTTTCGATGTTGAGCGGGATCAGATTCAAGGGGTTGTCTTAACCCCCACCCGTGAACTGGCCATCCAGGTGGCCGAGGAATTAAACAAAATCGGGCAGTTCAAGGGGATCCGGACGCTGCCGATCTACGGCGGTCAGGATATTACCCGTCAGATCAGGGCGCTTAAAAATAGGCCTCACATCATCGTGGGGACACCTGGCCGCCTGATGGATCACATGAGGAGAAAGACGGTCCGTCTGAACCAGGTCAGGATGGTGGTTTTGGACGAGGCGGATGAGATGCTCAATATGGGCTTT
>DNIT01000116.1:3810-4578 GCA_003489345.1 Pelotomaculum sp. | reverse complement strand
ATGAGATGCTCAATATGGGCTTTGTTGAAGATATTGAGACCATTCTCACGGAAGTGCCTGGGGAGCGCCAGACCTTGCTTTTCTCTGCAACTATGCCGGCTCCGATCCAAACCCTGGCCAGGCGGTTCATGAGGAGTCCGGAAGTGATCAGGATTGAAGGCAAACAGGTCACTGTGGCAAACATTGAGCAAAGCTATATTGAGGTTGAAGAGAAACAAAAGTTTGATGTCTTTTGCCGGCTCCTGGACATCCAGTCGCCCGATCGTTCTATTGTCTTTGGCCGCACCAAGCGCCGGGTCGATGAGCTTTTTGAGGCTTTGACCAAACGCGGCTATTCAGCTGAAGCGCTCCACGGTGATCTGCCCCAGTCCAAGCGGGACCTGGTGATGCGGCGGTTTAAGGAAGGTACCATTGAGCTATTGGCGGCCACCGATGTTGCCGCCAGGGGGCTTGATATCAGCGACGTTACCCATATCTATAACTTCGACATCCCTCAGGACCCGGAAAGTTATGTTCATCGCATCGGCCGCACCGGCCGTGCCGGTAAAGCAGGTGCGGCCATTACCCTGGTCACACCCAGGGAGATCTACCAGTTAAGGGCTATTGAAAACATGACCAGAAAGAAAATAGCGCGCAAGCCCGTTCCAACGGTTAAAGAAGCTATTGAAGGGCAGCAGCGTCTGGCGGTCGATCAACTTTTGCTGGCTGTGGAAAATGGTGGTACGGGTAACTACAGGAGTCTAGCTGAGGGGCTGCTGGATGATAATG